>JBNKUW010000071.1:0-12597 GCA_050298835.1 Marivivens sp.
TGACCACGACCCGCTCCCCGTTCGCGTGGCTCATTCGCAAGATGATCGGCTTCCCCGGAGCGAGCGGCGACATCACTGCAAAGGTGAATATCGAACGTATCGGAGACTACGAGATTTGGAGGCGCTGTTTCGGTGGGCGCAAGTTCCATTCGCGGATTTCTGTTCACGAGCAGGACGGCAGCTCTGAAATAATAGAGCAATTCGGCCTTTTCAAATTTGTCGTGGGGCTGAACGCGGACGAAACGGGGCTTGGGTTTCCGGTATTGCGCGGGTGGTTTCTGGGCATTCCGATCCCCCGTTTCCTGCTTCCGTCGAGCACATCCTACGAAACTGTGCGCGACGACCGGTTCCATTTCGATATTGAGATTTCGATCCCCGTTTTCGGACGTATCGTCCGCTATAAGGGGTATCTGCACCGGTTGGGGTGATCCCGAAAAGAAATGGGGGCCCGTAGGCCCCCAGTATCACGGATCGGGTGGATTTTTTACCGCCCGTTAGCTTTTTGCCTGTATCCCGATCCGCGTCTGGAGCCGGCGCACCGGCTCCGGATCTCTTAGCTACACCCGCTCGTTGCGCCGCAGGTGTTGCACTTCATGCAGGTGCCGTTGCGCACCAATGTGTAGTTGCCGCAATCGCCACATGGGTCGCCCTCGTAGCCTTGCATTTTGGCTTTGTCACGGGCCGAAATGGTGGTCACGGCACCGATAGCGGTTTCTTGCTTGGCTTTGACCTCGGGCACCATGGTGTGCAGCGCGGCATCTACGTCAGCCCCGTGAAGGGCGGTCGCTCCCATGCTGCTCATGCCGACGAATTCTTCGGGGAGGCGTTTGCGCAAGTACCCCGTCGAAGAGATTTGTTTCAACACTTCCAATGACTTGGACGCCGCAGTTTCACTCGGCTGTGCGATGTTGGACTCGTCCTCTTTCTTGTGCAGATCGTCAAAGGACGCGCCTTGCGGTTTCACATGCGCCAGATCGGTGCGGTCCAGATAGCTGACCGCGAGTTCGCGGAAGATGTAGTCGAGGATCGAGGTCGCCGATTTGATCGAGTCGTTGCCCTGCACCATCCCTGCCGGTTCGAATTTGGTAAAGGTGAACGCATCAACGAATTCGTCCAGCGGCACACCGTATTGCAAGCCGACCGACACGGCGATGGCAAAGTTGTTCATCATCGCGCGGAAACCGGCGCCCTCTTTGTGCATATCGATAAAGATTTCACCCAGAGAGCCGTCCGAATATTCACCCGTCCGCAGGTACACTTTGTGGCCGCCGACGACCGCCTTTTGGGTGTAGCCCTTGCGGCGCTCGGGCATCTTTTCGCGGTGGCTGCGGATCAGTTCCTTAACGACGATCTTTTCGATGACCTTTTCGGCCAGCACGGCGGCCTTTTCGACGGGGGTCCCGCTTTCCAGCGTTTCTGCGGCGTCGTCGTCATCCTCAACCAGTGCCGACGCCAGCGGTTGCGACAGTTTCGAGCCGTCACGATAGAGCGCATTGGCCTTCACGCCGAGGCTCCACGACAGTTCGTAGGCTTTCTGGCAGTCTTCGATCGTTGCGTCATTCGGCATGTTGATCGTCTTAGAGATCGCGCCGGAGATGAACGACTGCGCAGCGGCCATCATGTAGATATGGGCATCGGTGGACAGGTAGCGTTTGCCCTTTTTCCCGCAGGGGTTGGCACAGTCGAACACGTTGTAGTGTTCTTCTTTCAGGTGCGGCGCCCCTTCGAGCGTCATGGTCCCGCAAACGTGGTCATTCGCAGCGTCGATATCCTTTTTCGAATACCCCAGATGACGGAGCAGATCGAAGGAGGGATCGTTCAGTTTCGCGGCCGGAATACCCAGCGATTTCTGGCAGAATTCTTCGCCAAGCGTCCACTGGTTGAACACGAACCGGATGTCAAAGGCGGTTTTGAGCGCTTCTTCGATCTTGTCGAGCTCTGGTTGGCCGAACCCGTGGCCGATCAGCGACGTGGTATTGATCGCAGGGGCCTGCCCGATAGATCCGTGGCCAACAGCGTAGGCGATGATTTCTTCGATTTCAGCCGAAGAATAGCCCAGCGTTTCAAGAGCGGCCGGAACGGAGCGGTTGATGATCTTGAAGTAGCCACCACCGGCGAGTTTCTTGAATTTGACCAGCGCAAAGTCCGGTTCGATCCCTGTGGTGTCACAGTCCATGACAAGGCCGATGGTCCCTGTGGGCGCGATCACCGATACTTGTGCGTTGCGGTAGCCGTGCTTTTCACCAAGGCTGAGGGCTTCGTCCCATGCATGTTTGGCGTATTCGACCAGACGTTGATCGGGGCAATTGGCGTGGTCCAGCGGGATCGGTTTGACGGCAAGGTCTTCATAACCGTCGCTCTGCCCCATTGCGGCGTTGCGGTGGTTGCGGATGACGCGCAGCATGTGGTCGCGATTCCGCTCATAGCCCGAAAAGGCGCCGAGCTCACCGGCGATTTCCGCAGAGGTCGCGTAGGACACACCAGACAGGATTGCGGTGAGGGCCGCACCCATAGAGCGGCCTTCGGCGCTGTCATAGCCGTAGCCCATGTTCATCAGCAGGCCGCCGATGTTCGCATAGCCAAGGCCGAGCGTGCGGAAATCGTAGGACAGTTGGGCGATTTCCTTGGACGGGAACTGCGCCATCATCACAGAAATTTCGAGCGTCAGCGTCCACAGGCGGGTGGCGTGGATGTAGGCTTCGACGTTGAACTGACCGTCCTTGTAGAACTGCAGCAAGTTCATCGAGGCGAGGTTACAGGCCGTATCGTCAAGGAACATATATTCCGAACACGGGTTCGAACCGCGGATCGCGCCGTCTTCGGGGCAGGTATGCCATGCGTTTACGGTGTCGTGGAACTGGATGCCCGGATCGGCACAGGCCCATGCGGCGTGACCCACCTGTTCCCACAGATCGCGGGCCTTGATGGTTTTCGACACGTCGCCGGTTTTACGGTTGATCAGGTTCCAGTCCGCATCGTCCTTGACCGCCTTTAGGAAGGCGTCCGTCACACGGATGGAGTTGTTGGAGTTCTGGCCGGAAACGCTGGCGTAGGCTTCTGAATCCCAGTCGGTGTCGTAGGTCGGGAATTCGATGCTGGTGTGGCCCTGTTTGGCGTAGTCCAGCACGCGTTTGATGTAGGTTTCGGGAATAGACGATTTTTTAGCGTCGCGAACGGCGGCTTTCAGGCTTTCGTTCTTGGACAGATCGTAGGCATCTGCCTCTGCCCCGTCCCAATCGGCGATGGCGGCGAAAATGCCATTGAGCTTTTGCTCGTGCATTTTCGACCCCGCCACGATCGAAGCTACTTTCTGTTCTTCGATCACCTTCCAGTTGATGAAATCTTCGATGTCGGGGTGGTCTGCATCGACGATTACCATCTTGGCTGCCCGACGGGTTGTCCCGCCTGATTTGATCGCACCAGCGGCGCGATCCCCGATTTTCAAGAAGCCCATGAGGCCCGACGATTTGCCGCCGCCCGAAAGCTTTTCGCCCTCTCCACGCAGGGAGGAGAAGTTCGTGCCGGTGCCGGAGCCGTATTTGAACAGGCGCGCTTCGCGGACCCAGAGGTCCATAATGCCACCGTCGTTTACCAGATCGTCAGATACGGACTGGATAAAGCAGGCATGAGGCTGCGGATGTTCGTAAGAAGAGGTCGATTTTGTCAGTTTACCGGTTTTGTAATCGACATAGTGGTGTCCCTGTGCGGGACCGTCGATGCCATAGGCCCAATGCAGACCGGTGTTGAACCATTGGGGGGAGTTCGGCGCGGCCATCTGTTTGGCCAGCATGAACCGCATTTCGTCATAATAGGCCTGCGCGTCTTCCTCGGTCGAGAAATAGCCGCCTTTCCAGCCCCAGTAGCACCACGCGCCAGCCAGTCGATCAAACACCTGCTTTGCACTGGTTTCACCGTCAAAGGTCGCATCATCAGCCGGGACAGACCGCCAGAGGAATTCGGGGACACCCTTTTCACGAACGCGCTTTACCTCGGTCGGGACACCGGCCTTGCGGAAGTATTTCTGGGCGATCACATCGGATGCGACCTGACTCCAGCTTTTGGGAACTTCGCAATTGTCGAGCTTGAAGACAATCGTACCGTCCGGATTGCGGATTTCCGATGTTGTGGTGTGAAACGCGATTTCCGCGTAAGCGTCCTGACCTGATTTGGTGAAATGACGTTCGATCTTCATCGTTTTTATAGCCTCTGGCGGGACCGTTTCTTATGGTCCGTTCTACCCCACAGGCGGTCCCCCGCCCAACATACCTTCCCCTTTTTTCGGAACCGGGTGATGCAGGCAAAAATCCATCGTTCGGGCAAATGCCCGTTGAAACAGCTCCAATCGTGCTGTCGATATTTCCTGAGTCCTGTCCCGATCACGCCTCTACAAGATATTGTGTCAGAAACGTGACGTGGCCACAAATTGGCAAAACTACCCCTAGGGGGTCAACGACAATTTTTACCAAAATGTAGCATCTTTGCTGTTGACCGTCACGAAACGCGGGCCTTGATGATTCATCCCCCGATCTATCCACATCCGTTCGCGCGCCAAGCTCCTCCATGAGTTCAAGGCCTTAGCACGAAGGGATAGAGCGCTATCCACACCACACTCATGAAGGGTGCGGCTAATTCTCCTTTTGGAAGGTTTTTCGGAAATAGGGTCAACTTTTCGGCGATCCAGCTCGTGACCGAGAGAATCGCCTGAAAAACAGGCACTCTGCTTGCGGGCGCCACACTATATATGGGGAGGTGTTGGAAGTGGTCGGGACGGCAAGATTCGAACTTGCGACCTACGGTACCCAAAACCGTCGCGCTACCAGGCTGCGCTACGCCCCGACTGAGGGACCCTTTAAGGCCCATCGCAGAAAATGAAAAGACCTAAACCGTCATTCACACGGCAATATTGCCAAATCTCCGACCAGCGGATGCTGAAGCATATCGCCTTGGGAAATGCCCAACCGCGCAGCCATCCCGCCATTGATTTCGAGAACGAATTTCACCGCTTCCCCACCGGGGATCGGGGTGTCGTCCATAGGCACCGCATTTTCGTGGACGCGGGTAATCACACCCGTTTCATCGGCAAACAGCATATCAAGGGGGATAAGCGTGTTGTGCATCCAGAAGGCCACCTCGTGCGGTTCCGGATAGACGAAAAGCATGCCTGCCATCGTCGGCATTTCAGGGACGTTCATGAGCCCCCTCGCCCGTTCTTCGCGATCATCGGCAACAGCAACGTTGAACCGCGCGCGGCCCCAGTCGCCCTTGACCGTCACCCGATCAGACGAACAGAGCGCCGCAGCAGGACCTGCTGCAACGCTCAATAGCGCAATAACCGAAATGGTTAGTTGCCGGAAATGATGCTTTCCCAAATCAGAACCTCAACAGCCAGCTTACCACGCTCGCCCTGAATGGTTCTCATTGCGATCGCTTCCCCTGGTTGTAAATCAGCCAGACCGGAACGACGCAAGACTTCGATATGCACAAATACGTCATCCGAAGACCCGAAGGCATTCGCAAATCCGAAGCCTTTTCCTTTGTCGAACCATTTGACCCGCGCCGGTTCTACCGGCGTGTTTTCCAGTTCTTCCGGATCAAGATCCGCGATATCGGCCAGCGTACTCCCATTCGCTGGCGTCAAAGGCGGTTCGATCGTTACTACTTCTACTGCTTGGAGGCCTCGGTCGGTTTCTTGAGTGGTCAGTTCAATCGCGGACCCATCCGCGACAGAGCTCTGACCGAAATTACGCAAGACGTTGGCATGTAGCAAAATGTCCGGACCTCCCTCGTCCGAAACAACAAAGCCAAAGCCTTTGCCCGGGTCGAACCATTTCACCCGCCCCCTAACAGAAATTTCTTCCGTCATCGTTTTAGTCATCATTAGTTTGGTTCCTGCCCCCACCCCCATCCGGCAGCGGCTTCATGCGCTTAGGAGACATTTTTCGCCCAAGGGAGACAAGGGAAAAGCGACCACTGCCTTTCACTATGCGTTAAATTCAGGGGTAAAGCCTGGTAATTACCCAAGGGGTGCCGAAACCATCACGCGACCACCTGAACCTGTCATGCAACCTAAAGGCACCATCCGCCCAAAACTCGATCTCAACAGGCCGAATCCTGAAGCCTCCCCAGAATGGTGGACGGGGCGGATTGATTCCCTTTTTAGCTGTAATCGAAGCGACCTCAGCCATAAGAGTTCCCCGACCGTCCAAAGGCTGTGATTGACGGGATGCCCAGGCACCCAGACGGCTCTTGAGAGAGCGGGATTCAAAATATTCATCAGCCTGCGGACCATCTTCGCGCTCAACCATGCCGCGCACGCGGATTTGCCGGCGCAGGCTTTTCCAGTGCATGACGAAAGCGGCCTTGCCCGCAGCGTCGAGCTCTTGGGCCTTCTGGCTTCCGTAGTTGGTGTAAAAGACAAATGAATCGTCTTCGATGTCCTTGAGCAGGACCATCCGCGCATTAGGAAGCCCATCCGCGTCAACGGTCGAAAGCGCGATCGCGTTGGCATCGTTCGTTTCGGTTTTTTCGGCTTCGGCAAGCCAGCGTCGGGACAATTCAAATGGATCGTCTCCGGCAAAAATGCCACTTCGGTCGCTCATGGTTGTCTTTCTTCATCCTGATCGCGATGCAGAATCATCACCAATTCCATGCCAATATTGACGTGACGTCGTCAGCGGTCTTGATGACTGTTTTGCAATCGCCTACACCGAACCGAAATCAAGCCAAAAAGGCAAGGGGAAGAAATGTCGACGCAATTGATGCAGGGCAAACGCGGGCTGATCATGGGGCTCGCCAATGACAAATCCATCGCTTGGGGCATTGCCAAAGCATTGGCGGACGCCGGTGCCGAGCTTGCATTTTCCTATCAAGGCGACGCGCTGTTGAAACGGGTTGGCCCATTGGCCGAGCAGCTTGGCTCGAACATTGTTCTGCCTTGTGACGTGTCCGATATGGACTCTGTTGATGCGCTGTTCAACGATCTTGAAGGTCGCTGGGGCAAGCTGGACTTTATCGTTCACGCCATCGGTTTCTCGGACAAAAGCGAACTGCGCGGCCGCTATGTCGATACATCGCGCGACAATTTCCTGATGACGATGGACATCTCTGTGTTCTCGTTCACGGCTGTCGTTAAACGTGCATCGGCGATGATGAACGACGGCGGATCGTGCCTGACGCTGACCTACTACGGCGCCGAACGCGTGATGCCGCATTACAACGTCATGGGCGTTGCCAAGGCCGCGCTTGAGGCGTCTGTCCGATATCTCGCCGAAGATCTGGGCAAGGATAACATCCGCGTCAACGCGATCTCTGCCGGTCCGATCAAAACGCTGGCCGCTTCGGGTATCGGCGATTTCCGCTACATTCTGAAATGGAACGAATACAACTCGCCCCTGCGCAAGAACGTTTCCATTGACGAGGTCGGCGGTTCCGCGCTCTATCTTCTGTCCGATCTGTCCACTGGCGTGACGGGTGAAACCCACCATGTTGATGCGGGCTACCACGTCGTCGGCATGAAAGCCGTGGACGCACCGGATATGAACAAGGAATAATCCATGACCGTCGCCGCATTCCTGTCGATCGTTTTGATCCATCTTGCGGCGGCGATCTCCCCCGGACCGAGCTTTGTCGTGGCCATTCGCACGGCTGCCTCTGACGGGTTCAAGGTTGCAACTGCGCTGGCTTTCGGGTTCGGGCTGGGTGCGATCCTTTGGGCGGGGGCTGCGATGGCGGGGCTTGCGCTGGTGTTCCAGCTTGTCCCTGCCCTGTTTACCGGTCTCAAACTGATCGGCGCCCTGTTCCTGTTCTGGATTGCGTACCAGATGTGGAAACACGCCCCCGAGCCGCTGCCCGAACCAACCGAAGGGGCAGAGCCGCGATCGGTCTGGTCTGCGATCCGTTTCGGGTTCCTGACCTTTGCGTCAAATCCCAAACCCGCGATCTTTTTCGGCGCCGTCTTTGTCGGCCTTGTCCCTGTGGACACGCCGTTGCCGTGGCGTCTGGCTATTCTACTTGCGGTTTTCGTTAACGAAACGCTCTGGTATATCGTCGTCGCGCGGGTGTTTTCGCTCCCCCGTGCGCGCTCTGCCTATTTGCGATTGAAGGCCGGTGTAGACCGTACGTTCGGAGGGCTCCTGACCCTCCTCGGCCTGAAAATCGCCCTGACCTGAAGGACCGAACATGGTGTCTAACGACCGTCTTCCGCATGAAAAAGGGTTCCACATCTCTTGGGACCAGATCCACCGTGACAGCCGTGCGCTTGCGTGGCGGCTTGACGGACAGGGACCGGCCGAAGACGGCGCGTGGAAAGCGATCGTTGCGATCACCCGCGGTGGCATGGCCCCCGCGATGATCATCGCCCGCGAACTGGACGTGCGCACCATCGATACGATCAGCGTCAAATCCTACAACCACCAGAGCCAGTCATCGGCCAGTGTCCTCAAGGCTCCCGATGCAGAGCTGATGGGGGACGGCACCGGCATTCTGATCATCGACGATCTGGTCGATTCCGGCAAAACGCTCGAACTGGTGCGTGAAATGTACCCCAACGCGCATTTCGCAACTGTCTATGCAAAGCCCAAGGGCCGTCCGCAGGTGGATACGTTTATCACCGAGGTCAGTCAGGATACGTGGATTTTCTTCCCGTGGGATATGGCGCTGCAATACGTGCAACCCTACCGCGGCGAAGACTGATCGCGACACGCAATCTCCAACATTTGAATAGCCCCCGCACGAGGGGGCGACTTGCACCTCTGGCCTCGCCCGCCTATTGATTTCGCGAGGCCCCGGAGCGGGCAAGTAAGACCACATAGGGAGGCCAGTGATGGCAACGCAAAAAAAGACCAGACTGGGCGTCTATGTCATCCTCGGTCTGTTGTTCTTCAGCTTGCTGGGTTTCGGCACCACGAGCCTGACGGGCCGGAACAACACATTGGCATCGATTGGTGACAAAGAGATCACCCTGAACCAATACGCGATCGAAGTCCGCGATGGTCTTGACCGGTTGTCCCAGCAGTACGGCGTTCCGATCAGCTTTGCCCAAGCGCAGGCCGCAGGGATCGACCAGCAAATTCTGGGCGAACTTGTAAACCGCCGTGTGCTTGAAAACGAAGCCACGTCATTGGGTCTGTCCGTAGGCGATTTCCGCGTCAGCCAAGCGGTCCGCAACGATCCGAACTTCCAAGGGTTCACCGGCAGCTTTGACCGCGAAATCTATGCAGATGCGCTGCGCCGGATGGGCACCAAGGAAGCCACCTATGAAACCGGACTGCGGGATGAAATGGCGGCAACGACGCTGCAAATCGGTCTGGTCGCCGGATATTCCGTCCCCGAAGGCTACACCGAAACGCTGGTCAACTTTCTGGCCGAACGGCGCGACATTACATGGGCACAGATTGAGTCGACCGCACTGACCACTCCGATTGCAGAGCCGACAGACGCTGAACTGGCGTCTTATCACGATGCCCACGCCGAAGATTTCACAACGCCGGAAACCAAACAGATCGTCTATGCGTCGATCACACCGGACATGATGCTGTCTTCGGTCGATGTGGACGAACAGTCCCTGCAAGACCTCTATGACCAGCGCAGCGCAGACTACAACACACCCGAACGCCGTTTGGTCGAACGTCTGGGATTTGCTGACGACGCCGCCGCACAAGCCGCGATGGATGCGATCACTGCAGGTGAAACCGATTTTGACACGCTGGTGACCGATCGTGGCCTGACGCTGGATGACGTTGATCTTGGCGATGTGTCCCTGTCCGAACTGGACGCTGCTGGCGATGCAGTTTTTGCCGCCGCCTCCGGTGACGTTGTCGGCCCGCTGCCGACGCTCGTTGGCCCTGCCCTGTTCCGCGTCAACGCGGTTCTCGATGCAGAGCACATTCCGTTTGAACAAGCCCGCGAAGAACTGCGCGCAGAGCTGGGTCGTGATCGTGCCCGCCGGATGATCAGCGATATCGCCGAACAAATGGCAGACCTGATTGCAGGTGGCGCCCGTGTCGAAGACCTTGCCGACCAGACCGCGATGGAGCTTGGCACCATTAACTGGACGGCTGACAGCACGGACGGTATGGCCGCCTACCCTGAATTCCGTGTTGCTGCTGCGGCTGCCGAAATCGGCGCTTACCCTGAACTTCAGGAAACCTCTGACGGGGGGCTGTTCGTTCTGCGGGTCGAAGCGGTTCAGGAACCGGCGCTTCAGCCGATCGAAGACGTGATGGACGGTGTCCGCGCCGGTTGGCTGGCCGAAGCCACGCAGGACGCGGTTGTTGCCTATGCCGAAGACCTGTCCGGTCAGATAACCGCAGACACAGATTTCGCAACTTTGGGCCTGACCGCATCGGTTGATGGCGACGTGAACCGTCAGACGTTCCTTGATTACACGCCGCAAGGGTTCATGGAGCAGGTCTTTGCCACCGCCCCCGGCAGCAGCTTTGTCATGCCCTACAACGGTGGCGCTGTTCTGGCCCGTGTAGACGCGATCAAGCCGCCCGCCACCGATGACGCGGATGTGGACGCATTGCGGACACGGACCCAGGAAACGATCGCCAACGGGATTGCTCAGGACGTGATGCAGATCACCATGGGCCAGATCGCAGCGCAGACTGAAATCTCGGTCAATCAGGCAGCGGTCAACGCCGTCAACGCGCAAATCCAGTAAGGACACGAGTGATGGCCCTCAGCCCCGATTTCGAAACCTTCCAGCGTGGCTATGACGCCGGAGAAAACCAGATCGTCTACACCCGTCTGGCCGCTGATCTGGACACGCCTGTTTCGCTGATGCTCAAACTCACGGGCGCTGCGAAACACAGCTTTGTCCTTGAGAGCGTCACCGGCGGAGAGGTGCGTGGCCGCTATTCAATCGTGGGCATGAACCCTGACCTGATCTGGGATTGCAACGGCACCACCGCCCGTGTGAACCGTGCGGCCCGCTATGACGACGACGCTTACGTCGCCGAAGACACTGACCCGCTGACCTCGCTCCGGTCGTTGATTTCGGAATGCGCGATCAAACTGCCCGACGATCTGCCCGCTGCCTCGGCTGGTCTGTTCGGCTATCTGGGCTACGACATGATCCGTCTGGTCGAACATCTGCCCAACGTGAACCCCGATCCGGTCGGCCTGCCTGATGCGGTGATGATGCGTCCGTCTGTTGTGGCCGTTCTGGATGGCGTCAAAGGGGACGTGATCCTTGTCGCTCCGGCTTGGGTCAGTTCGGGTCTGTCGGCCAAAGCAGCCTATGCCCAAGCCGCCGAACGGGTGATGGATGCGCAACGCGCGCTCGACCGTCCGATGCCGATGGACAGCCGTGAATACCACGACCCACACGAAGCCGCGCCTGCCACGTCGAACTTTACCCGCGAGGGCTATAAGGCTGCGGTTGAGAAGGCCAAGGAATACATCAAGGCCGGTGATATCTTTCAGGTGGTCCCTGCCCAACGCTGGACACAAGATTTCCGCGAACCGCCCTTTGCGCTCTACCGGTCGCTGCGTCGCACGAACCCGTCGCCGTTCATGTTCTTTTTCAACTTCGACGGTTTCCAAGTCATCGGGGCAAGCCCGGAAATTCTGGTGCGTGTGTTCGGAAACGAAGTCACCATCCGTCCCATCGCAGGCACCCGCCCCCGTGGCGCGACGCCCGAAGAGGACAAAGCGAACGAAGCAAGCCTGCTGGCCGACCAGAAAGAACTGGCAGAGCACCTCATGCTCCTTGACCTTGGCCGCAACGATACCGGCAAAGTGTCCAAGATCGGCACCGTCCGTCCGACCGATGAAATGATCATCGAACGCTACAGCCATGTCATGCACATCGTATCCAACGTGGTTGGTGAACTGGCCGACGATCAGGACGCGGTCTCTGCCCTTCTGGCGGGTTTGCCTGCGGGCACGGTTTCGGGCGCTCCCAAGGTTCGCGCGATGGAAATCATTGACGAATTGGAACCCGAAAAGCGCGGCGTCTATGGCGGCGGCGTGGGCTATTTCAGCGCCAATGGCGACATGGACATGTGTATTGCCCTGCGCACCGCGGTTCTCAAGGATCAGAACCTGTATATTCAGGCCGGCGGCGGCGTCGTCTATGACAGCGATCCCGAGGCGGAATACATGGAAACCGTCCACAAATCGAACGCCATCCGCAAAGCCGCCGAGGACGCAACACGGTTCTCTGGCAACACAAACAGCTAAACCGGCGTCTCAATCAAGGGCTTTCAGAGCCCTTGATTGCGCCCCCCCCTAAGCAACCCTTTGCCGATCCCGTCCTCACCAGAGCAACCGCGCTGGCGACTGTAGTCGGATTGGCTATAACGCCGCCATGATCCGGCTTTTGAAAAAACTCCTCTTCCTTGTCCTGCTTGTTGTCATCGCGGCTTTTGCCTATGGGGCGAAGGGCTATTTCGATGCCACGCGCAATGCGGACAGCCTGCGGCAAAAGGCAGATGAATTGATTGCTTCGAACCATGGGGGAAACGCGCTCGGAGCGGAGCGGCTATCGCGTCTCTTGCAGGTCGAAGATCCGGTGTTTTATGCCCACAAGGGGATCGACTTCACCACCCCCGGTGCGGGTGCGACGACGATCACCCAATCGCTGTCCAAACG
>JBNKUW010000072.1:0-12537 GCA_050298835.1 Marivivens sp.
AGACGAATTGGTGCCGACAGGGATAGGAAACTCGCCCCCGGCGAGGAAGCTCGCCGTTTCGCCCGAGACGGCGATCAGCGTCGGCTCAGCGAGGATCGAGACAATGCCTTTTTCCTCAAGCGCATCAAAACCGAGCGTATCTTCGTTCACTTCCACCCCTTTGAGGTAGGCGTGAAGCGAACCGCACAGATCGGCATCCATTACGAATTTTTCGTATGACATAGATAGAAGCCCGTCTAGGAAACCCGCCGAATGCAGCACGTAGTTTGCCCCGCATTGCACGGCCGACATCATCGACATCATCGCCTGTTGCATGCCCTGCGCGTCCGGTAGCTTGGACGTTGAAAAGTTTCCTGCACATCGCAACGGCATTTCCAATCTTCGCGCCAACTGTCCGAAGACAAGAGAACCCAAAGCAGGCTCAGGCGTCCCGAAGGTCGGCGAGCCGGATCGCAACGCCATTGAACTCAGGAAAGATGCCAAAACGGCGGGCGCACCAGGGCGTACCAGCTGCGTAAGCGCACAAGACACCATGCTCTCTGCCAAGCATTGCGCGACAGAGCCGGCGACAGTCAGCGGCGAAACGGCACCGCCTAGAAGAAACGGTAGATGAATAGACCCTTGGTTTGCGCTTGCGTATGCACGGATACCTTTGGTCGTGACCCCGTCCAATACCAGCGGAGAGGTCGTATTAAAGTTCCCCATAATGACGCAATTCTGATCGACGAACGCTTCACCAAACAGAATGCGGCACATTGCGATGGAATCTTCTGCCCGTTCCGGAGCCGTAATTGATCCCAAAAACGCGCGATCCGAATAGCGGATGTGGGAATAGACCATATCAAGGTGGCGTTTGTTAACCGGCACATCGGTTGGCTCACAGATGGTTCCACCCGAATGGTGCAACCACGGAGTCGACTGACCAAGTTTTATGAAATTCTGGAAATCCTCGATCGTGCCGTAGCGCCGCCCCCGATCAAGGTCCATTACGAAAGGAGACCCGTAGGACGGCGCAAAAACAACGGCATCTCCACCGATCTCAACATTTCTTGCCGGATTGCGGGCGAATTGGGTGAACCGTGATGGCGCTGTCTTTAGAATTGCGCGGATCAATCCCGGTTCAAACCGAATGTTCCAGCGATTGCTGTCCAATTCCGTAACGTCCCCGCCTGCGTCTCGGAACAAACTGACTGTCTCTGGATCATCACGGAATTCGATCCCGATTTCGGCCAGTATCCTGTCGGCTGTTTCTTCAATCCGTATCAGGCTTTCCTCACCCAGAATATCATAGGTGGGAATACCACGGGTGATGAAAGGAACCTCCAGATGCGGGTTCTGCCCCGGCATCGCGCTCCGCGGTGCAGATTTCCCGCGCGCCCTACGGCGCGGCTTACGCGGCTCAATCACATCTTGTGTCATGCTGTGGGCCTTTCGACTCTCCCCTGATTTACATATCTGTCATTAGATTTGACATATGTGTCAAGTGGGTCTATTTCCGTCATATGACCGCGATTGACACGTCCCCTCCCCGCGATAGCGAAGACGCTTGGCTCAAGGCTGCCTACGAAGCGCTCACCGAAAACGGAGTTGAAGCCGTTAAAATCATGCCGTTGGCAAAACGTTTGGGCATGACGAGAACGGGGTTCTACTGGCATTTCAAAGATCGCGATGCCTTACTTGAGGCGATGATCCGTCATTGGGAAGACAAGAATACTGGAAACCTCGTGGCCAGATGCGAAGCCTATGCCGACAGCATCTGCGAAGCGATCTTCAATTTGTTCGATTGTTGGATCGACGACACGCTGTTTGACTCGCCTCTTGATCTTGCGATCAGAAACTGGGCCCGCAATGACCCCGCACTTCAACAGCGCCTTGATAAGGCCGATGAACGGCGCAAGGCCGCAATGTCAGAGATGTTTCTACGATTTGGCTACGATCAGAACGATGCCGAAGTCAGGGCGCTCACAATGCTCTACACCCAGATAGGCTATATCTCTATGCAGATCAGCGAACCATTGGACCAGCGTATAGAGCGGATGCCGGATTACATCGAAGTGTTCTCAGGCAAGCAGCCGAGCGAAACGGACATCGAACGCTTTATGTCGCGTCGTTCTTGATACCAGCATCTTGTAGTTGCTCACTATCTGGAAGGTCATGCAAAGACTCCATCCCGAATGCGATCAGGAACTGATCTGTCGTTACAAAGGTGTAAGGAGCACCGCGGCGCGGCGACCTTGGTCCGGTTGCAATCAATCCTTGTGAATGGAGCCGTCCGATCAGGTCCCGTCCGATTTCTTTGCCAAAGATATCCTTCAGTCCGTCCCTTGTAATCGGCTGGTGATAGGCTACCGCCGCAAGAACCGCGACGTCGAAATCGCTTAGGTCCAGAATTTGCGTTGCTACATCTGCTGCCTCGCGGATCACCGGCGCGTAAACCTTGCGACTGCGGAGCACCCAACCATCTGCAAGCTTGACCACCTCGAACGCTCGACCATTTAGATCGGCCGCAAGGTCTTCGACGACGAGATCGACTGAAACCCCGTTCCCTACAATCCGCGCAAGGTCTTCTCTTTTGACCGGACGCGCGCTTGCAAACAATACGGCTTCGACCCGTCGCATCCATTCCTGCCAGCGCTGCTCTGGCGGTAGATCAATCAGGTCGCGGTCGAATGGCTGCTCTCCCATTTCACACCCCATACAGACGGAATGTATCCCGTCCGGTTAGTTCCCGCACTGCGCCCAAAGCAACCAATCGGTCACACAATCGCCGGGCAGCGCGATCGGGCAGCGGAAGAGCAGACGGAGCAAGCGCATCGCGGGTCATAAACAGCTCAACCGCATCGGCAGCCCCTTTGGCACGAAGCTTTGGCGCCACGTCTTGAAGCCGCGCAGCACGGCGGGTCAGATCGTGGATTAGGCGGTCAGCTTCTTTCACGGCAACAACCATTGCACCGTGACATGCAAATCTAAGGTCATCGCCTGTTAATCTAAGATCCCTAGCGCGCAGTCCGACCGAAAGAAGCGGTACAATACGCGACCATCCGAACGTCTGCGCGACCGCTACATCAGCCAGAACAAGTGCGGCTGCTATGTTTCTAGGATGATCGGCTAATACGGCTTCGATTACCCCCGACGCACGAGCTACCGGTGTTCCGTCGGCGGGTTCCATCCACAATCGTATTTGCTCTGCTGAAAACATAGGGAGAGCCCGCTGTACGGTTTTGATCGACAAAGGCCGTTCTACGGCTCTTTTCCATATCTGATAAACCTCTCCGGCTGGACCTGCTTGATCCCCTGCTCGCAATAGATGGATCGCATCCCTAAGGTCAGCTTCGCGTTCAGGACGTCCGGAAATTGCAACACAGGTTTCCGCAGCCTTTAGCGCCAATCGCTCACAGACCAATGAAATCGGAACCGCCGGGATATCTATCAGAACCTGTAAATGCGCCAGCGCTGCTCCGGATAGAAAGACGGTATCTTCGGTACTTCCTGAACGCCGCGGCGAAATCCAAATAGGCAACCGAGGAAGCATAATTTCAGGTAAACTCTCGTGTGCGACTTTCATATTTGCTAGCGTAAATCGTGACGGCGCTTTTAACCATATCTATGTTTCGAAACCGCCGCACAATACTGGTTATCATACATGATACAGGTCAACGAAATTTTTGCATAATGCCATTATAGCTTGAAAGCTGCGGAGCGAGCACCGCATAGGAGGAACTCTAGACGATGCCTACTGTTAAATCCTCGCCCCTTCGCGAAGGGAAGCGTCTCCCTCTGGCCAACTGGTTGTGGCGGTCATACCTGCGCGCGGCACTTATTCCACTTCTGGTGATCGAGCTTTCGTTCTTAGGCCTGTACTGGGCGGCAAACCAATTTACCTACGCCAGCAAGGTTGACCTTGTCTCAGAGCTTTCCAATCGGGAAATGAGCAGTTGGGCCGAAAATGGCGCTCGTAGCATTGCAGAGCAGCTCCATGGCATAACTGACCTTACTCAAGTCTACGCAGACCAGACAGCTCTTGCGTTTTCGCTGCCCGCCGATGTCAGCCCCGAAGAGAAATCCCGCATGGCCTATACAGAGGACGGGATGTTTTATTCGACCTTTGATAACGGTGGCTCTGCTGTCTATTACAGCGGTTTCTTTCCGGTCGGAGAAGCAGAACAAGATAAGGTTTGGCGAACAACGCGGCTTGATCCGTTAATGAAATCGATCGTCGATTCAAACCCGATGATCGCTCAAATCTATCTCAACACCTGGGATTCCTATAACCGGATTTATCCCTATTTTGATGTGGCTAGCCAATATCCTTCAAAGATGGATATCGCCTCATACAATTTCTACTACGACGCCGATGCAGAACATAATCCTGATCGGAACGTCGTCTGGACCGGTGCCTACGTTGATCCGGCAGGTTCAGGATGGATGGTGTCTGCGATCGCACCGTCCTATGTAGGTGACACATTGGAAGCAGTGGTTGGTATCGACATAACCATCGACACAATCGTCAACGACCTGCTTGATGTGTCGTTACCGTGGGACGGCTACGCAATCCTCATCAGCCGAGACGGAACCATTCTGGCAATGCCCGAACAAGGTGAAGTCGATTTCGGAATGTCAGAGCTCACCAGCTATAGCTACCAAGAAGCGATCCATTCAGATACCTTTAAACCTTCCGATTTCAATATCTTCAGGCGTGGTGACACCATAGACCTAGCCACTGAGCTAGAAGAGAACTCACAAGGATCCGCGACCCTAACCCTGCAGGAACGCATGGCCGTTTCTTGGGCCGAGATTCCGGGTGTGGGTTGGAAAGTTCTCGTGCTGACACCAGAAAACGAAATCTACGCAGAATCCATCCGTCTTCGCAAACAGCTCGACATTGTTGCGTTGCTGATGCTCGGCAGCCTTTTCGTTTTCTACATCATCTTTTTCGTGTTCCTGTGGAGACGAGCAGAGATCATGAGCCGCAAGATCAGTGCACCACTTGAAGAAATAGCAGAGCAATTCTCTGATCTAACCACCGACAATGCGGTTCCGCCAACACCTGATTATCAGATCAAAGAACTGCAATCGGTTGGCGAAAACCTTGTGGTGGCAAGTCACAAAATTGACGAGGCCAACAAGACAAAATCCCAGTTTATGGCCAACATCAGCCACGAGCTTCGGACTCCGATGAACGGGGTTCTAGGAATGACAGAGCTGCTCAGCGATACTGATCTTCAACCCAAGCAACGCAAGATGCTGGAAACGATCGAAGAGTCTTCGCACCTGCTCCTGACGATCATCAACGATATCCTCGATTTCTCGCGGATCGAAGCTGGCAAACTGGCAATCGATTTCAAATTGGTAGAAATCGCGGATGAGCTGGAGCAACTGACAAAGCTACTGAACCCCTTAGCAGAGCGGAGCAATGTCCAGCTCGTAACCTCATTTGATGCTGATGCAACCGGGATCATTGAAACCGACCCCATCCGTTTGCGTCAGATTTTGATGAACCTCGTTGGAAACGCAGTGAAGTTTTCCGCGCGCCTCCCTAACAGGATCGGCAAAGTCGAAATCAACACACATCGGACAGCTAAAAATGACATCGTCATCGAGATCAAAGATAACGGGATTGGCATTAGTGAAGACGCACTCAAACACCTGTTCCAACCATTCTATCAAGTCGAAGCAGGGCTAACCCGTAACTTTGGTGGTGCGGGGCTCGGGCTGACGATTTCCAGCAATCTCGCACATCTTTTGGGGGGTGAGATTACTGTAAACAGCACAGAAGGCGTTGGATCTACGTTCTCTCTCCGCCTGCCAAGCAGGCGCAACTAGGTTCTGAAATGAACTATTCCTGACCGTCAAAAACAGGGCGCGGTGCACCGTTTTCGTCCAAAGCCACAAAGACAAAGTCGGCGTCCGTCACTTTTTCAGCTTTGTCCGAATATCGTGGCCGCGCCCAAGCATCCACATGGATACGCATAGAGGTGCGCCCGACATGCCGAAGGGTGGCATATAGGGTCACTTCGTCGCCTACCTTAACAGGTCGCAGGAATTGCATCGCTTCAACGGAAACAGTTGCTCCTCGTCCTTGCGAAACACGACCTGCCATGTTTCCCGCCGCCAAATCCATTTGCGACATCAACCATCCGCCGAAAATATCTCCTGACGGGTTGGTATCTGCTGGCATCGCGATTGTGCGAATGACAAGAACGCCGTCTTCTTGTTGCCGCCCGTGAGAGCCGCGTTGTTGCCCACGTGCCAGTGTGTTCTCTGATTTATCGGTCATACAAAGCCTAGTGTTTCGCGCTGCACGCATGAGTCTACTGACTCCTGCTGAGTATTTCTATTGCTACAAAACGTCAGCCGTCGAAATGTCTGCAGCAGCAAAATCGATAAGCGCGCGGACTTTGTGTGATAGCCGTCGCCCTTCCAGATAGACGACGCTTACCGGTCCGGTTTCCCCTGTGAAACGATCTAACACCGGCACCAAGCCACCCGTCGCCATCGAAGAAGACAACGCAAAGCGCGGTGCATAGGCAATGCCCAGACCCGCCGTTGCGAACCGTACTGCAGCTTGCGCCGAATTCACCTGAAACCGCCCCTGAACAGTGATCGTCCGTTCTTTATCACCATCAAAGAATGACCAGCGGCGCAAACGGCGGCGGTTGGTATCGATGATACAGGAATGGCCTGCTAAGTCTTCGGGCGTTTCAGGCATTCCGTATTGCGCCAGATAGGACGGGCTTGCGACAGCAACCGACCGGAACAAACCAAGTTTTCGGGTCTTTAGCGACAGCATGTCTGACTGACCAATACGAAATGCCAGATCGATACCTTCGCTCGCCAGATCAACGTACCGATCGTCCAACCTCAGATCAAAGGTCAGTTCGGGATTCAGTTCTGCAAACCGACCCAACATCGGAGCAACATAAATCTCCCCGAAAGTCACCGGCGCTGAAATGCGTAGAACTCCCGTGAAACCGCGGGATCCTTCGGCCAATTCAGATAGCAGCTCGTCAAGTTCGTCCAACAGCGCGGGCGCCCGAGATAATAGATCCTCACCTGCGGGTGTTAGACCGACCTTACGTGTCGTGCGCTGGAACAATCGCACACCTAACCGCGATTCAAGCTCTGCAACATACTTTGACGTGAGCCGGTTGGACACACGAAGCTGATCAGCGGCAGCGGTAAACGAACCCGTCTGCGCTGTGGCAACAAAGGCTCGTAGTTCGTCAACGATATCCACACGCTAACCTTTAAGAACATTTTGTTGATAGTTATTCCCAATATATCGCCATTTTGTTGATTGTGAACAAGCCCTAAGTTCATTGCAACGAATGACGCTGCCAAAGCCGCCGCACACAGAAGGAGTTGCCCAATGAGCATCACCAAAGATCTTGAGAACCTACGTGAACGCTTTGCGCGCACTGACCGTATGCCCTTGGTGTTTCTTGGGCACGGAAGCCCGATGAACGCGATCGAAGACACTCAGTTCAGCCGCACATGGTCGGCTTTGGGACAGAACCTTCCGCAGCCCAAAGCAATTCTTGTCGTTTCAGCTCATTGGATGAGCCGCGGCACAACGCTCGTGAGCGTTTCCGAAAAACCTGAAACCATCCATGATTTCTATGGCTTCCCCGATGAACTCTTCGCCCAGCAATATCCTGCAAGTGGCGCACCTAACCTAGCGCGCGAAGTTGTCACGCTGCTATCGAGCCATCACGCGCAAGAAGATGACACTTGGGGGCTCGACCATGGAGCGTGGACCATCCTGAAACATCTCTACCCCGAAGCAGACGTACCTGTATTTCAGGTTTCGATCGATATGACCCGAGGGCTCGACTATCAACTCGAAGTCGGTAAAGCATTGTCCAGTTTGCGGGACCATGGGGTTCTCATCATGGGCTCGGGGAACGTGGTTCACAATCTCCGTGCTCTGCGGTTTCAAGGAAGCCCACATGACTTTGCGTTGGAATTCGACGCTCTCTTCGCGCATCACCTGAGCCAACGGGACTTTGCCACGCTGTCTGATCCGCAAAAATTGGGCTCAATACTTCGCATGGCGCACCCGACTGTTGATCACTACCTTCCTGCGCTCACCATCGCGGGTGCTTCGGATGAAAAAGACGAACTGACCTACATGTCGGATGTCATCGACCTCGGCTCCGTGTCGATGCGGTCTTACATCTACACCCCTGCCTGAGGACCGCGCGATGCTTGTAAATGGAAAATGGACCAGCGATTGGCAACCCGTGCAGAAGGCTGACAGCAAGGGACGTTTTGTCCGGCAGGTGTCAAGCTTCCGCAATTGGATAACACCGGATGGGACGGCAGGTTCAACCGGGACCGGAGGTTTCAAAGCTGAAGCAGGCCGCTATAGGCTCTACGTAACTCTGATTTGCCCTTGGGCCTCTCGAACGCTAATCGCCCGCAAGCTCAAAGGGCTCGACGAAGTGATCGACGTGGTCGTTCTTAACCCGCAATTGACAGACCAAGGATGGCGCTTTGGCGGACGGAACGACGTAAACGAAGATCCCCTTTTGGGCGCATCCTATCTACACGAGATCTACACTTTCGCCGCGCCAGAATTCACCGGACGTGCGACGGTACCGCTCCTCTGGGATACCAAACAGAACGTCCCCGTGAATAACGAAAGCGCAGACATTCTTCGCATGTTCGACACCGCCTTCGAACACCTCGTGCAAAGCGATTACAGGCTGTATCCCGAACACCTCGGTTCGGAAATCGATGCCTTGAATGATGTGATTTACAACCAGCTGAACAACGGTGTCTACAAAGCGGGGTTCGCGAGTTCGCAGGATGCCTACGATGAAGCAGTTGAAAGTGTTTTCAATACCTTAGACATGCTTGAAGACCGCCTTGAGAGTGATTTTTTATTTGGTGAAACCCTGACTGAAACCGATATTCGCACTTTCGTAACGCTAATCCGTTTCGATGCTGCCTATCACGGACTGTTCAAAACCAATCGCAGGCAAATCGCGGACTACCCACGTCTATCCGCATATATGGAGCGTATTCTGTGGCTCCCCGGTGTTATTGAAACGGTCAATATGGACCACATCACGGGTGGCTATTATTCGATCAAAGCACTCAATCCCACTGGCATACGCCCCACAGGACCGGCTCATGTTTTGTCGCTGTTCCAATAGCCTTTGAATAAAATACCCCTGAAAAATTGGGCACCTCATTAGCAAAAAGGAGTGGCCCAATTTGACGATTCCAAAGAAGTCTGACCAGCAATTAACCACCACCCACCTGCTTAATTGCCACCTTCAGGGTTGGGTTATCCCTACTTTCCCTGACTTCGTCCGATTACAGGACGCGGACAGGCTCGCCACCAGAACCAGAAACTAAGCTCTCGGAATGATTTGAAAAATTCCGATGCCCGATCAGGCAAACAAACATCACCAATTTCTCATCTTTTACCGTGGTATCGTTTTCAATACTATTTCAGTCAACATGGCTTTCCTACGCTTCCCTGACTATTCAACAAAATTTAGTTCTGGAGATTAGCCATGGCAAAAGTTGATATTGCCGCCGAAACTCAGGCTTTACCACTTGGGTACTATCTTTCGGCTCCACTGACAGCAGCGGTTGATGCGCAAGCTCTATCCGCGCATTCGACAATCGAATTCATTGACGTCATGGGAACCGATGATTTCGGCGAAATGCGCAAGGCCGAATTCAATTACAAAAAGGTCGTCACAGACCCGACGACGGGCGAAAGCTCCGAGGTCGATTCAACACTCACCGTGCCGCTATTGGCCATGGTCGAAGCACCCCATATTGCAATCGAAGATCTCACCGTAGGCTTTGAATTTAACATCAAAGAGACACTTTCGCGGGAAAACCAGCTTAAACTCGCCGGGTCCTACAAGGCGGAAAGTGAAGTCACCAGTTCCGCAACGGTCAAAGGTGCAACGGGCGGTCTTTACAAGCTTCTCTACGGGCAAGTGTCCGGCGAAGCGACGACAACAGCGAGCTTCAAATCATCTATGAGCGTTTCGGCAGCCTATCAAAGGACCGAACGCAGAGATCAGGATCGTAGTGCCACACTGAAAATGAATATGACGGCCCGCCAGCGCGTCCCCGAAGGGTACCAGCGCGTTCTATCGATCTTTGCAGATTCAATTTCTGCCCAAGCTGATCTGGCCGAATAGTCGGTTTGACTAGCGGGGCGTGACGCATTCTGTTCTCGCCCCCTCTCTTTCAGGAGGATAAAATGGCCGACACAAACGACGACTATGAAATCGGCGCGCTGCTTGGCGCACCCATCCGCGCCATTCAACAGGCCCAGATCGAAGCCGAGAGGGAATATGTTCGTTTCATGCTCGAATACGGAATGGAGCAGACCTCCAATGCCAACGATCACACTCTAAAACTTCGCGAACTCGAATTTGGCATGACACGATCATTCCCTGATCCTGTCCAGCCTGGTCAGGTTGTTGATCACCATACAACCGTTCGCGCGCCCCTCTTGTCGATTGTCCAAATGCCAGCGATCGGTATCGAAGAGGCAACAATTGATCTGAACCTTGATGTCGAACTGGACGTCGAAGAAACCAAGTCCGCGATGGCACAGCCTGCCTCTCCGTCCGCAACCGCGCCGCTGCTAAGAAACCGCGTGAAATCGCCAGTGCTCAAAGGGGCGATCGGAAACGGCGGCATATCCAAAGATTTTCGCACCCAAGGGAAACTGGATATCTCGATCAAGCTGCGTAGTACCCATAACGACGATCTTCACGGACGGCTCGCGCGGTTGATTTCAGAAGGACTTTCTACCGGTACAGAAGTGCCGGAAACGAAATAAGGAGCTTCACATGGCCCGCAATCCCGTTGGAACCAAAAAAGCCGGATTTACGAACCTTATCGTTGGTAGCCCGATAAATCCGGAAAACTACAAGAACTTTGAACCTAGCGAAGACAAAATGAAGCCCGCATCAGAGCTGCTTTTGTCGGAATACATCGCTGCTGTACGACGCGAAATCGAAGCAGTCGCTCTCATCGCTGCTCCGCAAGATAAGTCCGTCCCTAACTTTCATGTCTCTGAGGTAGAGTTAGAACTGGTTTGTGCCGTATCCGAAGTCAGCGATGCTGGCCTGCGCGTCACCGTCGATCAGGCAAAGCTGAAAGAGATTCCGGACGGTCTATTGCAAAGGGTTAAGCTGAAAATGACTGACCCAGTTGTTGTCCAGATTCAAAATGAATCCAAGTAAGAGACACAGTGATGGAAGACTCAAGCCCGACCCCGAAGCAAAACTCTTTCGCTGACCTTATTGGAATTGACGACATCTTTCAGAGCATCGGATTAGAATTTAATTCTGATTTTGATTTCGGAAGCATGTTTGCCCCTGCCGCCCCTGCACAGTCGGCAACACCTCCGGCTCCAGCCTCTCCGTCCTCTCCGGCGGCCCCGTCTACGCAGCAAGGTTCCAAAAGCGAAACGTCACAGCCCCAAAGCGAAGACGCCCAGACCTCGCAAACGGGATCAACGCTCGGACAGAAGGCACTGGAAGTCGCAAAATCCGAAGCCGCAAAAGGCGTCAAAGAAGAGCCTCCCGGGTCGAACGACGGCCCTCGCGTACGGGAGTACCAACAGGGTAACGGAGGAAATTATTGGTGTGCCCATTTCGTATCGTGGTGTGTCAATCAAGCAGGCACGAGCCCGTTCGGACACACCGGCTCTGTCTCTAAACTCAGAAGCTGGGGACAAAACAACGGAAAATACACTCCAGCTTCTCGAGCCGTGCCACAACCCGGAGACATCTTCACCAAACAAAGAACAGATGACCAAGGCAGAGTTGTCGGCGGCCACACAGGATTTGTTCTGGATTTCGATCCATCCAGCCGCAGAATGCGCACAGTGGAAGGCAATTCCGACGACAGGGTGCGAATTGGTTCGCAATCCATGACATCCATTGACGGAATAGTTCGCCTATAGGGTGCTGGTGGGACTTGATAATGTGACCGCCCCCGACTGCATTGATTTGCCAATGTGGGTCTGCAGCGATCCCAAAAGGAGGACAGTCACATCACCAAAGCCGACACAAACCACAGTGATCGTGCTGGAGATCGCAGCTAAAAAGTAAGGCAACGCCGCGAGTTTACAGATGTTTACGCCACGCCTCTGCATATTTCCGCAGCCGGTCGGCATCCTCTGGTGGAACGGTCGTGGTTTCCGGACTGCTTGCTTCGTCGATACATAGAAGTGCGGCCCCGACACTGGTTCCGGTGGCCGAAGCTGCGACTTCGACGCCATCAGGACGGAGCGCCGCCAACATAGAAAGGAAATCCGGATTTCGGGCAAAGGGTCCCTCGACCACGGTGGGGCCTTTGGCGCCGATGAGCGACAAACAGGTGTGTGTCATCAGAGCGAGGTAGTAGGACAGCGCCGCGATTTCCTGGCCGTCAGTTTGCGGGGTTCCTATCCACTCAGAGCGGCGACCGGCAAACGGGCCGGTGTTTGGCTCGACCGCAGGGAGCAGAAAGATACCGTCCAGCACCGCAGTCCTATCGATTTCGGTT
>JBNKUW010000073.1:0-11939 GCA_050298835.1 Marivivens sp.
CGTAAGGTTCGCATTGATCTGGACGGGGGCACCTTGAATATCGACTGGCGCGACGACGGCGTCTGGATGACGGGTCCCACCGCACATGTATTCGACGGTATCTGGCGATGAAGCCTCCTGTATTCTCTACGCTTGGCTGTAGGCTCAACGCTTACGAGACCGAAGCAATGAAAGACCTCGCTGAGAAAGCCGGGGTCGAGAACGCTGTTATCGTGAACACATGTGCTGTGACGTCCGAAGCGGTGCGAAAAGCAAAACAGGAAATCCGCAAACTGCGTCGCGACAATCCAGACGCGACTCTGATTGTCACTGGTTGTGCGGCTCAGGTGGAGCCCGAAACTTTCGCGTCCATGCCGGAAGTAACCAAGGTCATCGGCAATACCGAAAAAATGCAGCCCGCAACGTGGTCCAGCATGGCACCAAACCTGATAGGAAATACCGAGCCCGTTCAGGTGGACGACATCATGTCAGTTACCGAAACCGCCGGTCACCTAATTGACGGTTTTGGCACCCGAAGCCGCGCATACGTTCAGGTTCAAAACGGATGCGACCATCGCTGTACATTCTGCATCATTCCTTACGGTCGTGGAAATTCGCGTTCTGTACCAGCGGGTGTTGTTGTGGATCAGATCAAACGTCTGGTCGACAAAGGCTTCAACGAAGTTGTCCTAACCGGTGTGGATCTAACGTCGTGGGGTGCAGATCTTCCGGCAACGCCAAAACTCGGCGATCTGGTGATGCGAATTCTCAAGCTTGTACCCGACCTACCCCGCCTCAGGATCAGTTCAATCGATTCGATTGAGGTCGATGAAAATTTAATGCAAGCGATTGCAACCGAACCGCGCCTCATGCCGCATCTACATTTGTCACTACAGCATGGTGACAACATGATCTTGAAACGGATGAAGCGTCGCCACCTGCGTGATGATGCGATCCGGTTTGCCGAAGAGGCGATCCGCCTTCGACCCGACATGACCTTTGGTGCCGACATCATCGCTGGTTTCCCGACAGAGACCGAAGAGATGTTTGAGAACTCGCTTCGGCTTGTCGACGATTGTCATCTGACTTGGCTACATGTTTTCCCCTATTCCGTTCGCCCCGGAACACCAGCGGCGCGCATGCCACAGGTAAACGGCAAGTCGATCAAAGAACGTGCTGCACGTCTCAGAGCAAAGGGAGAAGACCGCGTAGAAGCCCACCTACTGGCTCAGGTCGGTAGAACCCATCGCATTCTTATGGAAAACGCCCGCATGGGTCGGACTGAACAGTTCACCGAAGTCACCTTTGCATCCGACCAGATCGAGTCTGAGATTGTCACAACCACAATCCTTGGCACCTCGGGCAACCAACTGGTCGCATGACACCGGTTCTCTGGTCATTCAGACGTTGTCCTTACGCGATACGTGCGCGTCTGGGCATCGCGTCCGCAGGCATCACAGTGGAACTGAGGGAAGTGGTCTTGCGAGACAAACCACAAGCTTTCCTCCTCACGTCGCCCAGCAACACCGTTCCGTGTTTGGACACTGGTGACATCGTCATAGACGAAAGCTTTGACATCATGCTCTGGGCATTGAGGCACAATGATCCCGAAGATTGGCTCGTCATGCCGGATGAGGGCTTTGATCTGGTCAGACAAAATGACAGTTCTTTCAAGCAGGCACTAGACCGGTACAAATACGCCATTCGTCATGTAGACGTGGATGTTGATGCGGAGAAACAAAAGGCCGGGCTCTTCCTTGCCAATCTTGATGATCGCTTGGCTGGGCAATCCTTCTTGTTCGGAGACACCGCCAAACTGGCAGACATGGCGATTCTACCGTTTGTCAGACAATTTTCACATGTGGACCTCGACTGGTTTAACGAACAGTCGTGGGAAAACGTCCAGCGATGGCTCGAAGCCTTCAAGTCGTCTGACCGTTTCCAGCGTGTCATGGCGAAATACACGCAATGGTCAGAAACAGCCGATCCGGTGATCTTTCCTTGATTGTTTCGCAGCCTACATCCTAGCGTGTCGACACAACGCCAAGAGGGGTCTTCTATGAAACTTATCGCTTCAACCACTTCGCCATTTGTCCGCAAGGTTCGCGTTCTTCTAAGAGAAGCCGATAAGACCGACGCCGTCGAAGAAGTGATGGTCGTGACAACCCCTGTCGATACCGATTCGCAGGTAAAGACTGCAAACCCACTTGGTAAGATTCCCGCACTGATCCGCGCCGATGGTCCCGCGCTCTATGACAGCCGTGTCATTACCCGCTACCTTGATTCGATTTGGTCGCTTGGCCTTTATCCAGAGGATCGCTTGTGGGACACCCTGACCCTTGAAGCGACAGCAGACGCCGTCCTCGAGGCAGCGGTTGCGATGGTCTACGAAGTGAAGCTTCGCCCCGAAGAATTCCAATATGATCCGTGGATCGAAGCCCAATGGGAAAAGATCGACCGCACGCTCACCGCAATCGAAGAACGCTGGATGAGCAACCTGCTTAGCCCGCTCGATATGGCGCAGATCGCTGTTGCTGTAGCGCTATCCTATCTAGATTTCCGGATGCCGGAACGGAATTGGCAATCCACACGTCCGGAACTGGCAAAATGGCATGCAGCGTTCTGCGAACGGACCTCTATGCAAACAACCAAACCCGAGTAAGCAGTATATGACTTGAGAAAGCTTGAGCCACGCGCCGGTCCACCTCGGGTCAAAACACCAGCACGAGCCGATCTTTCAGCAGAGGGACGCTTGGTAAAGTTGCCCTGCCGCATATTAATTTTCAGATTTCAGCCAGTTTTCTAGAGCATTCAGGTCACACAACAACGCCTGCGCCCGATTGTCCGCTAGACGTAGCGGTAATTGCTAGCTAAACAGCGCCCGAACGGACGGCAGTTTTCTGCCGTCTGTCCTATTCGTATGGGCTAAGGCCCGGAAAAATCGGAGATGCACCCCGTGTCACATCAAGAAGAACATCAGGGCACTCGCCGCGATTTCATCTACTACGCCACCGCAGGGGCTGGCGCAGTGGTGACCGGCGCTGCTGTCTGGCCGCTCGTCAACCAGATGAACCCCTCGGCTGACGTACGCTCTCAAGCGTCCAAGCGTGTGGATATCAGCAGCGTTTCGGAGGGCACACAGCTCACGATCCTGTGGCAAGGTAAGCCGGTCTTTATCCGCTACCGTACTCAGGAAGAAATCGACGCTGGTCGTGCTGTTACCCTCGACGAACTGGTCGACCGTAACGCCGAAAACGAAAACCTCGCCGCAGACGCAGAAGCGACTGATGAAAACCGCTCCCTTTCCGAAGACGGCAAGTGGCTGATCATGATGGGCGTTTGTACCCACCTTGGCTGCGTTCCGCTGGGCGAAGCCGGTGATTTCGGCGGTTGGTACTGCCCGTGCCACGGTTCGCACTACGACACCGCTGGCCGTATCCGTAAAGGACCCGCACCGCGGAACCTTGATATTCCTGTCGCCGCATTCCTCGACGACACCACTATTCAGCTCGGCTAAGGAGAGGCACGAATGTCCGGAATTCCTCACGACCATTACGAGCCGACAACTGGCGCTGAAAAGTGGCTTCACAGCCGCCTGCCCGTCATCGGCCTTCTCTATGACACCCTGATGATCCCCACTCCGAAGAACCTTAACTGGATGTGGATTTGGGGCATCGTTCTGGCCTTTACTCTCGGCCTGCAAATCGCAACCGGTGTTGTACTGGTGATGCACTACACCCCGCACGTTGATCTGGCGTTTGCCTCGATCGAACACATCATGCGGGACGTAAACGGCGGTCACATGATCCGCTACTTCCACATGAACGGCGCATCGCTGTTCTTTGTTGCGGTTTATGCCCACATCTTCCGTGGCCTTTACTACGGTTCTTACAAGGCACCCCGCGAAGTCACCTGGATCATCGGTATGCTGATGTATCTGGTCATGATGGGCACTGCGTTCATGGGCTACGTTCTGCCATGGGGCCAAATGTCCTTCCACGGTACTGCTGTTATCACCGGCCTCTTCGGTGCGATCCCGTTCATCGGTGACTCCATCCAGACTTGGCTCCTTGGTGCGAGCGCTGTTGGTCAACCCGCTCTGAACCGCTTCTTCTCGTTGCACTATCTGCTGCCGTTCGTTCTGGCCGGCCTGACCATTGTGCACATCTGGGCGTTCCACTCGACTGGCAACAACAACCCGACCGGTGTTGAAGTTCGTCGTGGTTCCAAAGAAGAAGCTGAAAAAGATACACTGCCGTTCTGGCCGTACTTTGTGATCAAGGACCTGTTCGCACTGGCAGTCATCCTGTCCGTCTTCGTTGCAATTGTTGGCTTCATGCCCAACTACCTTGGCCACCCGGACAACTATGTTCCGGCCAACCCGCTAGCAACCCCGTCGCACATCGTTCCTGAATGGTACTTCCTGCCGTTCTACGCGATCCTGCGTGCTTTCACGGCTGATGTTTGGGCTGTTCAGTTCGCAAGCTGGATTTCCTTCGGTATCATCGACGCGAAATTCTTCGGCGTTCTGGCCATGTTTGGTGCAATCGCTGTGATGGCTCTGGCACCTTGGCTTGACACTTCGAAAGTTCGTTCGGGTCGTTACCGCCCGATGTTCAAGTGGTGGTTCGCTCTGCTCGTTGTCGACTTCATCGTTCTGATGTGGGTCGGTGCACAGGCAACAACGCACCCCTACGACTACATTTCGTTGATCGCGGCAACCTACTGGTTCGCATACTTCCTGATCATCCTCCCGCTTCTGGGCGTGATCGAGAAGCCGCTGGCCCAGCCGTCGACGATCGAAGAAGACTTCAACGCCCACTACGGCAACCCGGCCGAGTGAGAAAGGATAGAACTATGTTTCGCAAACTAACCCTTTCCGCTGCAATCGCTCTTGGCCTGTCGACCGGCGCTGCAATGGCCTCCGGCACTGGTGCCCACATCGAGGACTTCTCGTTCTCGTTCGAGGGTCCCTTCGGCTCTTACGACCAGATGCAGCTTCAACGTGGCCTCCAGATCTACACCGAGGTTTGCTCGGCCTGTCACGGTCTGGAACACGTTCGCATCGGTACGCTCGCTGACGCAGGTGGCCCGAGCTACGAGATGGACGACGTTTGGGACTACGCTTCCCAGTTCGAAGTCTTCGATACCGAACTGAACGACGGTGAAGGTGACTACCGCGCAGCCACACCGGCTGACAAATTCCCGTCGTCCGCTCTCTCGAATGCTCCGGACTTGTCTCTGATGGCAAAAGCACGTGCTGGTTTCCACGGCCCGTACGGTCTGGGTATCAACCAGGTCATTAAGGGCATGGGTGGCGCTGAATACATCGCTTCCGTTTTGGTCGGATTCCACGAAGCACCGGAATGTGCACCAGAAGACATGGATGGGACCTACAATGCCACGGTAACGTCGGGCGCCTATCCTGCTGAATGTAAAGACGAGCACGGCAACCACCTCTATCCGGGTAGCTGGATCGCAATGGCGCAGCCGCTCTGGGGCGACGATGTTACCTTTGCTGATGGTCACTCCAGTGACCTGCATCACGAAGCTCAAGATGTCGCTGCCTTCCTGATGTGGGCTGCTGAACCCAAGCTGAACGCGCGCAAAGACGCTGGCCTCACCGGCTTCATCTTCCTCGTGTTCTTGTCGGTTCTGCTCTACATGACCAACAAGCGCCTTTGGGCTCCGCACAAGAAAGCGGCGAAAGACGCAAACAAATAAATTCAGGTTATACCTGAAAAAAAGGCCCGCCAAACGGCGGGCCTTTTCATTTTCTAGGATTGTGTTCCCATATACCGGCGCAGAACTTCCGGAGGAGCATTCAACACGTCAGCCGTTGGCTGCGGGTGATGCACGAAACCTTCGTCCACTAGAGCAATCTGATCAGCGGCAAAACGTGCATCCTCTGGATCGTGGGTCACCATGATAACGACACCCGAAGACGTCAGAACAGAATCCCGCACCAGACAGAGCATTTCTCTTTTCAATCCCGGACCGAGTGCCGCGAAAGGTTCATCTAGTAAAACGATCGGTTTGTTCTGCAATAACAGCCGCGCAAGTGCGGCACGGCTTTGTTGGCCACCGGACAGCTCTGCGGGGCGACGATCCCCTTTTCCATGCAGCCCGACTCGTTCTAGCGCAGAGGTGATTTTTCTCTTTTCTTCGGAATTAAATCTGAGCGAAGGCCGTAGCGCCAACCCAACATTCTGTTCGACGGTCAGGTGAGGAAAGAGGTTGTTATCCTGAAACAGCATTGAGACCGGTCGTCGGTCCGGTGGTAAATGGTCAATGCGCTTGCCATCCCACAACACCTCTCCTGCGGATGCATCGAAGAAGCCTGAAAGAACCGACATCAATGTCGATTTCCCAGCACCAGACGGCCCAATCAGTGCGATCACTTGCCCGGGTTGAAAGCCTATCGATGCCTCCAAACGAAAATCGCCTTGGGTGATCTTTACTCCACTAAGTGTCAGCACGACCCCGTCCTCCACGGTCAAATATCCAGAATCCGAAAAGGCTCAGCCCTAACAGAACCAGCGCAGCACCGGCCGCTGCATCTGTTCGATAACTCCCCATGAGTTGATACATCAAAAGAGGAAGAGTCTGCTGATCCGAGGTAGCAAACAACGCGATTACTCCCAGATCCCCCATTGATAGTGCGCAGGCGAGGCCTGCAGCAAAACCAAGCGGTCGGCGGGCGCGGGGAAGCACGACAATCCACATTCTACGCCATCCGCGTAGGCCGAGCGCCGATGAAAGCTGCCCGAACTCTTTTTCGGCTTTCTCAATCGCAGGCGCCACAATGCGAAGTGCGAACGGTAAGGCCATAAGCGCATTCATCATAGCAGTTACTGGCAAAGCCAGATTAGCCGGATTAGCAATCGGTCGGACCAATAGAAACATCCCCGTTCCGACCACCAGAGACGACGCCGCTAGCGGTAAAGCAGATGCAAGAGCAACCGCCCATCCGCCCCTGATCGCGAGTGCGACTGCGGCGGAAATACACAAGGCCGTCGAAACTAAAGCGACCAAAACAGAACGGAAAATCGCAGGCCAAACACTCTGAGGAAGGTCAAACAGACCTCCCGCACCGCGCAATACGACGACGGCCAAAGGCAAGATTACAAATGTGGCCGCTGAAAAGATCATGATGGAGTCGAAAACACGTGCGCCGACGCTCTTTCCGTCCCAGCGGCGCACCGACCGATCAAGCCCGACTCCGATTGCATCCGGCATCGCAACCGTCCATGCAACAGCCGCAGCACTCAGCGAAACAATGAATTGCACAGCCGCCAATAGCGCCGCCCGATCCAACTCGAAGTCAAAGCGAACCGCTTGATAAATTGCGAGCTCAATCGTTGTTGCGCGCGGACTACCACCAAGGATCAACGCCACCGCAAAACTGGTCAGACAAATGAGAAAAATTGCCATGAACGCCCCGGGTAAAATCACGCGAAGCATCGGCCTTTCAAGCAACGGCCCAACGGGCGCGCCAAGTATCGCTGCAAGTCGAAACCTTTCCGCCGGTATCGACTGCCATCCTTGAAGTATCATTCTAACGGCCAATGGCAGGTTAAAAAACACATGCGCAAGGACGACGCCGCTCAGCCCGTAGATCGAAATACGCCCACCACCTGCAAGGTCGATCAAGCCGTTAATTAAGCCGTTTCGACCGAACACCGCCAGCAATCCCAGAACGGCAACAACCACCGGTAGGATAAAGGGGGCTCCCAGTAGCGTGACCAATGCCCCGCGACCGGGAAAGGTCCGGCGCGAAAGTGCGCGCGCAACCGGAACCGCAAACCCTACGCTCAATACAGCCGAGAGGAATGCTTGCATCACGGTAAAGCGTACGGCGGCCCAGTCAGCAGGGCCAAGACCGCCGACCTGCCCTGCCCGCCAGAAAACGGCGAACAGGGTGCCAAGCATCAGCGCGAGAATAGAGGCAACAACTACTCCCCCTGGCCAGCGTGGCAGCATTACTGTGCGAGTGCTGCGCGCCATGCTTCAATTGCCGGACCTGATTTAGTCCGTGCTTCTTCTGCACTGAAAAGAAGCGCCGTTTCAGGTTGAGCCATAGCTTCGAAACCTGCGGGCAAACCTTCCGTAGGCGCTACTGCAGGGTACATCCAGTTGGTCATCGGAATAACGGACTGGAATCCGTCGGTCGCTATGAAAGCGAGGAATTGATCGGCAAGTTCCGGCACATCGGTGCTGGCAATTTTTCCGGCAACCTCGACCTGCATGTAGTTACCTTCTTCGAATGCCCAAGAGGTCTTGCTGTCATCTTCTTCGGCAATCAGATGGTATGCTGGAGAAGTCGTGTAGGACAAAACCGCATCCGCCTCACCTTCGGTGAAGAGTCCATAGGCCTCTGACCAACCGGGAGTCACTGTCACGATGTTGTCAGCAAGACCCGACCAGATATCTGCTGCTTCGTCACCGTAGGCTGCCTCGATCCAGAGAACCAATCCCAATCCGGGAGTGGAAGATCGCGGGTCCTGAATCACGATACTGATGTCGCTATCAGCAAGCTCTTTGAAGTTCGCTGGCGCAGGGATATCTTTGCCCGCCACAAACGCGAAGTAGCTCCAGTCGAATGGAACAAATACTTCATCGGTCCATTCAATCGGGAGATCGAAATCGGCGGACACACCAGAGTGTGCAAACAGCCCCGTCGCCAAAGCATCTGCGGTCAGATTGGTGTCCAACCCGACGACGATATCCGCTTCGGTGTGGGAGCCCTCAAGCTTCAGTCGGGACAAAACGGACGCACCGTCTCCGGCAGCCACAAATTCGAGGTCGCAGCCGCATTCCGCTTCGAAATTGGCTTCAATCTGCGGTCCTGGGCCCCAGTCGCTGTTAAAGCCATCATAGGTGTAAACTGTCAGAACAGGGGTCTCAGCAAATGCGCCAGTGGCAACAAAGCAAAGTCCTGCGACATGGGGGAGAAATTTGGTCTTCATGGTCTTTCCTCTCATGCGCCGGACGGATGGGGGCCAAGAGGTCTAACTCTGTACCTTCCCTCCGCCGGGTCTTAACCGGTTCAGGTTCAACGGGTCCGTTTTAACGTCTCAGCCCATCTGGGCACCCCGAGGTAGGCGCGACCATAGCGGAGGTTGCAAAAGGTTCAAGCAGAATACAATGGCACCTCCCAAACAAGAGGAAAGCCCTTGGCGCGTTGCTCTGTCCGCGATAGATGATGCTCAAAGGAGGCGCCTATGTCGTTCAATACCTTCGGTCATATCTACCGCACCACCACTTGGGGCGAGAGCCACGGTCCTGCATTGGGCGCCACTGTGGACGGCTGTCCTCCGGGAGTAGCTCTTACGCCAGACATGCTTCAGGTTTGGTTGGATAAGCGCAAACCGGGTCAGAACAAAAACACAACGCAGCGGAACGAGCCGGACGAAGTGCGGATTCTGTCAGGTGTTTTCGAAGGCGTGACCACAGGCACCTCGATCCAACTCATGATCGAAAACACCGACCAGCGCTCCAAAGACTATGGCGATATTGCCCAGACTTTCCGTCCCGGTCACGCTGATCTAGCCTATCACCAGAAATACGGCCTACGGGACTATCGCGGTGGTGGGCGGTCGTCTGCACGCGAAACCGCAGCACGGGTCGCTTCCGGTGGAGTTGCGCGTGAGGTGCTTAAACAGGTCGCTCCGGGCATCGAGATTCAAGGCTACATGGTCCAGATGGGCGACAAGGCCATCGACCGCGACCGTTTTGACTGGAGCGCAATCGATCAGAACGATTTCTGGTGCCCTGACGCCGAAATGGCAAAAGAGTGGCACGACTACCTCCAGTGGCTGCGTACGGACGATCACAACAGTGTCGGCGCAATCATCGAAGTTGTCGTGCGTAATGCACCTGCAGGGATCGGTGCACCGGTCTATGCAAAGCTCGATACCGATCTGGCCGCTGCAATGATGTCCATTAACGCGGTCAAAGGTGTTGAAATTGGTGAAGGCATGGCTGCAGCCGCACTTACAGGCCGCGACAATGCCGACGAGATTTTCTATGAGAATGGCGAAATCCGCTATGGTTCAAACCATGCTGGCGGCATCCTTGGCGGGATTTCAACCGGTCAAGACATCGTTGTTCGCTTCGCCGTCAAACCGACATCTTCGATCCTGAGTCCGCGCAAGTCGATCCGTATGGACGGCACACCTACGGAAGTCGTCACCAAAGGTCGCCACGATCCCTGCGTAGGCATTCGTGCGGTTCCCGTAGGCGAAGCGATGGCAGCGTGTGTTATTCTGGATCACATTCTCTTGGATCGTGCACAAACTGGCGGTCAACGCGGGCAGATCGGACAGTAATGCTCCAGATTCTGGGGATCACCTTTCCCATCTTTGCGGTTGTCGGACTGGGCTACATACTTGTCTGGCGACAGGTGTTCAGCCAAGCGGACTTGAAAGTCCTAGGTCGATATGTCGTTGACGTGGCTCTCCCTGCTTTGATCTTCAATACGGTTTCTCACAGCGAACCCGCAAAGGTCTTTCATCCTGCCTATATCGCCCCCTATACGGCGTCAGCTTTGCTTGCGATGGCGGTAGCGTATTTCTGGTTCAAACTCCGCCCTACAGATCCCTCACGTAAAGCCGTCGCAGCTATGGGGGTATCTTGCCCGAACTCCGCGTTCTTGGGTTATCCGGTGCTGCTTCTCACTATGCCCGAGATTGCATCGTCGGTATTTGCCATGAACCTCGTTGCCGAAAACTTCGTTGTTATTCCTTTCGCAATCGCCCTGCTTGAAATGTCCCGCCCTCAACCAGGAGTTTCACTGCTTCGTGTAATCCGCGGGAGCCTCCTTGGATTGCTCAAACGACCGATGATAATTGGGTTGCTTCTTGGGGTCGCTGTAGCTGTCGCTGGACTGCCAATTCCCGAACCCGTGAATCGGCTAATGTCGATGGTCGCTGCAGCAACGGCGGCGCTGGCTCTTTTTATCATTGGCGGCTCGCTTCACGGACTGCCGGCAAAAGGAAATATTGCGGTTGCCTTGCCGATCGTCATTGGAAAGCTGATCGTCCAACCGGCTATCGCTTTTGGCCTCGTAACCCTTTTTGGGACGCTCGGCTTCTGGGTTCTCGACCCTGATCTGCGAATAGCACTGATCCTGTCGGCAGCTATGCCGATGTTTGCGATCTATATCGTTCTGGCTCAGGCTTACGAACTCGAAGGATTGGCGTCTTTTGCGCTCGTTGGTGCGACAGTCGGTTCATTCTTTACGCTGACTGCATTGCTATTTGTTCTGCTGTAGAATGACCCTCAGGCAAGCTTCTGCTTTGACATCTGAACAGCCAGAATACCCAACGCAATCACAACCACACCAATAACATCGGACAGACCCAGCGGTTCACTCAGAAGCGCCCAAGCAATCGCTACACCGAAAAAAGGGTTCAGGAAGTGAAAGGTCGCAGCTTTGACCGCGCCGATCCGCTGCACCAATTTGAACCAAATCCAAGTCGCAATGAGGCCTGGCACAATCGTGGTGTAGATGAATGCGATAACCAGCGTCCAGCTCCAGTTGACCTCCCAAGTTTCAAAGATCAGCGCTGGCGGCACCAGTGCGACCGCTCCGACCAGCATTTGCAGCCCCACCACCATCAAGACATTCCCGCCACCGCTTGCGGCCCGTACCGACAATGTCGCGATGGCAAGAGCGGTTACACCGATCGCACAGAGTACGAGACCAAAGAGATCGACATCGCCAGAAATCCGGGCGCCCATGATGATGATCACTCCGACAATTCCAACGACAAGGCCAGCGATCCCCAGAGGCCGAGGGCGATCACCCAATGCCCAGCCAAATAGCGCCACAATCAATGGCATGGTCGCAGCAACAATCGCAGCGAGCGAGGCTTCGATCGTGCGCATGGCGACAAAAAACAGACCAAGATAAATAGCGTTCTGGCAAATTCCGAAAATGATGGTCGAGCGCCACT
>JBNKUW010000074.1:0-11935 GCA_050298835.1 Marivivens sp.
GACGGAAGCCGTTCGACCGGTCAGGGCCTTCGGATCGGGTTTACCAGCGGGGGACGTGTTGTGTTCCGTCTGTCCGGGACGGGAACGGTGGGCGCAACGCTCCGTGTCTATCTGGAAGACTACGAAACCGATGCCGATAAATTGCAGCGCGACCCGCAGGACGCGCTTGCCGATATCATTGCCGCCGCTGACGCGATTGCGGGGATCAAAACCCGCACCGGACGCGACGCGCCTGACGTGATTACTTGACCACGCGGAGCTGCTGCTGTGGCTGCGGCTCTACGATGACATCACCAGTAAAGACGATGTTCGGACGGCGCTGAGCGTCACCGATGGACGACACGTTGATCAGAGCTTGACTGAACGGGCGTTTGCCTGTGTTCGGACGAAAATCGTAATTCATCACACGGATCGACGGGCGCGGTGTGCGGCCGACTTGAACTTGAAAGAAGTGGAACCCGACTTTGCCGAGAGACACCTTGAGAGATTTCTTACGCATGGACCTACTCCATTCGATAGAGGACGATCCAAAGGTATAGTCAGTTACGTCTTTCGGGGTGATAATTATACGAATAGCGGGTTCTAAGGGGGCAAGTGTGACCCCTTAAACAACAGTTTTCCCTGATAGAGAGAACGCGCTTTTAGCGCCTAAACCCTGACCCTGAGCGGCATTCCGGCCCTGAAACTAGAATCGCCCCTTCGCGTGTGGCGATGCCCACGTCAGCCAGATGGCCGCAGTCCACGTAAACCTGTCTCCTCCTGCGGGAGCACCATCGAGCGGACTAAAGTATTCGTAGAACCCGTGTTCTGCGATGAGTTTCTGCGTACTCTTCCGCAGGCGCTCTGCATGGACGGTATGTCCGGTTTCGGCCAACCCTACCCCGATAAGCGCATTCATCATCCCCCAGACAGGACCACGCCAGTACCGCAGGTGGTTAAAGTGACCGTCCGCCGGATCATTGGACGGGATACCGAATGCGACCTCATTCAGGATCCGGTCATAGTGTGCCAGCATCCGGTCATCCTTAATTCCGGCAAACCAGCACAAGAACGACGCATTGGATAGAGAGTTGGTAAAAGCACCGGTCCGCAAATCAATCGAGTCATAGTGACCACGTTCGTCGTTCCAGTGGTTTTCCACACCTTTCTTTAATGTCCTGATCCACCCTTCGATCTCGTCCACTTCGTGATCAAGCTCTACCGCGATGTGCAACAAATCCCGACAGGCACGCAGAAACAGAAAGGTCATACCCACATCCGCCACACGAAATGGTCCGTTTCGGGCGATTTCCACTTCGTCCCAATCACAGGCCCGCCCGAATTGAACCATCGCCAAATAGCGGTCGTAGTCTTCTTTTTTCGGACGCATTGAAGGATCGACGTGATCGGTGTCGTGACGGTGATATTCCCCGACATCCGACCCATCGACATTGGCCATGGCAGCATCCCAGTCCACTGCATTATCGCGCCCGGATTCCCAAGGATGGGTGATTGCAACCATTCCGTCATTGACACGGTATTTCATGAACCAGCGATGCCAGCTCACCAACCGGCCATACAGCAGCTCAATATGAATGCGGCCATAGTGTTTGTCTGCTTCATAGACAGCGCGCGCCATTGTGGCCGCGATAGGTGGCTGGGTGATGCCTGACGTGTGGGGAACCCGCCCTATTCCCCAGACATCCGGTCCCGGAAAATAGCCGATAGCCTGCTTGTGGAAAACGATATGCGGCAACATGCCGGTGTCCCATTGTCCGGTGAACAACGTCTCAAGCTCTGCCCAGGCGCGCCGGACATCATAGGTTGAGAACCCCCATGCAGCAAAGGCACTGTCCCAATTCCACTGATATGGATAGAGCCCTTTTGTCGGAACCGTATAAAGTCCGCGGTCGTTTTCCTGCAGAATTTTCCGCGCTTTCTTGTCGACTTTGTCAAAGTTCATCGTCGCTTCCCCAGCTGCGCTGACGTAACGGCGCGTCACCGCACGCAGCGTTCCAGTCCAATGGAAAACCTCGCAAACTAAGGTGCAAGAAGTTTCCCTTTGACGGGTAATTTCATGAAAACCCTATGCCTGTTTGACCGTACTTCATGCAGGTTGCCTAATTTCAGTGCAAAAATGCACACATAAATAAATCCATATTCATTGTTAGGTTTTTCGTGGGGAGAGTTGACAAATCGAGGTCGGCTCGACATATACATGACAACTTTCAAATGTTTGCACATGTTTATCAAACTAGGGCAAACTGAAGGTAAGAGAATCAACAACGCCCTCACCACGGTAATCCGAGGAGACCAACATGACCGACTATCCCGTGAACATGGACGTGAAACCGGACGTCAAAGCTTTCTTTGATCCGGCCACCTGGACCATTTCCTATGTGCTGAAAGATCCGGCTTCGAACAAATGCGCAATCATCGATTCCGTTATGGACATCGACTACTCAGCTGGCCGTATCACCTATGAATCGGCTGACGAAATCATCAAGTATGTCGAGGACAACAACCTCGAAGTTGAATGGCTTCTCGAAAGCCACGTCCACGCGGACCACCTGTCCGCCGCGCCCTACCTTCAAGAAAAAGTAGGCGGCAAGATCGGTATCGGTGAAAACATCACCATCGTTCAGGACGTTTTTGGCAAAGTCTTTAACGAAGGCACCAAATTCCAGCGCGACGGTTCGCAGTTCGACAAGCTGTTCCAAGACGGCGACGTCATCAAAATCGGTGAACTGGACCTGTTCGTCATGCACACTCCGGGTCACACACCCGCTTGTATGACTTACGTTGCGGGCGATGCTGCCTTTGTTGGCGACACACTATTCATGCCTGACTTTGGCTCGGCTCGGGCTGACTTCCCGGGGGGCGACGCAAGCACCCTTTATGACTCGATCCAGAAAGTCCTGTCCCTTCCCGACGAAACCCGTCTGTTCATGTGCCACGACTACGGTCCGAACGGTCGCGATATCGAATGGGAAACCACCGTCGCTGACGAAAAGGCACACAACATCCATGTTGGCGAAGGCAAGACCAAAGAAGACTTTGTCAAATTCCGCACCGAACGCGATGCAGAGCTCGACATGCCGCGCCTGATCATCCCGTCGCTTCAGGTCAACATGCGCGCTGGTGAAATTCCGACTGACGAAGACGGAAACCCGATGCTGAAAGTACCGGTGAACCTCCTGTAACGGGAGGTTTCAAACAACAAGACCAATAAAGGGGAGACACCATCAACATGGATATCAAGGATATCAACAAACGCCTGAGCGTCAGTCCGCAAATTTCGCCGGATGATGTGAAAGCAATCGCAGAAGCCGGTTTCCGCGCCATCATTTGTAACCGTCCCGACGGTGAAGGCGCTGACCAACCGACCTTCGAAGAGATCGAGGCCGTTGCCCACGCGGCTGGCCTTGAGACAAAGTATCTCCCCATCGTAGCCGGTAAGGTCCGCGATGAAGATGCCGACGAATTCGGCGATGCCCTTGATAGTCTCCCCGGTCCGGTGCTGGCATACTGCCGCACTGGTACCCGCTCCACGACACTCTGGTCGTTGAGCCAAGCGAAAACCATGCCCGTGGCCGATATTCTGGCCGCGGCAAAGGGTGCTGGCTACGATATGGGTGGCGTTGTCCGTCGTATCGCAAATGGCGGCAAAACACCGACCGATCAATCGGATGCGTCTTTCGACGTTGTGATCGTTGGTGGTGGCGCTGGCGGGATCGCGGTTGCCTCGTCGCTCAAGGCGCGCAAACCGGATCTCGATATCGCAGTGATCGACCCGGCTGATATCCACTACTACCAGCCAGGATGGACCATGGTTGGTGCCGGTGTGTTCCACCCGCAGGAAACTGCAAAAACCATGGGGAGCCTGATCCCCAAAGGCGTCCACTGGATCAAATCCGCTGTTGCGGCCTTTGAACCCAAGGACAACGTTGTCATCCTCGATGGCTGTCGCGTCGTTGGCTACAAACGCCTGATCGTTGCACCCGGAATCAAACTCGACTGGAACCGGATCGAGGGCCTCGTCGATACGCTCGGCAAGAACGGTGTAACATCGAATTATCGTTACGACCTAGCACCTTACACGTGGAAGCTCGTGCAGGAAATGAAGGAAGGCACCGCGCTTTTCACCCAGCCTCCGATGCCGATCAAATGTGCAGGTGCCCCGCAAAAAGCAATGTACCTTTCCGGTGACCACTGGTTCAAGAACGGCGCACTGAAGAACATCGACATCCACTTTATGAATGCCGGTGGCGTTCTGTTTGGCATCAAAGACTACGTGCCGGCACTCGAGAAGTATGTCGAAAAATACGACGCCAAGCTGGACTTCTTCCACAACCTGATCGCGGTTGACGGTCCGGCCAAGAAAGCCACATTCGAAGTCGCGAAACCCGACACCGAGAAAACCACCGTCACCGTCGATTTCGACATGATGCACGTTGTTCCGCCGCAGGTCGCTCCGGACTTTATCCGCGTGTCTCCGCTGGCTGATGCAGCCGGTTGGGTCGATGTGGATCAGGCCACACTGCGCCACAAGGAATACGAAAACATCTGGAGCCTCGGCGACGTTATGAACGCGCCTAATGCAAAAACCGCGGCTGCAGCGCGGATGCAGGCTCCGGTCGTGGCTGAAAACGTTTGTGCCGATATCGATGGCAAATCCGCAGTGGCCCAATACAACGGCTACGGTTCCTGCCCGCTTACGGTTGAACGCGGTAAGATCGTTCTGGCCGAATTCGGTTATGGTGGCACCCTGCTGCCGACGTTCCCCAAGTTCATCCTCGACGGCACCAAACCGTCCAAGCTGGCTTGGTGGCTCAAGGAAACTGCTCTCCCGCCGATCTACTGGAAGGCCATGCTGCGCGGCCGTGAATGGATGATCAAACCCGAGAAGGTTTCCGTCAAATGATGTTCCTCCTGTTCTGGTGTCCATGCCGGAACAGAAACTGGGTGGGGCCTCAATGGCTCCACCTTTCTTTCCAAACTCCTCCAACAAGGTAAGCCTATGGCTCGCTCCCCTCTCGCCAAATATCTGCCCGTCCTTGATTGGGGACGGACGTACAACAAGGAAGCGTTGCAGAACGACCTCGTTGCAGCGGTGATTGTTACGATCATGCTCGTTCCACAATCACTTGCCTATGCGCTTCTCGCAGGACTTCCTGCCGAAGCGGGCATCTACGCGTCGATTGTACCGATCATGCTGTATTCGGTGTTCGGAACCTCCCGTGCGCTGGCCGTTGGTCCGGTTGCCGTTGTCTCTTTGATGACCGCTGCCGCTATCGGCAAGGTCGCTGAAACCGGAGACGTAGGGTACGCGACGGCCGCGCTTACCTTGGCGCTTTTGTCCGGTTCGATCCTGCTGCTCCTTGGTCTCTTGCGTTTGGGATGGATCGCGAACTTCCTATCCCACCCCGTGATTGCCGGCTTTATCACTGCTTCCGGTGTTCTCATCGCGTCGAGCCAGTTGGGTCATATCATGGGGATCAAGATCTCGGGTCACTCCCTGCCCCATATGCTCGAAAGCCTGTTCGAAGGGCTCAAGAACATCAATTTCTTTACGCTCGTTATCGGCGTTGCTGCGACCGCGTTCCTGTTCTGGGTCCGCAAGGGGCTCAAGCCACTCTTGCTGCAAAAGGGTGTGCCACCGAAGCTTGCGGATGTTTTGACCAAAGCAGGTCCTGTCGCAGCGGTCATCGTGACAACGCTGGTCGTTGGTGTCCTGCGTCTGGACAACTGGGGCGTAAAAATCGTCGGTGAAGTTCCGCAGAGCCTGCCGCCTTTCACCATGCCCGACTTGTCGTTCGACCTGATTGGCAAGCTCTTTGTTCCTGCCCTGCTGATTTCCGTCATCGGTTTTGTTGAATCGATCTCGGTCGCGCAGACACTGGCCGCCAAGAAACGTCAACGGATCACGCCGGATCAGGAACTCATCGGTCTGGGGGCAGCCAATATCGGTGCGGCCTTTACCGGTGGTTATCCTGTAACCGGTGGTTTTGCGCGGTCTGTCGTGAACTTTGACGCTGGCGCTGAGACACCCGCCGCCGGTGCGTTCACCGCTATCGGGCTTGCGATTGCAGCTGTGGCGTTGACCCCGCTCCTTTACTTCCTTCCCAAGGCAACACTTGCTGCGACAATCATTGTCGCTGTGCTGAGCCTCGTCGATTTCTCGATCCTGAAGCGTGCTTGGGGCTATTCCAAACCCGATTTCCTTGCCGTTCTTGCAACGATCGGCATGACATGGGCCTTTGGTGTGGAAACCGGCGTGTCGGCTGGTGTTGGCCTCTCTGTGCTGCTCTACCTCTTCAAAACTTCGCGTCCGCATATCGCTGAGGTTGGTCTTGTCGAAGGGACAGAGCACTTCCGCAACATCCGGCGCCATCAGGTCAAAACAGATGATCGTCTGGTGATGATCCGCGTGGACGAAAGCCTCTACTTTGCCAATGCCCGCTTTATGGAAGACTATATCTACGACCGCGTTCAGCCCGACAAAGGGATCGAACATGTCGTGTTGATGATGTCAGCCGTGAACACAATCGACTTCTCTGCACTGGAAAGTCTGGAAGCGATCAACACGCGGCTCGGTGATATGGGTATCAAGCTCCACATGTCCGAGGTCAAAGGCCCCGTCATGGACCGCCTGCAAACCGCCCATTTCCTGCACGAAATGACCGGTCAGGTGTTCCTGTCGCAATACGAAGCGATGGACAAACTGGTCGGGTTTTCCGATGGGGTCGAAGCGGCCGAGTGACCGAAAGACAGGCCTCAAAAACGTTCACCCTCGCGGTTCTTTTTGCGAGGGTGACTTTGTTTTAAGGACGGTTCGCGGACAGACCTGACCAAGCTACACCACCTGACAGACTTCCAGTTCAATTGCTCCAGCCTGTTTCGGAGAAAACGGCGCGTTTTTCTTGAGTTGATTGGCAACCAGTCTTTTTTGGTGTTTTCGTTCGGGTATCCAAGCGGCGGGCTGTTGCTGTGTCTGTGTCTGTGTGACCTGCGGCATGAGCGCTTCGACCTCGAGCAATGCATCAGCACCAATCGAGCTTATCGCCTGCGGCCCCGTGTACAGGCTCTCGCATGGGGCTCCATGTGCATAGACGACCTCATGTCGATCAAACAGCAGGTGATAGTAATCGATCTGGCACCGTCCTGTAGCAATCGCGACATTGTCCATCGCAGTTAATCTGATTGCAGCCACAAGCGCGAGCGGGAGTTTCTTCTTTCCTGCTTCGGAATATGGTTCGATCAATACACGGTGTTGTCTGGACACCAGCAAGTCCTTCCGCGGTAAGCCGCGACCGAGCGCGCCAGCCGGTATCCTGATGGGACGCAGTTTGGGATTGATCCGCGCGGCGGTCGCACTGATATGGCGATGACCGATCCAACGCACGACCTGTGGACCATTCGTCATAGTCAGCACCGTGTTTCCCGGGCGAAGATCTTCGATCGCCACCTCACCTCCAGGAACTGCAATCCGGGTTCCGCCAGCAAAGCAGACCACATCGGAAAAGGACGAGGCCGTGATCCCCCCCTCGTCTGTCATTGTGTTCCGCTGAAGATACATACCGGAGATCAGGTTCGGATCGAATACCCCTCCTGAATACCCGGCCAACACGTTTAGGGTGGCGTCGGTGAACGTCACAAGGTGAGTCCCGTCGGCAAGGTACATAACCTCAAAGATAACGCCCTGAGAGGCACTCAAGGTGAACCCGTTATAGGTTATAGAACTATCCCAGTCCCCGTCGCGGTCGATCTCTAGGATATCATACTTTGTACCGCCGATATTTACGGCATCTCCGGCATAGCCAATATAGCTTTCGGTGTCATCGGTGTCGGCGTCGGCGATCACACCGTCACCGTTTTTATCAACAAACTTGAGGTCAAATACCGCAGCCGCATCAAGCTCTGCTTCGGTAAATGTGGTCCCCATGTTGATCGGGTTCAACGGGTCTTCCAACACATCCTGTCCACCTGGCGTGTAAGGTGTTGTGAAATGGAAACCGAAAGCCATAAGAAAAGCCTGCCACATTGATAGAACGTCGTTAGTCAACAACGGCAAAAGGCATGCCAAGTTTAGAAAACGAACGGGGTATATGGCCCCCTATGTGGTCGGCATTTCTGATGATGCTCGCAGTCAGGTCGGTGTTGATTTCGGCCGATGTGCGATCATACTCCCCTTAACCGGTCCAAGGAGTTTCGAATGCCAGCATCTGCCAGCACCTTTTCGCAGTCGTTTTTTCACGGAACCAAGGCGACCCTAAATTCGGGAGACACAATTAAGGTGGGTCACCCGTCAAATTTCAAAGAAGATGCGCCGCTCTCTTGGGTGTATTTCACTGCCACTCTGGATGCTGCGATCTGGGGCGCAGAATTAGCGCAAGGTGATGCACCTGAACGGATTTATGTTGTCGAGCCAACGGGTGATTATGAGGACGACCCCAACGTCACCGACAAAAAGTTTCCCGGCAATCCCACGATGTCCTACCGGTCCCGCCACCCCCTCCGGATAATTGGAGAGGTCACACGCTGGCAACCTCACCCGCCAGACCAGCTCCAAACAATGAAAACCGGACTGGCAAAACTGAAAGCCGCAGGGACCGATACGATCATTGATTGATCAGGTCGGCATCCTTCACCCCAACGCCTGCAACCGTTTCAGCAGGCTCGACGTATCCCACCGGCTACCGCCCAGTTTCTGCACGTCTTTGTAGAACTGATCCACGAGAGCCGTGACCGGCAGGCTCGCGCCGGTTTCGTTTGCGGTGTCGAGGCAGATGCCCAGATCCTTGCGCATCCAGTCCACAGCAAACCCGTGGTCGTAGTGGTCGTCGAGCATGGTTTTGTAGCGGTTCGACATCTGCCAGCTTCCGGCAGCACCCTGAGAGATCACTTCGATCACGGCCTCACCGTCCAGTCCTGCCTTTTGCGCGAAATGCAGCGCTTCGGAGAGCGCCTGCACCAGACCGCCAATCGCGATCTGATTGCACATCTTGGTCATCTGTCCTGCACCGCTTTCACCCAGACGGCGGCAGATTTTCGCGTAGGCGTCGATGACGGGCTCTGCACGGTCATAGGCTGCCTGATCGCCACCACACATCACCGAAAGCTGTCCGTTTTCCGCCCCGGCCTGACCACCGGAAATCGGCGCGTCGACAAAGCTGACACCGACCTCTTTGGCGGCAGCGTCAAGTTCACGCGTGACCTTGGCCGAAACGGTGGTGTGATCGACGAAAACCGCGCCTTTATCCATACCTGCAAAGGCGCCGTCCTCGCCCAGACACACAGACCGCAAGTCGTCATCGTTGCCGACGCAGGACATCACGAACTCCGCCCCTTTGACCGCTTCTTTGGGGGTGGCCGCAAAGGTACCACCATGTTTGGCTACCCAAGCTTCAGCTTTGGGCGTGGTCCGGTTATAGACCGTCACCTCATGCCCTGCTGCTGCCAGATGGCCCGCCATTGGGAACCCCATGACGCCTAGTCCCAGAAACGCAATTTTTGCCACGGGCTTGTCCCTTTCATATTTGCCGAATATGCACGAAACCTAGAGCCGCGACTTACATTCGTAAAGTCGTTGAACTGGATTTACGGGGGCGAAATGGCCAATCTTTTCCGCTGGATGCTGTGGCTTGCCACGGGGCTTTTGGGGCTTTTCATCGCTCTTGCCCTGCTGGCATACTATTTTGCCTCACGCTCTTTGCCGGACTACAACGGAAAGATTTCCGTCAACGGCCTGAGCGCGAACGTCGAAATCGTCAGAGACCACTCCAACGTCCCGCATATATTCGGTGAAACCGATGCCGACGTGTTCTTTGCGCTCGGGTTTGCCCATGCACAGGACCGCATGTGGCAGATGATCACCGCCCGTCGAACGGTCCAAGGCCGTATGTCCGAAGTGTTCGGGAGCCAGTACCTCCAATCTGACATTCTGATGCGCCGGCTTGATCTGTATAATCTGTCTCTCGCCAGTACAGAGGCGCAGGACGCACAGACCCTTGAGGCGCTCGACGCTTATAGCGCTGGTGTGAACGCTTGGCTGAACGAGGTGAACAATGGCGTCCGTGGGCGCGGCGCGCCGGAAATGTGGCTCTTCAGCCAAGCAATCGCACCGTGGCAACCCGGTGATAGCATTGCATTGCTCAAGCTTTATGCGCTTCACCAGAGCGGCCATTTGCAGTCCGAAGTCCTGCGGGCCCAAGTGTCGCGCCTTTTGCCAGCGGAACGGTTAGAGGACATTCTTCCTGATGTTCCGGGAACGAGCGTTACCGCGCTTCCGTCATACGCTTCGCTTGTCCGTGATCTGCCCACGATGATTGCCAATGCTCCGACAATTGATCCGCTGGGTCCGGTCCCGCTGCCCGAATTTGCGGGCGCATCGAACACATGGGCAGCCGGACCAGATCGATCAACAACCGGTTCGACCCTTCTGGCGAACGATCCTCACAGTACGCTGACCGCGCCGTCGCAGTGGTACCTTGCCCGGATCGAACTGCAATCCGGCGGTGTGATCGGCGCAACCCTCCCCGGTATTCCCGCGGTTCTGTCGGGTCGAAGCTCTAATCTCGGATGGGGTATTACCAGCGCATGGGCCGATGACGTTGACCTGTATCTAGAAGAGGTGAACGCCAGCAATTCGACCCAATATCGCACACCTGACGGGTGGGCCGACTTCCGCACGCGCGACAGCATTGTCCGGATCAAAGACCAAGCCGCCGTAACGTTGAAACTCCTCTGGACCGACAACGGACCGGTCCTCCCTCCTGACCAATTCGGATTGTCGAATATCCGTCCGGCAGGCCACGTCGTCACCGCAAACTGGACCGGATTGTCGGACCGTGACACCACGATTGGCGGCCTGATCGCCCTGATGAAATCCCGAAACATCCGTGATGCCATTGCCGCAGCAGAGCCCGTCGTCGCACCTGCGATGAACCTGATGGTCGCTGACCGGAACACAATCGGCATGAAGGTCGTTGGTGCCGTTCCTGCACGCGATCCATTACATACGACCCAAGGTCGAATGCCGTCCTACGGCTATATCCCGCAAAACCGTTGGCAAGGCATGCGCCCCTATGCTGACAATCCCGAATTCGTGGACCCAGAAGGCGGTATTCTGGGCAACACCAACAACAAGACGACCACCGAAGCCTTCCCGAACAATGTTTCGTTCCTCTGGGGTGACAGTCAACGGATTTACCGCTGGCAACGCTTGATGCAGGCCCGTCAGGTACATACGCGCGAAAGCTTTATCGAAGCGCAGCTAGATACCGTCAGTTTCTCGGCCCGTTCGTTGTTGCCCCTCATCGGGGCTGACCTTTGGTTCACCGGAGAACCCGCCCCCGAAGGCACGCCAGAGCGCCGTCGCCAGCAAGCGCTAGACCTTCTGGCGGCATGGAACGGGGAAATGAATGAACACCTACCCGAACCCCTGCTGTATGCAGCATGGATGCGGGCGTTGCAGGATCGGTTGATCCGCGATGAGCTTGGCACGCTGGCGGATCAATTTACCCATGTGGAACCGCTTTTTCTGGAACGTGTGTTCCGCAATGTAGACGGTGCCGCCGCTTGGTGTGATATTATCCAGTCCTCCGCCGTCGAAACCTGCACGGATATCGCGCGGCAATCCTTGGATGAGGCGCTGATTGAATTGACCGAAAAGTACGGGAACGCGCTCGAAAGCCTCCGCTGGGGGGATGCCCACATGGCGATGCAGGATCATCCGTTGCTCGGCCATGCACCGATCCTGAAATGGTTCGTCAATATTCGCCACTCGACCTCGGGCGGGGACAACACACTTCTGCGGGGCGTCTTCTCGGGCGTGGGCCCCGATCCGTTCCAGAACGTTCACGCCGCCAGCTATCGCGGTGTCTATGACTTTGCTGATCCGGACAGTTCCGTCTTTGTCATTTCGACGGGTCAATCCGGTCATCCACTCAGTCGC
>JBNKUW010000075.1:0-11874 GCA_050298835.1 Marivivens sp.
GAACATATGGCAGACGAGATGTCCCGCCCTGTGAATGACCGCAAATTCTCGGACTGCGTGCATGTGCCGGATCTGGGTGAAAATCCTGATGATCAGGAGGTTTTGCAATACGCCCTGATGCGCGAACACGCGGCGATGGAGCAATACACTTCGCTTGCTGACAATACCGAACCGGGGCCGCTGCACGACACTTTCCGGTTCCTTGCGAACGAGGAGACCAAGCACAAAGCGGAGCTAGAAGCGATCTATTACAAGCTCATCCACACCGGCGAAGCATAAATCGCGGATCACGCCGGTCGCAAAATCCAGACAGCACGCCCCAAAACGCGTACTGAGCCAGCTTTTTTCGGCGGGATGACTTCGGGTGGTGTTCCAATGCAATCGAAACTGAGGAAGATACCGTCTTTTTGTTTCGAGACACGAGCAATCACGACACTACCGTCTTTTTCCAGCGCATAGATATCGGGTTTTTCAAGGACTGTGCAGGTCATGTCCAGCAACACTTGGGATCCCGCTGGAACGGTGGGGGTCATTCTGTCGTCGTTCGCTGTGACAAGAACCAAGTCTTCTGCTTCTAGATTGTTCTTGGCGAGCCAGGCTTGCGAAAAGACGATTGGTTGTCTTTCGGATGAAACCGGATGCTGCCCAACGCTCTGGAAGACATCAGAGCCTTCAGCCTCACCGGCCGGGTCTTTGAGCAGGGTGGTAAACGAAAACTCTTCTGTCGCTCCGAGATAGCTAAGGAGCGCGGCCACGCGGTCCGCTCCGGGCATCCGACCCGCACGAATATCCCGTATCAATCCGTCATGCCCCACAACTTCGATCGAAACACGACGTGCTGACATACCGCGTTTGGCAAGTAAGTCTTCGACAATTGCTTGTAGGCGTGCGGATAGTTTTGCTGAAAGGTCGTCGTCCAATATCATGAAATGTGATCTGCCAGTTTGATTGTTAGTAGTCGAGTTGATTGGAATTTAGACTGAAACAATTATCCTATTGACGCAAAGATACTACACTTCATATCGGACAGTTCGCAACCTAAGCCCTTATTTAAAGGGGTAATTGCACGATCCCGTAAAGAACAATACGTTTGGGGCCTGCCATATGCAAGTCCGTCGTTTTGATGACAAATATATCTTATGCGCAAACGGCAGCCTACGGCTGGAATGGCATGAAATGTGCGAGAAGGAAGTGACCTTCCGCAAAGTTTTCCACCGATTTCAGGGCAGTCATTGTCATTCCGAGAAGGTTATCCCCAAGAAATTGCTTTACAGACTGACTCCGGCTGCTGCACCATATATCGTAGGACTTGTCGGAAAAACTACAGGTCCTTGAGCAGGCACATAGAGGCTGAGAGCTGCCAACGTCCAGCCACTATAGCGAATGAGGCCAAGCAATGGCATTGAGCGAACAGTATATCGACACAGGTGAAATCCACCCCATTGATGTGGTTGAAGACATTGCGCACTTCAACGAGTGGAAATTCGACCGGCTAGCAGACAACAGGATTGCGATGCAGGTCGAAGGACAATGGCGAAGCTACTCTGTTACGTTGGAGTGGTCTGATTACGATCAAACGCTTCGTTTGTTTTGCATCTTTGAAATGGAGCCTCCAGAGCACCGCATTCCGCATCTGTACGAAGCATTGAGCCGTGCGAACGATCACTGCTGGGCAGGGAACTTTACGTGGTGGCAGGATCAGAAACTGATGGCCTACCGCTATGGTTTGGTTCTGGCAGGTGATCAGGTTGCCAGCCCGGAACAAATTGACACGATCATCGCCGTAGCAGTTATGAGCTGTGAACGCTTCTATCCTGCGTTCCAACTGGTCACATGGGCAGAACGCACCCCTGAAGACTCCATGCAGGTTGCAATAGCCGAAGCGTATGGCACAGCCTGACGCTTGAAGTCCCCCTCCCTGCGCCCTACCACTTGGGCAACAGAATAGGGGAAGAAACACCATGAACATGGATGACGTCGCCCGACGCGGGCTTGTGCTGCTGGGCTGTGGGAAAATGGGATCAGCAATGCTGGCCGGTTGGCTCAAATCGGGCCTGCCTGCCTCTTCGGTTTGGGTGAATGATCCATTTCCAAGTGATTGGCTGAAAGAACAGGGCGTGAATCTTAACGTGGATTTACCAGTTAATCCCGCTGTAGTTCTGGTTGCCGTGAAACCTCAGATGATGGCTGACGCATTGCCGAGCCTTCAGGCGCTCGGCAACGGAACAACGGTTTTCCTCTCGGTGGCAGCAGGGATCACCATCGCTACTTATGAACGTCTCCTTGGCGCCCAAACTCCGATTATTCGTGCAATGCCAAATACCCCCGCCGCCGTGGGGCGCGGGATCACCGCAATTGTGGGGAACTCCCATGCGAACGAGGAAATGCTGGACCTTGCTGATAGCCTGCTCCAAGCCATTGGGCAGGTCGTTCGGATCGACGATGAAGGCCAAATGAGTGCCGTCACCGCGATTTCCGGTTGCGGTCCGGCATATGTGTTCCATTTGATTGAAGCGATGGCTGCGGCAGGTGAAAAGGCTGGTCTTGCGCCAGACCTCGCAATGAAGCTTGCCAAAGCCACCGTCGGTGGAGCAGGTCATTTGGCGGAAGAAGCAGCAGAGGATCCTGCCACGTTACGCCAGAACGTCACCTCTCCTAAGGGCGTGACCTATGAGGCGCTTCAAGTTCTCATGAATCCGAGTGACGGCTTCCCGCCACTCCTTGAGCGTGCGGTCGAGGCAGCGGTAAAGCGCGATCAGGAGCTATCGAATGGCTGAGATAAGCTTTGATGATTTCCTGAACGTCGATATCCGCGTCGGTCGTATTCAACGTGCTGAACCCTTTCCGGAGGCGCGTAAACCGGCAATCAAGATGTGGATCGACTTTGGAGAAGAGATAGGGGAGCGGAAAACCTCGGCTCAGATTACAAAACACTACGATCCCGAAACACTCGTCGGAAAGCAGGTTATCGCGGTCGTGAACTTCCCCCCACGTCAGATCGGGCCGTTCATGTCTGAGGTGCTCGTACTTGGGCTGCCAGACGCGGAAGGAGGGATCGTGCTCCTTGGACCCGATCAAGAGGTTCCAATCGGAGGACGTATGCATTGACCAGACTTCTCATCACTCGCCGAATTGCTGATCCCGTTCTGGAGCAGGCAGAAGCCCAGTTCGATTTGACCGTTCGTGATGACGGGCCGATGACCGTTGAGGATGCAGCAGATGCACTGGCAAAGTACGACGCAATCTTGCCCACGCTGGGAGATGCGTTCACTGCCGATGCGTTTGCTGGCGATGTTCGGTGTAAAATCCTTGGTAACTTTGGTGTCGGATATAACCACATCGATGTGGATGCCGCGGCCAAAGCGGGGGTGATGGTCACCAACACGCCGGATGTTCTGACTGATGCCACCGCTGACATCGGCTTGACACTCCTGCTCGCTGCGGCTCGCCGCGCGGGTGAGGGTGAGCGGATGGTCCGTGCGGGAAAATGGGAGGGCTTTGGCCCCAAAGTTGCGCTTGGTACGCATGTGACCGGCAAAACCGTCGGCATCATCGGCATGGGCCGGATTGGGCAAGCCGTCGCGAAACGCTGCCATTTCGGGTTCGGGATGGATGTGGTGTTTTTTAATCGCAGCCCGAAAAAATTGGACTTTTCTGCACGGCAGGTCGCAACCTTACCCGAGGCAATGGGGGCTGATTTCGTGGTCGTCACCGTGCCAGGTGGGGCCGAGACGCGGCACCTGATCGACGCACAAGCCCTAGCTGAGATGAAACCCGAAGGGATTTTCGTCAATATTTCTCGCGGGGAAGTCGTGGATGAACTGGCGCTGATCAATGTGCTCGAACGTGGGTTGATTACTGCTGCCGGTCTGGATGTCTACGAAAACGAACCGCATGTGCCTGAACGTCTGCTGGCGTTGGAAAACGTGGTTTTGCTACCGCATCTGGGGTCCGCAACGGTCGAGACACGTCAGGCGATGGGGCAGATGGCACTTGATAACATAATCGCGTGGAACGAAGGTCGGGAACCACCACAGCGGGTGAACTAGGGGGAGTAGAGGGGCGCTGCCTCTGTGCCTGCGGCCATTCACCCCGAGATACCTAGGGCAAAAAGGCATAGGGCGTATCTACTGATCGCCCGTCGCTTCACGCCAGTGACGACGGCAGAGTGAGACATATTTGTCGTTCCCGCCGATGGAAACCTGATCCCCGTCCGTGAGAACATTGCCGTGTTCGTCTTTGCGGACAACCATCGTGGCTTTTTTTCCGCAATGGCAAATTGTTCGGACTTCACGCATCTCATCGGCTAGCGCCAGAAGGGCGGCAGAACCTGGGAAAAGCTTACCCTGAAAATCTACCCGCAGGCCGTAGCACATCACGGGTACCTTCAGATCATCCACAGCACGGGCCAATTGCCAAACCTGAGCTTCGGTCAGGAACTGGGCCTCGTCGATGAAAACGCATGCACAAGGGCCTTCTTCCAAACGACGGTGGAGTTTGGTGTAAAGGTCACTTTCGGCGTTGTAGGTATCGGCCTCTGAGCCGATACCGATCCGGCTGGCGATCTGTCCTTCACCTGCGCGATTGTCGAACTGAGCGGTTAGCAAATAGGTCTGCATTCCCCGTTCAATATAGTTGTAGGATGCTTGAAGCAGGAGCGTGGATTTCCCTGCGTTCATAGTGGAGTAGTGGTAGTAGAGTTTGGCCATAAAGAGAGAAATACGCTCTGACTTTGGCGTATTGCAAGGGAAACAAGTGGGTCAGGAACTGCGGTGCGATGAAAGACGGTTGTCCGCCGACAGCGCTCAGGATGGGGTCACAGCCCCTGACCCTACGACCCATCCAGAAAGATTGGTCGTAACTCGGTACACTTCAGTCACGAGGCGAGGGTTACCTTGCGCCAAGGACTAGGTTTTAAATGACAAAAAGCTAAATCACAGTTAATGGGAAACAATGGTTGGGCTTCCCCATGAATTTGGGGTGTTTTGGGATTTGGGGACACTGGAAGAGTGAGTAGTTATCTAAAAAAACACACAGAGGCGCTGGTGAAGGATGTGGGCATCGAAGCCGCTTGCGCACTAACCGGAAAATCCAAGGCGACTTTGGGCCGGTATTATTCCGAAGCGGACGAGCATTCGGATCGCTATATGCCTGTGGACGCTGTAGCCGCGCTTGAAGCTGCATCGTCCTTTCCGCACGTGACGTCGGCTCTGGCTGAAATGCAGGGGATTACCCTGTCGCATGACGGATCAAAGAATGATCGGCAGGGTGGGATCAACGCGGATGTGATCACTCTCAGCCAGCGGTTCGCGATGTTGATGGCCGAATACAATACTGCGATCGACGATGGAGTTATTTCCGCAAACGAGGCAAAGCGCCTTCTGCGAGAAACTGTCGAGTTGCAGAAAGTTCTGATCGAGATGAAGCTTCACCTCGAAGACGAGACGAACTGATTACTTCCGGCGCAGGATGACGGATCCGACCGAATAACCTGCGCCGAAAGAACAGATCATGCCGGTATCGCCGCTTTGAAGATCGTCGGAATTCTGGCTAAAAGCGATGATTGATCCGGCCGAAGACGTATTTGCATAGTCCTGTAGAATGTTCGGTTGTTCGCCAGGCTCCGGTGTGCGGCCTAAGACTTTTTTGCCGATATAGTCGTTCATTGCCTTGTTGGCCTGATGCAGCCAAAGCCGTTTAAGATCGGTGGCTTCGATCCCGTCGTCCACCATATGGCTCGCCATATGAGCGCTTACTAGTGGCAGGACTTCTTTGAACACCTTGCGCCCGTTCTGCATGAACCGCATATCGCGGCGGTCATCCATTGCATCACGGGTTGGACGCAGGAAGCCATAGTTATTGCGGATGTTGTTCGAAAACTTGCTGGCGCAACGAGTGGAGATGACCTCGAACCCGTCTTGGCCTTCGTCCCGTTCCAACAAAACAGCCGTGGCCACATCACCAAAAATGAAATGGCAATCGCGGTCACGCCACTCAAGGTGCCCGGAAGTGATCTCGGGCGAAACGACAAGTGCGCGACGGATAGAGCCAGCGCGGATCATGTCGGCGGCAGTCTGGATGCCAAAGGTTGCCGAAGAACAGGCGACGTTCATGTCGAATGCCATGCCACCTGCACCCAGAAGGTCCTGAATTTCCACGGCCATTGCGGGATAGGCGCGTTCCATGTTCGATGCGGCACAGAGGATCAGGTCAATGTCTTCGCCCTTGAGCCCCGCCCGTTCGAGCGCGATATTTGCGGCCTTTACGCCAATTTCCGCCATCAGAGAGGGTTCTTCGTCCGCGCGTTCCGGAAGCCGCGGGTACATACGTGTCGGGTCAAGGATGCCGTCGCGGGAAATCACGTGGCGGCTTTCGATACCTGAAGCGGCGACAATGAAATCAGAGCTTGAGTGCGGAACCGGAGCACGCTCTCCCGCCGCTATTGCATCGGCATTTTGTTCGTTCTGGAGGTCGGCATAAGCGTTGAACGCTTTGACCAGCTCATCATTTGTGATGACTTCAGGCGGTGTATAGACGCCGGTGGCGGACAGAACGACTTTGTGCACGGGGACCCTCCAGTTCAGTAGGAGGAGAGTGACGCGAAGGGAAAGGATTGTCCAGATTGACGACGGGTCGCGACGGGGCAAATCCCTGCGGGTTTTCCGTACCAGCGAAAAAGAAAGGGCCGGTCATTCAGGCCGGCCCCTATTTCTATTATCCCTGCAGGCTGCGGACTCTTAGATCTCCCTCTTCGCGGGCTTTCATAGCGCGGACTGCAGCGTGGCTGCCCGCCGCTGTCGTGAAGTAGGGCAGTTTGTCATAGAGAGCGACAGAGCGGATATCGCGGCTGTCTTCGACGGCCTGCGCACCTTCGGTGGTGTTGAACAACAGTTGGACCTTGCCGTCCTTGAGAAGGTCGACGATCGTCCGGCCACCTTCGTAGACCTTGTTCACGGTTTCACATTCGATACCGTTTTCGGTCAGGAACGCAGCGGTGCCACGGGTTGCGAGGATTTCAAAACCCATTTCGCGAAGCGACTTGGTGGTTTCGACCATCTCATCGGTTTTGTCGTCATCGCGGATCGAGATGAATACGGTTCCTTCGTGCGGCAAGTGCGTTCCTGCACCCAACTGTGCCTTAAGGAATGCACGACCGAAGGACCGGTCCCAGCCCATGACCTCGCCCGTTGATCGCATTTCCGGTCCGAGGATTGTGTCAACACCGGGAAAGCGGGCAAAGGGTAGGACCGCCTCTTTGACGCTGAACCACGGAGTCTTCGGATCGGCGAGTGTGAACGGATTGGGCGTCGGGAAGGACGCTTCGGGATCAATGTCTGCCGGATAAGGATCGCGCAGCGGGAAGTTCGAAAGCGGTTCGCCAGCCATCAGGCGTGCCGCAATCGACGCAATCGCACTGTCGGTCGCTTTGGCAACAAACGGTACGGTCCGTGAGGCGCGTGGGTTGACCTCAATGAGGTAGACATCGCCATCCTTGACCGCGAATTGGACGTTCATCAGGCCCTTGACTTGCAACGCCAGCGCCAAAGCTTCGGTTTGGCGGTGGATTTCTTTAACAATGTCAGCGGGCAGAGTGTGCGGCGGCAGACAGCAGGCCGAGTCGCCCGAGTGGACGCCAGCTTCTTCGATGTGCTGCATGATGCCGGTCACGTGGACGTTTTCACCGTCGCAGAGCGCGTCAACGTCAACTTCGGTCGCGCCGGACAAGTAGCTGTCAAGCAGCACAGGGCTGTCACCGGAAACGACCACGGCTTCTTTGATGTAGCGTTCCAGTTGAGCCTGATCGCGGACGATCTCCATCGCGCGGCCACCCAGAACATAGGACGGGCGGATCACCAGCGGGAAGCCAATGTCGGACGCAATTTCAAACGCTTGCTGATCGGTCGAGGCGATGCCGTTGACCGGCTGTTTCAGGTTCAGGCGATTGACCAGATCCTGGAACCGCTCGCGGTCTTCAGCGAGGTCGATCGCGTCGGGTGAGGTGCCGAGGATCGGGATGCCGGCTTCTTCCAGCGAGTTCGCGAGTTTCAGCGGGGTCTGGCCGCCGAACTGGACGATCACGCCGTGCAATGTACCATTTTCCTGCTCAACCCGCAGGATTTCCATCACGTGTTCGAACGTCAGCGGTTCGAAATACAGACGGTCCGAGGTGTCATAGTCGGTCGACACGGTCTCGGGGTTGCAGTTGATCATGATGGTTTCATACCCCTGATCGGTCAGGGCGAAACAGGCATGACAGCAGCAGTAGTCGAACTCGATCCCTTGGCCGATCCGGTTCGGACCACCACCAAGGATGACGACCTTTTTCCGGTCGGTCGGGCGGCTTTCGCATTCGACATCGCCCATCACCGGCGTTTCATAGGTCGAATACATATAAGGGGTCTGTGCTTCGAATTCGGCAGCGCAGGTGTCGATCCGTTTGAACGACGCTACAACGCCAAGGTTTTGACGCGCGCGGCGGACGTTATCTTCGTCGCGGCCGGTGAGTTTCGCCAGACGAGCATCCGAGAAGCCGAGCATCTTGAGCGCACGAAGGCCTTTTTCCTCTAAGGGAATGCCGTTCTTTTTGACTTCTGCTTCGGCATCAACGATTTCGCGGATTCGGGCGAGGAACCACGGATCAAATGCGGTGATCGCCTGAATTTCGTCGTTGGTCATGCCGTGGCGCATCGCTTGCGCGATGGTGCGCAGACGATCCGGGGTCGCCTTGGAGATGGCGGCCGAAACGGCGGCCTTGTCCGGTGCGCCCGGAATGTCCACTTCGTCAAAACCGGTGAGGCCGGTTTCCATGGATGCCAACGCTTTTTGCATCGATTCGTGGAAAGTCCGGCCAATCGCCATTGCTTCACCGACCGATTTCATCGCGGTTGTGAGCAGCGGCTCGGAACCCGGGAATTTTTCGAATGCGAAACGCGGGATTTTGGTGACGACGTAGTCGATGGTTGGTTCGAACGATGCGGGTGTGACCTTGGTGATGTCGTTGTCCAGTTCGTCGAGCGTGTAGCCCACGGCCAGTTTCGCAGCGATTTTAGCAATTGGGAAACCGGTCGCTTTGGAGGCCAGCGCCGATGACCGCGACACGCGCGGGTTCATTTCGATCACGACCATGCGCCCGTCTTTGGGGTTGATCGCCCATTGAACGTTTGATCCGCCGGTCTCGACCCCGATTTCGCGCAGAACAGCGATCGAGCCGTTCCGCATGATCTGATATTCTTTGTCAGTCAGCGTCAGGGCAGGGGCCACGGTGATCGAGTCGCCGGTGTGCACGCCCATCGGATCGACGTTTTCGATGGAACAGACGATGATCGCATTGTCAGCTTTGTCGCGGACAACTTCCATCTCGTATTCTTTCCAGCCGAGAAGCGACTCATCAACGAGGATCTGACCAACGGGGGACGCATCCATACCCGACCGGCAGAAATGTTCGTATTCTTCGCGGTTATAGGCCACGCCACCGCCAGTACCGCCGAGCGTAAATGCAGGGCGGATGATCGCCGGCAAACCGATGTCTTCAAGAGCATCCATCGCCAGAACTACACCAGCAGGAATGTCGTATTTGCCCTTTTCGTTCTTCGGCGCTGTAATGATTGTCGCTTTGGGGTTTTCCAGCCCGATGCGGTCCATCGCTTCACGGAACAGTTTCCGGTCTTCGGCCATTTCAATGGCGTCGCGGTTGGCACCAATCAGTTGGACGTTGAATTTCTCAAGTACGCCCATGTCCGCAAGCGCGAGAGAGGTGTTCAGACCCGTCTGACCGCCCATCGTTGGCAGCAGCGCATCAGGGCGCTCTTTCTCGATGATCTTTGCGACGACCTCGGGGGTGATCGGTTCGATATAGGTCGCGTCCGCGAACTCCGGATCGGTCATGATCGTCGCGGGGTTCGAGTTCACGAGGATGACGCGGTAGCCTTCTTCGCGGAGCGCCTTACAGGCTTGTGCTCCGGAGTAGTCGAATTCGCAAGCTTGGCCGATAATAATAGGCCCCGCTCCGATGATCATGATCGACTGGATGTCGGTTCTCTTCGGCATGGGGACCCTCATATGTTTTGGCGGCAGACAACAGGGCACCAAATGCGCCCAAATTGTTGGGGGTTATAAGCAAGCAACGAACCGGTGCAAGGGCGGAGTCGGTTGTTTCAGGGCAAAAAGTGCTGACGCTGGGCGCGAACAGCAAAGAGATAGCCTAATAGAAGGACAAACATCGAAATTGTCCCAGCAAATTGGGGCAAAAGATATTTTCCTGACATCCCCATTAGTGTCACTGAGCCAACAAGAGAAATAGGTATGAAAACCGCGAAGATAGCCAGCATTCCCCACTTCTTAGGCAGCAAAAAGTAGAGCATTGGTACCATTGCAGCGACTGTTACGTAGTGATGAGACCAGCTGAGTGGTCCGATTAATCCGTAGGTTGTAAAGACAGCTGCCCAGACCGGCAGCTGATGTTCTGAAAACCGTCTAAGTCCAATTCCGCCGACAACAATTAGAACCAGAACTGAAATCTGATTCGCGATCATCCAGAGAGAAGATTTTTCAATTGCGCCCCATCCAGCGATCTTAACTTCCTGACCGGCACCTTCCGGTGGGGACATGATTGTGAACACCTGATCGGGCGGCAGGAATTGGGTAATCGTACCGTCAATTGAATAGACAATGGGTGATAGAATTGCCGTGTGGCTCATCACACTCAGTTGGTCGAGGAATACCTGATGCAAAGGCCAACCAGTCACCAAGATCGAAAAAACTCCGAGGATTGCGCCGGTAGCTGCGAACCAGATAACTGGTCGCCAGCATGCCATCAGGATGAGCACGGGGTTGGCAGCGCTTGCGAGCCACTGAACCAAATCCAGATTCACGACCCGCGTAAACGGGGCCACTATCGCCGCCCAAAGCGGTGGGTAGACATATGGGTAGGCATCTTCTTCAAGACCAAGCTCTTGCAGATCGTTCCCCAGCTCATCGGAGGAAGGATCGTGAAATGTCCAACGTCCACGCGGTAGATTTCATCGTATTGACCGACATCATAAAAATGTCCCGCAATCCAGAGAGCCATCAGATCAGGAGAGTACTCTCCCCCGAACCGCATCACGTTCAGCATCGCAAATAACAGTGCCGCTGCCAGTAAAAGGAGTAGCGACGTGCGAAAAGAGAGGGATCGGAGCAAAACGGAAGGCCTCTGAGTTGATTTCCTGCGGATTTCACCGGAAGCGTTCGGTATTTACCAGATTAATCAGATGGATGTCGCGTTCTGTAGCAAATTTGCCTCTCTGATGAATTGCATTCCGGTGGAATGAGGAGATACCAGACGCGCAAAACAAGACTGAAAGCCCCAATGCGAATCTATTTCGACAAAGGTCCCGATGGCGTGGCAGCATGTTTTGATCGTCCGTCGATGATGATCGAAGCTTGGCAGCCGGAAGACGTCCCCGCAGCTCTCGATGCTTTGTCTGACGCTGATGGTTGGCTTGCGGGCTATTGTTCCTACGAATTGGGCTACGCACTCGAACCGAAACTCGCACCGCTCATGCCCGAGGGACGCCGTTTGCCGCTTTTGCGGTTCGGCGTTTACGATGCGCCGCAAAAGTCTGTTTTGCCCGAACCAGCGGGCGAGATCGCGCCTTTGCTACCGGCTTGGGATGCATATACCCACAAAGTCGCGATTGATAAGGTCCGTTCCTACATTGGTGCTGGCGACATTTATCAGGCCAATCTGACCTTTCCTATTTCCACGCAGACTACTGGTGATCCTGCGGCGCTCTATGCTGCGTTGGTAAAACTCCAACCGGTGGCCTACGGGGCCTTGGTTTTGCAGGATGGTCCCGCGATTCTGTCACGGTCGCCTGAGCTATTCTTCCGTAC
>JBNKUW010000076.1:0-11732 GCA_050298835.1 Marivivens sp.
GTGAGCACACCTTTTTCATAGGACTCCATGGCCCACGCCAGAACCGATCCCAGGCTGATGGTGTCCATGGAGTATAAGTTGGCCAATTCCCCGGCATAGGCCACGGCCTCTTGGTCGGAGATCATCAGGTTGAAACCCATCATGGCAAAAGACCCGAGCTTTATCTGTTCCGACTGCGGATCGACCTTTTCGAAATGGTCGGGACGATGTGACAATTGCGGTGCGTGGAACACCATTTCCGAACACAAACCTCTGGCGGCAAGCCACGGGAAGAAAAGCCTTTCTGGGAAACGCGGGCAAACGATAGCGTTGACTGATCTGGCCTCTCAAGAGGCGGAGCCACCCCGAACCCTGTCTGGCGTGGCCGAGTTGGATCGCGTTTTGGGCGGCGGATTGGTCAAAGCCTCTGCCCTGCTCGTCGGCGGTGATCCCGGCATCGGGAAATCGACACTTCTGTTACAGGCGGCTGCACGGTTCGCCCGCAACGGGCTCAAGGTTGTCTATATCTCGGGAGAGGAATCGACTGCGCAGGTTCAGATGCGGGCCCGTCGGCTGGGGCTGGAGAATTCTCCGGTCAAGCTCGCCAGTGAAACCAACCTACGGGATATCCTGACCACGCTCGAGGCAGAACAACCCGATCTGGCGATTATCGACTCGATCCAAACGATGTGGGCCGACACGGTCGAAAGCGCACCGGGGTCTGTTAGTCAGGTGCGAGCATCGGCCCATGAGCTCACCAACTTTGCCAAAAAGAACGAAATCGCCACGATCATGGTCGGCCATGTGACCAAAGAGGGATCGCTCGCCGGTCCGCGCGTCGTGGAACATATGGTGGATACCGTTCTTTATTTCGAAGGCGAACGCGGCCACCAATTCCGCATCTTGCGCGCTGTGAAAAACCGTTTTGGCCCTGCGTCTGAAATCGGGGTGTTCGAAATGACAGGACGTGGGCTGATCGAGGTTAAAAACCCCTCTGCCCTGTTCCTGTCAGAGCGTGGAAAGCCGACACCGGGTTCGGTTGTTTTCGGCGGCATCGAAGGTTCGCGCCCGATGCTTTGTGAAATTCAGGCATTGGTCGCCCCGTCCCCCACCGCGCAGCCGCGCCGGTCATCCGTGGGATGGGATGGTGGACGCCTTGCCATGATCCTCGCCGTTTTAGAGAGCCGCTGCGGAATCGCCTTTGCGGGTCTGGATGTGTACCTCAACGTGGCGGGCGGCTTGCGCATCAGCGAACCGGCCGCCGATCTTGCGGTTGCTGCCGCGTTAATTTCCGCAAGGGAAGACGCCGCACTGCCCGCAGACTGTGTCATCTTTGGCGAAATCAGCCTGTCAGGTAGCATCAGACAGGTGGTTCAAGCCGAAAACCGGTTGAAAGAAGCCCAAAAACTTGGTTTCACGACCGCGATCATGCCACAACTTTCTAAAAGAGCTGCGGCACCTGAAATGAAGCTGAAACAAACAGAAGATTTAACCAGCTTCGTGAACGACATTTTCGGATCGCGCGAGCGGTCGGGATAGGGGACAAATGGACGGCTTCACTTACGTCGACGGCATCGTTGCCGCGATCATCATCATTTCGGCTCTTCTTGCCTATTCGCGCGGTATCGTCCGCGAAACGCTCGCCATCGTCGGCTGGATCGCCGCTGCGATCGTCGCATATGCCTTTGCTGCACCGGCAGGAGAGTTCATTTCGACCCTTCCGGTGGTCGATCAATTCATCGCTGACACTTGCGAATTGCAGATCATCGCGGGTTTTGCAGCGGTTTTCGCGATTGCCCTCGCTGTGTTCTCGATCTTCTCGCCTTTGCTGTCGTCGCTTATCCGCCGCTCTGCTCTGGACCCGATCGATCAGGCCCTTGGCTTTCTGTTTGGTGTGGCCCGAGGCATCCTGCTCGTTGCAGTGGCTTTCTTCCTCTACAACACCATCCTGTCGTCGCAGGAATTCGACCCGATCGATTCCAGCCGTTCGGCCAAAATCTTTAACGGATTGACCGGCCGGATCGAAGAACAGGACCCGCAAGCGGCGCTTGGTTGGATCACCACCCGCTATGATGCCCTGCTGATGAGCTGCTCAAACTAACGCTTCTGCGTTTTCTGTGTGATAGTTTCGTGACAGCCGCCCCCTGACGAAGTATCAGGGGGCCAAACCCCTCCTTTTCGGATTCGGAGACGCCACTCGTGTCCATACAGATGCCTCCCGCTCACCCCTTTGATGATGACAAACTAAAGGAGGAGTGCGGCATATTTGGCATCGTCGGCGTAGCTGACGCAGCAAATTTTGTTGCTCTTGGCCTCCATGCCTTGCAACACCGCGGCCAGGAAGCCGGTGGTATTGTGGTTCACGACGCAGAGCAGGGATTTAATTCCGCCCGTCGTATGGGCTACGTCCGCGACAACTTTACCAAAGCGTCGCTGTTGCAGTCCCTGCCTGGCAATATCGGGATCGGCCACGTCCGCTATTCCACAGCCGGCAACAAGGGACAGACCGCCATTCGCGACGTTCAGCCCTTTTTTGGTGAATTTTCGATGGGCGGCGCTGCGATTGCTCACAACGGCAACCTCACCAACGCCAAAACCCTGCGTCATGATCTGATTGACCGTGGTGCGATCTTCCAATCCTCGTCGGATTCGGAATGCATCATCCACCTGATGGCCCGTTCGATGGGTCGTTCCATTCCTGATCGCATGGAAGAGGCGCTCCGCAAGGCCGAGGGCGCCTTTTCTGTTGTTGCCATGACCCGCACAAAACTGATGGGCGTCCGTGATCCGCTGGGTGTTCGCCCGCTGGTACTGGGCAAGCTCGGTGAAGGTTGGGTTCTCGCCTCAGAAACCTGCGCATTGGATATCATCGGTGCTGATTTCATCCGCGAAATCGAACCCGGTGAAATGGTGGTCATTTCGACCAAACACGGTGTCCAGAGCCATTTCCCGTTCCGTCCGCAAAAGCCCCGCTTCTGCATCTTCGAAAAGGTCTACTTCTCGCGGCCTGACTCGATCCTCGGGGGCACCTCGGTCTATGAGACCCGCCGCCAGATCGGCGTAGAATTGGCCAAAGAAAGCCCTGTTGAGGCTGACCTTGTCTGCCCCGTTCCGGACAGCGGCACCCCGGCTGCCATCGGTTTCAGCCACGAAAGCGGCATTCCCTACGGTATGGGTATCATCCGGAACCAGTATATGGGCCGGACCTTTATCGAACCGACCGACGCGATCCGCAACATGGGCGTTCGTCTGAAACTGAACGTGAACCGCGCCCTGATTGCAGGCAAACGGATCATCCTTGTTGATGACTCTGTCGTGCGCGGCACAACGACCCGCAAGATCAAGGATATGCTGTTGGACGCAGGCGCGGCCGAAGTTCACTTCCGTATTGCGTCACCGCCGACAGCGTGGCCGTGTTTCTATGGTGTGGACACTCCGCAGCGTGAAAAGCTGATCGCAGCCACCATGAACGAAGATGAAATGTGCAAGCACCTTGGTGTGGACAGCCTCAAATTCATCTCTCTTGACGGACTTTACCGCGCCGCCGGAGAGGCCAAAGGCCGCGATGCCAGCTGTCCGCAATACTGCGACGCGTGTTTCTCTGGCGAATATCCGGTCAATCCGAGCGATATGATCAACGACGGTTTCAAGCTCAAAGAAAACGCCTGAGCCGATCACATCACCGTTATAAACAAGGGCTGCCCACGGGTGGCCCTTTTGTTTTCGGCCGGTTTTTGCACAAGGCCAGCAGTATGTGGCGGAACCTCGCCGTATAGGTTTGGTTCATTGGTATGGGGTGTCTTTCTTCTCTTCCGGCCCTGTGGCATAGGCCCCGCCTCTCCTCCTCACACCGGATTTCCTGATGACTGAAACCGTCACAACGGTTGTCGCTGACGCGGCAACACTCCCTGATATGCTCGAAACCGACAGGCTTGCCCTGATTGGAACGATGACCTCGGCCAATGGCCCCAGAGCCCTTTTGCGCAACGGCATCGGTCGCATCCGCGTAGTAAATATCGGCGATACCCTCTTCGCTGGTCGCGTTATTGCGATTGATGATACCCGCGTGGTTCTTAGCGGGCTGGATGGTGAACACGTGCTGGAACTTCCGTACTAGGCAGCTCGATTAAGGTGGCGTATTCTGAAGCCATGGAAAAACCCGCCGACCACGATAGCTACCTCGCCACTCTGCCCAATGACCAGCGGGCCGCGCTTGCGGACTTGCGCCAGCGGCTTGCCGCTCTGCTCCCTTCGGCGCAGGAGGGCATGTCCTACGGCCTTCCTGCCTTCCGGATCGGCAACAAAGCCATTGCGGGATATGCCGCGTTCAAAAACCACCTGTCCTATTTCCCGCAGTCGGGTAGCATCCTCGCAACCTTGGAAGCGGACATCACGGCAGCCGGACTAAAAGCCTCCAAAGGTGCGCTCCGGTTTACCCCGGCCAAACCTCTCCCCGACGCTCTCTTGGAAAGGCTCGTCGCTGCCCGCCTGCAAGAAGCCGGACTGTCCTGACATACCACGCCAAGAGGTCGCATCCACGCCCTCTTGCGTAGTCCCCGTCAAACTGCCAAATGAGGGGCATGACACAGGACACCCGCCCCACCGCTTTGATCACCGGCGCCTCGCGCGGCCTTGGCTCTGCACTCGCCGAAGCGCTCGCCGAAACCCATCACATCATCGCCGTGGGCAAAACCACGGGCGCTCTTGAAGAACTGGATGACCGCATTCAGGCCAAGGGTGGTGAAGCCACGCTCGCACCGATGGACATCACAGTCGAAGCTGCCATGCAGCAGCTCTGCCGGTCGATCTATGACCGTTGGAATACGATTGATCTGTGGATTCATACGGCCATTTTCTCTCCGCCGCTGTCGCCCGCTCCGGACATGCCGGAAAAGGATTTCGACAAGGCGTTCAACTGTAATGTCAAAGCGACCCAGCGCCTGATCAGCTATGTCGCGCCCCTGCTCGCCCCCGAAAGCCGTGCGGTGTTCTTTGACGACCCCCGCGCAGGTCAACCGTTCTTTGGCGCATATGGCGCAACCAAAGCCGCGCAGATCGCTATGGCACAAAGCTGGCAGGCTGAAACTGCCAAGATCGGTCCAGTGGTCAAAATCCTTGAACCTCGCCCGATGCCCACCGCCGTCCGCGCCCGTTTCTTCCCCGGTGAAAGCCGCGAAGGACTGATCGACATCCGCGAAGAAGCCGCACGGTTGCTGCCGGAGATCCTCGGTTGATCCGTCTTCCGTCGGGTCACTAGAACTTCACCGCCACACCCCGGCCTTTCGTCACCGCGAGGGATTGCCGCCCCGCCCGCAACTCCTTAGGAAAGGGACGAAAGGGGCATTCCATGCGCATACTCATCACCAATGACGACGGGATCAACGCACCGGGGCTCGAAGTACTCCACGCGATTGCTACCGAAATCGCCGGACCGGACGGAGAGGTCTGGACCGTAGCCCCTGCGTTCGAACAATCGGGCGTCGGGCACTGCATCAGCTATGCCCACCCGACGATGATCGCCAAACTGGACGAACGCCGCTATGCAGCCGAAGGGTCGCCTGCGGACTGTGTGCTGGCCGGCATTCACTATGTGATGAAAGACGCTCCGCCCGACCTCGTGCTCTCTGGTGTAAACCGTGGCAATAACGCGGGTGAAAACACCATGTATTCCGGCACCATTGGCGCAACGATCGAAGCGTCGTTGCAGGGTGTTCGCGCGATTGCCATGTCGCAATACCTTGGCCCGCAGAACAAAGATCTGGAACAACCGTTCGAGTCCGCTGCCCAACACGGCGCTGCTGTGGTCCGCAAACTGCTCGACCATGCGATCTGGACCGAAGAAGATTATCGTCTGTTCTATAACGTGAACTTCCCGCCGCTCCCTGCGTCCGAGACCAAAGGCCTGCGCGTCGGTCCCCAAGGGTTCCGCCGTGGAACATCGTTCACAGTCGAGGCACAGGAATCCCCCTCGGGCCGGAGTTTCCTCTGGTGCAAAGGCGGCAATCAACGCATCCGCACCGAAGACGGCACTGACGTCGCGCTGAACCTTGATGGGTATATCGCTGTAACCCCGATGCGGGCGCAGCTCACCGCGCACGAGATGCTCGATAGCTTGAAGGACGCGCTAGAGTGACCTTTGACGCCGACGCCAAGATGCAATTCCTTTTCGCCCTGCGATCCAAGGGCGTGACGGATGCACGCGTGCTAACGGCGATGGAAAAAGTTGACCGCGCCCTATTTGTCAAAGGGCTCTTTGCTGACCGCGCCTATGAGGACATGCCTCTGCCGATTTCCTCGGGTCAGACGATCAGTCAGCCGTCGGTGGTGGGGATCATGACGCAGGCGTTACAGATCACCCCTCGGGACAAGGTTCTGGAGGTTGGAACCGGCTCTGGCTATCAGGCCGCGATCCTTAGCCACCTTGCCCGTCGGGTTTATACCATCGACCGGTTTCGGCGGTTGGTTGCCGATGCGCGCGCAGTGTTTGACAAACTCGACCTGACCAATGTTATCCCCTTTGCAGGTGATGGCAGCTTTGGTCTCCCCGAACATGCACCGTTTGATCGCATACTCGTGACTGCAGCCGCCGAAGACCCGCCCGGCCCCCTATTGGCGCAATTGCGCGTTGGCGGTATTATGGTGTTACCTGTCGGCCAGTCCGACACGGTACAAAGCCTGATCCGAGTGACACGCACCGAAGACGGTTTTGACTATGACGAATTACGCGCCGTCCGTTTCGTCCCTCTGGTTGAGGGCATGGGCGACTGAACAAAGCTCCGGCCAACGGGGCAGAAAAACGAGGATCGAGTAGATGATCAAGGCATTTCCCCTGCGCCCTGTGCTGATGGCCGGTGTCGCAGCCGCCGCGCTGAGCGGGTGTATCGCAGACAACTGGGACTACGACCTGCGTGATCTGGGCGGAAACCGCACGCTGGATACCTCGGCGGCGACAAGTAACGTTGCAGCACGTCCGCAACCGGACAATCGCGGCGTTATTTCCTATCCGAACTATCAGGTTGCCGTCGCTACACGTGGTGACACCGTCACGACAGTCGCTCAGCGGCTTGGCTTGGACCCTGCCGCGCTCGCGCGCACCAACGCAGTCGCCGTCGATGCGCCTCTCAACACTGGTGCCGTGCTCCTGCTTCCGTCCCGCGTGGCAGAACCCTCTCCGGCGACCGGTGCGACCATGACCGGCCCGATACAGCCCGCCGATGTTGACGTCACCACGCTCGCCGCTGCCGCGATTGATCGTGCGGGACCTCAGGCGACAACGACCACGAACACAACGGTCAGCACCGATCCGGTCGTAGGCATCGAACCGTTGCGGCATACCGTACAGTCCGGTGAAACCGCCTATACAATTGCCCGTCTCTACAATCTCCCCGTCCGGACCGTTGCAGAATGGAACGGGCTTGGACCCGATCTGGCCGTCCGTGAAGGTCAGTCCCTTCTTATCCCGCAATCCGGTGTCGCTATGGCGCCGCAAGAGGTTGAGCAGGAAGCACCAGGAACCGGCTCGGCAACACCGACACCGCCGTCTGCCGCGACCCCGTTGCCGGATGAAACGCCTGCTCCAGCAGTGACCCCGACGCCGGCACCGGTCGCACCGACAAATGTTCAGGCCAGCGATCCCACACCAACGGACGCGCCGCTGGTCTATCCGGTACGCGGATCGATCGTTCGCACCTATTCCGCCGGTTCGAATGACGGCATCGACATCAGCGCCACCAGCGGTGCCGAAGTGGTCGCCGCCGCCGCAGGCACCGTTGCCGCGATCACCCGCGACACCAACAACGTCGCCATCGTTGTGATCCGCCACGCAACCGACCTGCTGACCGTCTATACCAACCTTGATGGTTTGACCGTGAGCGAAGGCAATAGCGTATCCCAAGGCCAGAAAATCGGAGTGGTCAAAGCGGGCAACCCCGCCGTCGTCCACTTTGAAGTACGTCTTTCAGGGATGCAAAGCGCCGACCCTGAGGATTATCTGCCGTAGGTGTGAGGGCGGGGATTTTGCCCGTTTTTATGTGACCTAAAAGAATCCGCAGTCGCAAAGGCTAGGCAGTCTTGAAAGCCCGTTGTTTTAAGTGGACCGGCTGGGGTCGCATCTTCTGCTACGCAGGACGGAACGGGCGCTGGTGCGGATGCGCCAAGGTCGGCAATGCATTCATGCACCAACGCAATGGACGGTAGTTAGCCGTGGGTTATTGGATAATTGACGCGTTAAAACTCACCCACCAGAATCGGCTCGGCCAACATCAACCTCTGATGGTGCGGCAACCCCGACGATTTCAAATCGTGCAAGCATACTCAAACAAACGTATGTCGAAGCGCAGATCAGAATGAAACCCACGAAATTTGGTTCAAATGCTTCACGTGCGTCACGATAGATGTTCAATCCATCAATGTTTCTCAGGATGAAAAATCCCAATGCGCTAACACCGAAAAAAACGGGCAAATTCACTAAAAAATACCGCCGCCAACGCCTTTCCCCCGTCAAATAAAGGAAAGCCCCACAGCCGCCACACATGTGGAAGTCCTTTCGATTGTAACCGCGATACGGGTTGGTTGAACCCATCTTTCGAGGGGATTGTGGACGACCACAGTTTGGGCATCGAATGCCGACAATTTCTGCCCACCAACTCGGACGCTCGCCACGTCGAGGCTTAGTTACTCTTGGTGGGTTATGAACATTTCGTGACAATGCTAGAGGTCCTAGTCTCTGGAAACCTGGGAAATTCAACACACAGATTGCTAGTTCATTTGATCCGATTTTGCCGGAATAAGCAGTCGTTCATGCGCCGCACAGCGCCATTCATATCGGGCTCAAAGCGGTCAACCGACCATAAGTCCAGACCTCGCTCACTCTCCCTGAGACACAGGATAACTGCCTGCCTCACCCCAAACTCACGCCCCTGCGTCCCGCTAGGTCAGTGAAATACTGCCATGCGACACGACCTGAGCGGCTGCCTCGGGTGGCCTGCCATTCGATGGCTTCAGCGCGGAGGGTGTCGTCGTCGATCTCAACCCCGTGGGCGTCGCAGTAGCCGCGGATCATCTCCAGGTATTCGTCCTGACTGCACGGGTGGAACCCGAGCCAGAGGCCAAACCGATCCGAAAGGGAAACCTTTTCCTCGACCGCTTCGGCGGGATTGATCGCCGAAGATCGTTCGTTTTCGATCATGTCCCTCGGCATCAAGTGACGGCGGTTGGACGTGGCGTAGAGCACCACATTCGACGGACGTCCTTCGATCCCGCCATCCAGAACCGCCTTAAGCGATTTGTAATGCGCGTCATCGTGGCTGAACGACAGGTCGTCGCAGAACAGGACAAACCTTTCGGTCCGGTCGCGCAAAAGGTTCAGACAGCGGGTGATGCTGGGCAGGTCTTCGCGCTGGATTTCGATCAGTTTCAGATCCGGATGTTCTGCTACAAGTTTGCCATGGATCGCTTTGACAAGACTGGATTTTCCCATCCCGCGCGCGCCCCACAAAAGGGCGTTGTTTGCAGGCAGTCCACGTGCAAATTGTTCGGTGTTCGCCATAAGCGTATCGCGCGACCGGTTCACGCCAACCAGCAGGCTGACATCGATGCGTGAGACCCTGCTCACCGGTTCCAACCGGTCCGGATCGGTGTGCCAGACGAATGCCTCTGCATCACTGAAATCCGGTGCGGCAAGAGGCGCCGGAGCCATCCGCTCCAACGCCTCTGCTATACGTTTCAAACTGTCGTCACTCACGACTGTTCCTCGTCCTCTTCTTCATCGTCCTCAAACCAGAGCCCTTCGGCCTTGAGGCGTTCGATGCGTTTCTTTTCAACGCGGGCCACCAGTTGGATCGAGATTTCGTAAAGACCATAGACCACCGTAAACAGGATAACCTGAGAGATCACGTCCGGCGGGGTCGCAACGGCCGCGAGGATCAGAATACCGACAATCGCGTATTTGCGAACAGCCTTGAGACCCTTGGCCGACACCAACCCAGCCTTACCCATGAGCGTCAGCAGTACGGGGAGCTGGAAGCAAAGACCGAAGGCGATGATGAATTTGATCGTCAGTGCCAAATATTCCTTGGCCGAACCAAGGTAGGCGATCCCTGCCCGCGCATCCTCTGCAGTTGAGGAGGTGCCGGTCTGCTGGAAATTCAGGAAGAACGTAAAGGCCATCGGTGTGATGACGTAGAACGCAAATGCCGCGCCCAGCAGGAACATGATCGGAGAGGCCAGAAGGAACGGCAGGAACGCCTGCTTTTCCGTGCGATACAGCCCCGGAGCCACGAAGCGCCAGAGCTGGTAGCTGATGACTGGGAAGGACAGGACCAGACCGCCAAGCATAGAGATAGAGACTGCAACAAAGAATCCTTCTTGCAGGGCAATCATAACCAACCCGCAGTCACTCTGCCCTTGATCTGCAAGAGCATTACAGAGCGGCTGGGTCAGAAAATCAAAAACCGGATTCCAGAAGGCAAAGCACAGTACCATCGCCACAACAAAGGCGAGAAGCGACCGGATAAGCCGGTTCCGCAGTTCTGCCAGATGTTCGATCAACGGGGCCGAGCTGTCGTCGATCTCGTCTACCTGAGTCATTCGTCGACCTCCGGTTTGGCTTTCAACGCGTCGATTTCAGCTTCTGCCGCATCCAGTTCCGCCTCAACCCGAGCGGCCTCTGCGGCTTCGCGTTCTTGGCGCTTGGTCGCGGCCTGAGCCATCGCGGCGTCCATTTTTTCTTTGTTGGCCTTGCGCTCTTCACTCAGCTCGGGCGTGGAGCCAGAGATGGTGTTTTTGATCGCATCCGTTCCGAATTTCTTCGGATTTGCAGCAGCTTGCAGACCTTTGTTAATTTCCTTAACCCCAGCCTGATCCGCCGCTTGATCCATCGCTCGACTAAATTCGCGGGCCATGCCCTTAGCCTTTCCCACGAATTGACCCACGGTACGGAACAACCCCGGCAACTCCTGCGGACCGACCACGATCAGCGCAACGATGCCGACCACGACCATTTCGCTCCAGCCCATGCCAAACATTACGGCGTTCCCTCGCTATTCGATCACGCGTTGTCTTTGTCGGACTCTTCTTCTTTGGACGCGTTGAGGAGCTCTGCCTCACCGTCGTTCATACCCTTCTTGAAGGATGTGATCCCTTTGCCGACTTCACCCATGACCTGGCTGATTTTGCCGCGGCCGAAAAGGACCAGAACGACGACTGCGATCAGCAAAAGACCCATAGGACCGATGTTGTTGAACATGTGAATTCTCCTGTTGTTTACGGACGGACTGCGTCCGTTGAATACTGTTGCCCTAGTCGTATGTCTCCCGCACGACAAAGCAAAGCCGCAAAGCACGGCTGAAACAGGAATTTGGAAAAACTCGCAAAACTTGTGACAGAAACTTGTCAGTAGCGAGTTTTGAGAGGATAACTTTCCTTATGAAACGTGCTGACCGACTGATGTCCCTGATCCGTATCCTCCGTCGTGGTGGATTACATCGGGCTGTTGATATTGCTGATGAAATGGGCGTTCACGTCCGCACGATCTATCGGGATATGGAAACGCTCGCCTCTTCGGGCGTTCCAATCGAAGGAACGCGGGGTGAAGGGTATCGTGTTACGGCAGAGGTCACGCTCCCCCCGTTGAACCTTTCCTTGGCCGAAGTTGAAGCGTTTCACCTAGGTTTGCTGGCAGTTGCCCAAAGCGGCGAGGCTGACCTGACCGAAGCGGCGCAAAGCCTCATATCAAAGCTTGATACCGTGTTGTC
>JBNKUW010000077.1:0-11655 GCA_050298835.1 Marivivens sp.
GCAAGCTGCCGAGGTTGGCGCAAAGATCGGGGTGGATGCCTTTATCGTTGCGGACATGGGAGTGGCAGAGCATATCGCGCGAACCTATCCGCACATCAGGCTTCACCTATCGGTTCAGGCAGCGGCCTCCAGCCCCGAAGCGATCCGCTATTATTGCGAAAGCTTCGGCATAAAGCGTGTGGTGCTCCCGCGTATCCTGACGGTTCCGGAAATCCGGCAAATCAGGAAGGAGATCCCCTGCGAAATCGAAACGTTCATTTTCGGAAATCACGGGTTGATGGTCGAAGGGCGCTGTAGTCTGACAACCTATCTCACGGGCCAATCGACCAACATGGATGGCGTTTGCTCACCAGCGTCCGAGGTGGAATTCCGCAAGACTTCCGATGGCTTGATGTCAACGCAACTGGCAGGTTTCACAATCGACTGTTTCAACGCCGATGAAAACGCCGGATACCCGACGATCTGCAAAGGCCGCTATACTGCACCACACCGACCAGACGGGTACTATGCCTTTGAAGAGCCGGTAAGCCTGAACCTGTCCCGGCTTTTGCCCGAGTTGATTGATGCAGGTGTCAACGCGTTCAAGATCGAAGGGCGGCAGCGGTCCAAATCCTATGTTCGCAAGGTCGTCGCGGCATTCCGCTCTGCGGTCGATGACATCCGCGCTGGCAAAGAGGCCAATATCGCAGACCTGATTGCCCTGACCGAAGGGCGTAAACAAACGCAGGGTGCGTTCGAGACCAAGAAATGGCGATGAACAGTATGACCAAACTAACTCTTGGACCGGTTGCGTATCATTGGTCGGCAGAAACCCGAAGCGATTTCTATGCCCGAATTGCCGACGAGGCACCGATTGATGAGGTCTATCTGGGCGAGGTGATCTGTTCAAAACGGAGTCCGTTCCAAGATCCGATCCTGCCCGAGTTAATCGAACGACTTCAGCGCGGTGGCAAGCGGGTTATTATGTCCTCTCTGGCAGAGGTTGTCCTCAAACGTGAACGTAACGCGATCGAGGGTCTGGCAGAGTTGGAAGACTTCGATATCGAAATCAACAACGCTGCCGGACTCTATGCACGCGGAACAAAGCCGCACCGCATCGGGCCATTCATGAACGCATACAACGAAGCGACCATAGGCTGGCTCGGGCGACAGGGGGCGACGCATGTTTGCCTACCACCAGAGCTTCCGGCGGGTGCGATTGCCATTGCGACAAAATCGGCAAAAGAGCAGGGCGTGGATACTGAGGTTCAGGTCTTTGGCCGCGCCTCTCTTGCGGTGTCTGCGCGCTGCTATCACGCACGCTCTCACAACCGGACCAAGGACAACTGCCAGTTTGTTTGTGAAGATGATACCGATGGGATGCCCTTGCGGACACGGGACGACAATCCGATTTTGCGGATCAACGGCATTCAAACCCAGTCAGAGACCTATATGAACCTGCTTTCGGAAATTCCCGAGCTGGTCGCCTCGGGGGTATCGCATTTGCGTTTGATGCCGCAGATGGTCGATATGCCCGCCGTTGCACGGGTGTTCAGGTCCGTTCTGGATGGAACAATCCACGCTGAAGAGGGCAACCAGACGTTGCGCGATATTTGCGACGGTATCACCTTAAGCAACGGGTTCTATTACGGAACTGCGGGCTATCGACGGATCGAGGCGGGTTCGCGCGCGTTGGAAGATGCCTGAAGGTCCCGACTGTACTGTCAGGGTGTCAGGCTCTCTATGCCGTTATAATGAGTTCATAATTTCCTACTGACCATGCCGCGCTTTCTTGGGGAGTGGCAATGGCAAGTGCGGTCGATAGGCCGTCTGCCAGCGCCGCACTTGGTCCAATAACCGTTGCCGTTGTCGGAAGCGTATCGGACAGGACACCAGTGGGTCGGAAAATATGACCTCGGGAACCAACAAATGTCCCCGTAACCGATGATGTAGCAACGGCAAGGTCATTGAGGTTCCGGACCTGCCCGTCTGGTACATGCACGGGCCAACCGTTGCCGTCGGGACCACGGCCCACAGTCGCAATCTCGCCGATATTGACGACCACATTGGTGAGCCCAGCGGACACGATAATCGAACGTATACGATCTGTGGCATAGCCCTGAGCGATGCCGTTCAATGTTATCGACATTCCGTCTGCGCCATAGCGGATTTCTGACGCGTCAAAGTGCAGGTTCTGAAATCCGACCAAATCCCGAGCGGCGCGTTCCTGTTGTGCGGTCGGCTGCGCGGTTTCAGCGTATAGGCGGAAGAGTGGCTGAACAGTGGGGTCAAACAATCCATTCGTGTCCTGATGAAGGGACGCCGCGATCGTCAGCAGTTCCAACAATTCAGGTGGTGGAGAGATAAGGCGTCCCGTCCGGTTCAACTCTGAAAGCGCACTGTCGCTGCGATAAAGGCTGAAAATGCGTTCCAGCCGGACCAGCTCTTCTTCTATCCGGATAAACAAGGGTTCCGCTTCGGCCGGACTAAGACCGGCAAAGTTGATCTCGGCATGGGCACCAAAGGCGTGGCCCCGCCAGACGGTCAAGGGCTGTGCCATGGCGGCTCGCGGTAGGATGCTGGCTGCGGCGCTAACGAACAGGAAACGACGTCGAGAAAGCTGGGTCATTCGTGCATCTCCATCTGATCCGTTTCACCCGACATGGCCATCATGCTCATATCTGGACGGACGTAGTCTTCTGGGATTTCATCCCAAGGCACGATCCGCCCAGTGATTTCCGATGCCTCAGCGGCTGCCGTGTTTGTGAAAGGAAGTGCTTCAGGCGTGCCCATTCCACCCATTTGGCTGCTTTCGATGATGTAGCTTGCGCTTTCAGCGGTGATCCAATTGCCGGTGCCCATGATCGGCCAGCTTTCAGCCTGGGCAAGGTCATTGACATAGATCGCTACAATCTCTGCCGGTCTATCCGGGTCCAAAACGTAAGCACGCGCATCACTGACCTGACTGAACCACAGCGGGTTGTCATATCCCTTGAGGAAAATCTGCGCTTTGGGGCCTGCATGGTCGGCAACATACATCTGGCAAAAGTGCCCTAAGGCTTCATCGGTCAATTCAACAGGATCGGGGATGCTGGTCACGTCCTCTTTACAGGCGGACAATGACAAAGCGATCAGTAGAGCAAATGGAGCAAGGGGCTTCATGGGGCGATCCTTTTGGTTCGAAGAGTGCCGACAAGCAGTGGAATAATCAGCCAGACGGCCAGCACGATGAGTGCGACATAAGGGGGGAACGGGATCGTTCGGGCGAGTCCATCGACGCCAGCCACAGGGGCAGCGTCAAGTGCGGCAAGGTTGAATATCCGAAATGCATCAGCAGGATTGGCCAAGACCAGCCAAGGGAACACATGGCGGGTGAAAACACCGTCACCGGCCGCAATAACGCTTCCTAGCAGAGCCAGATCGTAGAGCACCACCAACAACAGCCACAGCCCGATAGCGAGTGCCGAGGCCGTTGCGACCCGCGACGTCAACGCAGAGATACAAAGGCCAAGTGCCACGAATACAGCGCCGAGTGCCGCCGAGGACAGAACCAGACGGGTCCAGATGATCGCGCCGTCCAGAGTAGCGCCGTAGTTTGCAGAAACGGCGAGCCCCGCAATGCCAAGACCGACGATGATGGCCGTACAGACCGACAGTGTTTGCGCCACAAATTTTCCGGTGAACAGCTCCCACCTTCTGATTGGGGTAGCCAGAGTTAGCGCGAGCGTTCCACGTTCGACCTCTCCGGCGATTGCGTCATAGGACATGAGAAGGGCAATCAAGGGGATCAAATAGACCGATAAGGTCGACAGGGATGCGGCCGTCAGACCCAAAACGTCTGTCCCTAATCCCGCGCCTTGCCCCGCACCGAGAAATGCGAGCGCCAACGCAAATAAGGCAAGCAGGATCGTCGTAAGCAAAACCCAGACATTCCGCCGAGCGAGCCGGATTTCCTGACCAATAACGATTGAAAGCCGGATCATAACGAAGCCTCCTCTGCAATATCGGAGTAATAGCGGTACACTTCGGCCAAACCCGGGACATGGACATCCACGTCCGAAACGATTGCACCCAATCCCCCAATATGTCCAAGCAGCTTGAGCTTTTCATCGGGGCGACAGAGCAGATCGACGCTTCGTCCATTGTAGCGATTGCCGCCGATCAGTTCATGAAGGCGCTCTACTTCGCCGTTGGATGCCGTTGCACGGATACGTACCGGCAACGCTGCATTTCTTGAGAGATCGTTCAGGGTTCCGGTTGCTCGAAGTTTGCCTTTGGACAGGATAGAAACCCGATCGACCTTGTGTTCGATCTCTTCCAGACCATGTGATGACAGCAGTACGGCAGACCCGCGTGCTGACGCTTCTGCGATGATGTCGTAGAAATCCCGACGGGACACCGGATCAAGTCCACTGGTTGGTTCGTCCAGCAACAGTAGCCGAGGTTCACCGACCATCGCCTGCGCCAGCCCCAGCCGTTGCCGCATTCCTTTGGAGTAGGTGCCGACAGGACGCTTGGCGGCATCAATCAGTCCTACGCGCTCCAACAACGGCAAAACCTTTGCGCGTGGCGCTCTGCGAAGCCCACTAAAATACCGGAGCACTTCCAGACCGGTGAGGTTCCGCTGAAAGGCGACGTTTTCAGGCAGATAGTTGATCGCAGTTCGGGCGCTATCGCTTCCTGCGGGGGCGCCAGTCACACTGATTTGGCCCGCAGCAGGTTTGAGGAACCCCAGAACAGATTTGAACAACGTCGATTTGCCAGCCCCGTTATGCCCGAGGAGTGCCAACGTTTCTGCGGGCTGAACCGACAGTGAAACGCCCTGCAGGGCACGGAATTTTCCAAAGGTTACATCGAGATCGCGAATATCCAGGATCGGAGCGGTCGTCATTGTATCGGTTCCTCCGCAAATGAAATGGCAACAGGGCGATCCGGAGACGCGAGCGGATGACTATCGACGACTCCTCCGGGCACAAGTCCCGGAAAGCGAGACTGCGACCAGCTGATCAGTTGCACAGCCGGAGAGCCCATCAGCATTTTCGCTATCGGTTGGGACCAGATGACCTGATCGACCACGTCATTGGGCCTGTACGGGCTGTCAGTGATGCCATCGCCATCGATGTCAAAGCCAGCATGATCGGACCAATAGTTTCCGACGCCGTCTTCGGACCATTCCAGCCAGCGGGTGCCAACGTATTTTACTTGTGTCCTGTTCCCGACAAAGGCGTTTCGGGTCAGGATATTGCCCGCCGAACCAGCCGTGTAGTGAACGCCGATGTCACAGCCTGCTAGTCGGTTGCCCTCATAGCGATTGTTGTTCGAGTTATAGATAAAGAGGCATTTCTCTCCGCCGTTCCGGACCTCGTTTCCGGTCATCGTCACGCGGTTGGCGAAGTTCATGAAATAGCCGTGGGTGCGGTCACCGTCCGACAGATTGTCAATCGCGGTAATGCGGGTCGAATACATAAAGGCAAAGCCCATGTCATTTTCGAAACTGACATTGCCTTCGACCTGAATGTCATTCGCATACATCGAATGGAACGCATAACGCAGATCGGTCATCGTATTGTTGCGATAGACCGCCTGATTGGACGTTGTTACGAAAATACCGTCACGCCCCATGCGAATTGAGTTGTTTTCGACCAGTAGATCTGGAGCATTCCAGACGTAGATACCGGGGCCTCTTTCGGGGACGCGCAGATCATTGCGTCCTTCGATCACGTTGCCACGGATCGTCACGCCGCGAGCACCCTGTACATCCACTCCGATCAGGTTTCCTTGAAGGTGATTGCCTTCGATCAGGGCTCCGGTTGCTGTATCGGTAAGTGCAATGCCGCTGTCCAGATGATCGAGGCGCGCACCGGCACCCGAAATGGTGAGGCCGCGAATAGTCACATTCGGAGCGGAAACCGAGATGACCGTTCCTTCGTCTGACCCGATGATATATGCATTTTCACCGGTCAGAACGATGGAACGGTCGATAACGACTGGCCCGGCGTAGTCCCCCGCCATAAGGGACACGGTATCGCCGGACACAGCCATTTCCAATGCGTCGCGCAAAGCATCCGGTCCCGGAGCAACGGTCAGCACAGCGGCGTTGGCATTACATGCCAATCCGATGAGAACCGAAGTCAAAAGGGTTTGGATGCTCTGCATTTTTCGCACCTTTAGGCGGGATGAACGAGCATACGGCCGCGCATCTCCATGTGGAGTGCGTGACAGAACCACTGGCAGTAGTACCAGTGAACGCCCGGACGGTCCGCGGTAAAGGTGACCGACGCTGTTGCCTGCGGTCCGACCTCCATCGCGATCCCGTGATTGCCAAGGGTGAACCCGTGCGTCAGGTCATCCACGTCATCCATGTTGGTGATGTAGATTGTGACCTCGTCACCCTGATTGACCTCAAACTTGTCGAGGCTGAAGGACGGCGCAACCGAGTGCATGTAGACACGCACCTTGTTGCCGTCACGGATGACATCCGCTGCGTAGTCCAGATCGACGCCGTCCGCCTCGGCCTGAGCGCGTGCATCAGCCCAGATTTCATCATCGCGGTTGTAGACGTTTGCAGGGTTCACCTTGTCCGCGCGAACGATGATACAGTCGTGCGGTTCGGCAAAGGTCGGACCATCGTGAACGATCTCCATGTGTTCACCCGAGATGCTGATCAACTGATCGTTTTCGGGCTTGAGCGGTCCGACGTTTAGGAACCGGTCTTTGGAGAACTTGTTCAACGAAATCAGGAACTGGCCATCCGCCTCAAGGGTTTCCCCCATCGAGGTGTGGTTGTGACCCGGCTGATACATGACGTCGATCTTTTCGATGATCGGATCGACATCTTCGCCGTTGTAGGCGCGGATCGCGTCTTCGATGTTCCACTTACACATCTGGCTATCAAGGAACAGCGTGGTAAACGCGTTGCCTTTGCCGTCATAAGCTGTGTGAAGCGGTCCAAGACCCAGCGTGGGTTCGGCCACAACAGCACTACGCGGTTCCGCACCGTCGAATACGGCGTCAAGTTTGGTGACGTCGATCACGGTGACTGTCGGGGACAGTTTGCCGTTGATACACAGGTGGGTTTTGTCCGGTGCCATGTTACAGCCGTGCGGAGAGTTGGCGACCGGAATATAGGCCGTGTATTTGGAGCCGTGACGACCATCAAATACCTTTACCCCGTTGTATTCCTTGTAATCTCCAGCAGCGATGCCTTCTTCGATACGTTTGATATTAAAGGCGACGCACCAGTCCATTTCGGCAGCGGTCATTTCGGCCAGTGTCACCCCACCTTCGGAGTTGTAGCAGGTCGAGAACGCATATTTGCCTTCGTAGTCTGCATCACAGTTGTCGAGGTTCCCGTCGACGATGACCTGCCATGCGATTTCCATCGTGTCGCCGTCAATTGCGGTGAACAGCGATACGTAAGCATCCGGATCATCCAGAACCGAGCCGTCGTTGGGCAGCGGAATGCGGTGTTCACCGTTTGCAAAGACGTAGCCGGTGCGCGGGTATTTCTGCGGACGCAGACCGTGGATGTCCGAGGTGTTCGGGATCTCGATCACTTTATCGGTCTTCATAATGTCGCAGCGGATACGGGCGACGCGGGTGTTCGCCTTGTCGTTCGCAAAGAGATAGCGACCATCATAGGTGCCTTCGGTGAAGGACATATGCGGGTGGTGAAGGTCACCGTTGTCGTATGTGTCCCAGCCGCGCTTGGCGAGGAATTCCTTGGTCTCAGGCAGCAGGCCTTCGGTTAGGATTTTCTTACTCTCGTTGGTCAGACCCCAACCCGTTGCAGAGCAGCGGTTGAACACGGGGATGCGCATCAGTTCGCGCATGGACGGCACGCCGACGATGCGAACCTCACCTGACTGACCCGATGACCAGAAGCCATAGTAATCGTCAAGCTGACCGGGGGAGACCTCGGCCGAAGCGCCTTCTGCGCGGGCACTTCCCGGAATTGCGGCGGCGCCAAGGCCGACACCAAGACCGGTGAGCGTGCTTACAGGCATCGTCCCTGCCAGAACAGCCGCGCCAGCGGTGCCCTGGAACAGTCCACGACGGGAGATGCCCTTTTTCTGTTCCTCACTCATTTCCCTACTCCTTTGTTGGATGTGTTGAGGGTATTCGGGTGACCCGTTTTCCGATCGAGCGCGGCAGCGGACTTTGCGTCCTTGGCGCGGCGCTTGTCTTGGAGGATCACGACGGGGCATCTCTTGTGGTCCTGATAGAGAACCTGACAGTTCAAACAGGAGATGCACTCGTTGGGGTTAATTTCACCGGTGGGATGGATGGCATCGACCGGACAATCTTGGGCGCAGCGCTGGCACGGGCTGCCGCAATCGCTATAGCGTCGGAGCCACCGGAACATATGGATGCGGGCGGGGATCGCCAGACCGCCCCCCAAAGGGCAGACGTATCGGCAATAGAACCGTTCGATAAACAAACCCGGAAGGAGGGCCGCAACCGCGATGAGCACGTAAGGTAGCGGGCGGGCGAACTTCAGGATGATCGCTGTTTTGAACGGTTCGACCTCGGCAAATCTCTCTGCCAATTCCAGCGAATATAGCGACACGCCAAACAGACCCAGGAAAATGATGTATTTCACAGCCCAGAGCCGTTCGTGCAGCCCCCAAGGCAGCCGGACCTGCGGGACGCCGAGTTTGCGGGCGATCTTGTTTGACAGTTCCTGCATTGCGCCAAACGGGCAAAGCCAGCCGCAGTAGGCGCCGCGTGCCCAGAACAACAGGGATGCAGCAACCGCAAACCAGAGAATAAAGATCAGCGGGTCCATCAGGAACGTGTCCCAATTGAAATCGCTGAAGAATGCAGAGGCGACGGCGAGGATGTTCACCACCGACAACTGGGCATTTGCGTACCAGCCGACGTAGACAAGGGTGAATACAAGAAACGCATTGCGGAAGATGGCGTAGTAGCGTGCGTGTTTCGTGACCTGCATCTGGAAAAAGAACACAAGTGACAACAACGACAGGGCGGCCCCGAGTGCGATGATCTGCGTCCGTTTGGCTTCCCAAATCCGAACCCACAGGGCGTCGCGTGCAGGGCCTTCGTCCGTGGTCAGCGTTGCAGCGGGTTCATCCCGTACGATTTCTTGCGTGTAGATGTCGGGCAGTTCGTAACCGAGTTCGAACGTCAGGAATTGCTTTTCAATCGGGCCAACCGGACGCTGCACCAAAAACTGAAGCCGGAAGGACTGGGCAGGATCAAATCCTGCGTCCGCAGGAATTACGAAGATGTCCATCTCGGTGAAGTCTGGTGCTCCTTCGGCTTCAATATGGACAAGACGCCGATTGTTCCGGTCACGAAACCGGTAGGACATTTCACCTTGGATCAGTTGGAAACGGTCGAAGATGCCACCGCGAACGTAGCCTGACCCTTTGAACGACCAGCGGCCTGAACCGAAGACGGCGATCGCTTCATCGCCTTCTTGCATCATGTTCTGGAGGTTTTCATACATGCCTTCCCCAAGAAGGCTCCGTCCGATAGCGGGTTGGCTGACCACCGCTGTCCAGACATCGACATAGGGATCGGTGTCCGGGCCGGGTTCGATGTGTTTGTCGGTTCTGGCATCTCCGAGGGCGGCGAAATCGGCATTGATTTGCGAAACATCAATCATCAACCGGCGGAGTGTTCCGTCACCCGTCAACGTCTCCCAGTCAGAGATTTCACCGGCCTCCCGGTCGATTTTGCGTGTGGGTCCGTCATCGTTTTGTACGAAACCGGGAATGCCCGCCACGCGTGCTGCCTTGATCCCGGCCCGCAGGATTGAATCGTCAATCACCATGATGGTAACGGTCGCGCCGGACACGATTTCCAGATCAGCGGCATCGCGCGTTTCACCCAGTTCATGTAGGTCGAACCCTTGATAGTGCCGGATGACGGCACTGATCTCGCTCTCGGGAATGCCGACCAGAACGATTGGCTCAGAGTGCTTCAGCAATTCCGCTCCGGTGATGATGCCATCGGAGGAAATCCCTGCAGCGATGTGAATTGGTTTGCCCGAATAGCCCGTCGTGGGGACAAAATCGGACGTTAGGTACACCCAACCAAGGAGGTCATCCCCGCTATAGGCAGGTGCCAGAGCGTCTTCTGATATCGGCCCCAGATGATCCGCGCCCGGCATAACTTCAGCGAGGTCGATCTGGTCAATGAATTCGGCAAGAATCGGATCAGCAACTGCAGAGGTGGCAAGCAGCATGTAGGCTAAAAAATAGCGTATCAGGCGAAGCATCGAAGCGTCCGTTCAATTCCAGTCGTTCGATCGATACCTGTGATCTTGAGGCGCAAGTTTGTGGAAGAACAAACAATCGGTGGATTGTCGTGGCCGACCGTCTCACCGAAAAACTTCCAGAAGTTTGCGCCCGCACAAACTTGTGTCCCCAAGGTTTCCGTAAGACGGCGACAGAAAACACAGGAGACTACAATGAAGCTGCAAATGTTGTTCGTAGCCGCGATGGCCCTCGCCACGCCAATCCACGCCGAAGAATTCGTCGTTAATATGTTGAACCGGGGTGACGCCGGCGCGATGGTTTTTGAACCGGGATTTGTTCAGGCTCAGGTCGGGGATACCGTCCGTTTCGTACCCGTCGATGCCGGACATAATGCCGAAACTATTGACGGTTTTGTTCCCGAAGGCGTTGAACCTTCTATCGGAGCAATCGGTGAGGAGCTGGTTCTCGAACTTACCGAAGAAGGTCTATATGGCATCCGCTGCAAACCGCATTTCGGGTTGGGAATGGTTGCCCTTATCCAAGCCGGTGATCCGGTGAATATTGATGCCGTCGCAGACGTACGTATTCCGCGCAAAGCAATGGAGCGGTTCCAACCTTGGCTGGATGAAGCTGCAGGAAACTGATCTTGTCGGATGGCACTGCGAACAGTGGTGCCATCTGGACAATTCGACGTGTCGGTCACATGTGCAAAACGGCAGGGTCATGTCGCGACCGGGAACTGTGGTTTGCACTCGCTTCGGCCTGAAAAAACGCGTATCGGGCGGAAATGAACCGTATCATTTCACTCTCTGAAACGTCGCGACTGCCGGTCTGGCGGCGTCCGATTGCGCTTTTATTCCTGATGGCAATGGGAATGCCCGTTGCCTTTTCGGTATGGTCTGCGCTCCTGAACAACTTTGTCGTTGAGGTCGCCAATTTCCAAGGTGACGACATTGGACTGCTACATACGGTTCGCGAGATTCCCGGATTTCTGGCGATCGGTGTGATCCTGCTACTGGTTTTCATTCGGGAACAAAGGCTCGGTCTGTTGGCGCTTTTGTTGTTGGGTGTTTCCACTGCGGTCACGGCATGGTTCCCGACCTTGGGTGGGATTCTTGTGATTACCACTCTCAGCTCAATCGGGTTTCACTACTATGAAACCGTCAACCAATCGCTTCAGCTTCAGTGGATAGACAAAGCGAATGCGCCAAAAACTCTGGGCTGGATCATGGCCGCAGGGTCGGGGGCGACGCTTTTGGCTTATGTCCTGCTTGTGCTGACATGGAAATCACTGAACCTGTCGTACAATACCGTTTACCTTGTTTCCGGCGGGTTTACCGCGCTGGTTGCGCTGGTCAGCCTGTTCGCTTTCCCCCAATTTGAAGCCCCGAACCCGCAAAGGCGTAGCTTTGTTCTGCGTCGTCGGTATTGGCTTTATTATGCGTTGCAG
>JBNKUW010000078.1:0-11625 GCA_050298835.1 Marivivens sp.
AGGACAGCTCCATAACTTCTTACCAAGATGTGTGAAGAACTGCGCCTGACGACATTTCATAATAATTTTTCACGTCTTGAAATGCACTCAAGTCAGTCAGAAACACATACCTGCGACTCATCAGAGCTGAATCCCAGATCTCCTCCCTCCGAAGCTTGGCTGTGATTTGAAGACCCGCTCCGGAGCATCATTTTGCTAAAAAATCCGCCTGTTTACTGGTGTTTTCCTTTTCCCAGGACGTCCTTCATCCTGGATGGGATGCCCGCGTCAGCAAGCGAAGAGACAGGGTGTGCGCAAACCACTTCAAATGAAGTCGCGCTGTTTTGACGCGACCAAAGCCCTGTCATTCGGGCTGACAGATTTCGCCTCTGGTCATCGCGAAAACGGTCCGCACCAGTAGAACCGCTATGATCAGGTAGAGAAGGGCCAGGAGCACCATTCCGACTGACTTGTGGAAAGCGGAATCCATCATCCGGCCATAAAGGAACGATGCAGTAGACAATGCGGCAACAGGGAAGGAAAGCGCCCACCACGACAGCGCAAACGGCAGCCTTCGGAATTTACCAACCTGTGTCAGGACTATGAACGCAAAGACATAGGACAGACTAATCAATACATGGCCAAATGCATCAATGCCTCCGGTCAGACGCACCCAAGCGATAAACGCAACTGAAGGCGGGGCAATCATGATCACCAGCGTTGGCACCAGACGCCCCGGCAGGGGATCGTGAAACATCAGGCGATTGATGACGAGCGTCAGCAAGACAATCCAGAACATCATACCTGCCGAAAAGAACAGCCATGACAAATCAGTTTGCCCCAGAGGTACGCCAGCCAATGGCACAATCACATTGCCGACTGCTGGAATGAACCACGCGGGACTGATGTGGACAGGTGCGAATTTGCGATGGCCAATCCACGCGGAAATGACCGAAAGTGCTAAAATTCCTTGTGGGACTGTCCCAAGCCACCAAACTGGCTCAGCCAGCTCTTTGTTCGTGCCAACCAGAGCTGTCGCAAGCAACAGTATCGAAATGGACACCGCCGGAAAGAAAGCGATGCGAACCGGATGGTTCCATTCGGCTTTCACCTCTGGAAAATGGCGCGCAGCTTTGCCCAGATACCCGAGCGAAACGCCAGTCATCGCGCCAAAGGCAACCCAGAGCACGATATGCGCATACCCTGCCTCTGATCCATATGTCAGCTCGGCCGCATGGGTTGCGAGCGAGAGCCCGAGGAGCCCCATAGAAATTGCGAAAAAGGAAATCGGATAGTGACGAAGTTCGGCTTTGTTTTGATCAGTCATGGGCGGCCCTCAATACAGTCGGAAATCATATAATGATTTTGTTATATTTTTGTAAAGAGATCCGCGCCTACCTTTCAAGAGATCTACATGTGGATAGATGAACCAATCATTTCTGGTCCATTCATCCCCCTAGAACGTACCGTACCCACGTTCGTCTTTGTCAACTGACGCAACCACATCGTTCACCGCTTGGTTCGTGGACTTTACAGAAGGGCTGGCCGGAACCTGTTTCGGTTCTGGAACAATGGCCTCTGCACTGTGATCTGAGCTGCGGGTCCAGTTAAACCGGTTAACTTGGACACGTAGTCCATCATTGGTTTTGGACAGTTCGTCAGCGGTATGTGCAATCTGCTCAGCCTCGTCCGCAGAACTTCTGGCCATATTCGCTATTTGAACAATTGCATCACTGACGAGGTTGACGCCGTTGCTTTGTTCTTCAGACGCAGCGCTGATTTCACCGACTAGGCCAGCAACTTTGGCAACATCGGAGTTGATTTGCTCGAACGCCTTGTGGGTCTGTTCGGAAATTGTAACCCCGACCTCGACACGATTGGTCGATTTGGCAATCAGGTCACTGGTTTCCTGAGCAGCTTTGGCTGATCGCCCTGCTAGATTGCGTACCTCTTGGGCTACGACGGCAAATCCGCGACCATGCTGGCCAGCCCGTGCAGCTTCCACCGCAGCGTTCAATGCAAGCAGATTGGTTTGGAACGCAATTTCGTCGATCACCTTGATAATCTTGGCAATGTCGTTGGAGGAGTCACTGATGTCATCCATGGCAGAAACCATCTGTTTCACCTTTGCCATACCGTCAGAAGCGACCGCAGCAGTCCTACTCACAACATCGTTTGCCGACCGCGCGGATTCAGCGTTCGATTGCACCTGAATTGCGGTCTCCTCAACCGTGGATGTCAGTTCTTCAATCGCGCTCGATTGGTGTTCAGAGTTGCTCGCCAACGCCGCCGCCGCATTGGAAATACGGTCTGTCACATTGGAAACTTGGTGGGTTCCCGTCGCGAATTTCCCAACAGCTTCATCCATAACAATCAGGATTTCATCAACCGCACTTGCAGAAAGTCCGATCTCGTCCTTGCTTTCAATGGCAACGCGATCGGTCAGGTCTCGCTCTACCGCGATACGACGCAGTGCCGTTTCCATGCGCACCAGCGGGCGAACAACCGAACGAGCGATCAACATACCCACAATGATAGCGACTGCGGCAATGGATATGACCACCAGAATGATCTTCACACGGAGTGTGTCTACGGTTTCCAAAACATCCGCATAGTCTGCTTCGACGATCACACCATAGGTACCAGAAGAAAGTTGGGCGGCACCAAAACTAGCATAGGTATGATGACCATCGAAATCGCTGCGTTCAACAATGCCAGACTCCGATTGAAGTGATGCTCTTGCAAGATCGGTGCCGCTCAGGGTCGCGGCGTCATGTACCTCCTCGTCAGGTGGTCCACTGCTCGCTACAACAAGCCCCTTTGCGTCCGGAGAAATGATTGCTGTATGGACGTCGTATCCCATGCCGACATCGCTACTCAAAATCGGGCTGTATTGGTCGAGAGAGATCTCAATCACCAAGGCACCCGCAAATTTATCGGAGAGATCATAGACCGGAACCCCCATCGTACTGATGAATTCGGTGCCGTTTTCTGTCTGACGCTCCACGAACTGCGAAGCCGAGACTGCGGCCCGCTTTGTTGTGCGGCCTTCGCTTAATACAGCAGCAGTAATCTGCCCCAACGCGCTTTCGGCCAAAGCTCCATCGACGACGGACTGACCGAGTGCATCTCTGTTGTTCAATGTGAATACCACAGTTCCATCTACGTTCAGCATGTAGATATCCGAAAATCCGTAGTGCTCGACCAAACGGGTTATCCACGGCGTCCATCGAACCTGCTGGAACACATAGGCAGCGGCGCTCACACCAACGGGTGGTGTCGGTGGGGCACTCTGATCGTCCTGTGCTTCAAACACCTGCTTTAGATATTCGAGCCCGATTTCTCCTGCCGCCTCGATAGGGACATACCCTGACCCGATCGCATTGATCGCACCCGACATAGACGTATCGCGCGCCAAAAGCTCCAGCGCGTTTTCAAGCCTTTCCGACTCTTGGACTATCCCACGCACAATTGTCATACGCGCCGTTTGCAGAGCATTCGTCGCGTCAGAAACGATCATTCTGCGCATACCGAAATAGGACAGAGCGCCGACTAGAACAGCACTTGCGATTGCCAAGGCCAATATGATCGCAGGTAGCTTGCGAGAAATGGAAACCTTAGTAAGCATTCGGGGCTCCTGACACGTGGATAGACGCGTAGTGTTTTGTGCACCGTTCAAGATGCTCAAGTTCCGCAACGACGTCTGACGCGAAATTGTTAGAATATACCGGTCACTCAACCTGCAAGATACCGGCCAATCTAGCGAAGTGCTGGATATGGAATAGCTTGCGCTGTTACCGGAACATCAGTGTTGTCAGCATTGGACACGATTTCCATATCGTATGTCCAAGGTCCGCTGTCCTGCTTGATCCACTGCGTCCCTACTAGACTTGTTGTCGCAATGTTCGGAACAGGTCCTGTGTTGAAATCAATCGGACCAACCGCCGTGTCGCATTTCAACGTTGCAATAGTTTCGACGAGTGACTCTTTGTCTTTGGGGTCGCCTGCATTCTGCAAAGCAATCACCGCAGCATCGAGAAGGCTTGCCGTCGCCCCGACTTGCTGGTTCCATTGGAGGCCGCTTTCTCGCATGTAGTTTTCGGCAATTTCCCTATTCGTCATTCCGGTTGCTGACGATGCATAAGGGAAGCTCGGGTGCCAATAGGCGCCACTCATTGTACCGTGACCAATGTTTCCAAGCATCTCTAGCTCTTCGGCAAAAAGACAGGCTTTCCCTGCGTGGGCAATCTGCACCTGATCGGCAAACCCCATTTCAACCGCTTGCCTCCAATACAGCTGGTAGTCAGCCGGGATCGGCAACGCGAAAGACACTCCGACCCCGACATTCATCATCATGTCGATTAGGTCTCGAAAATCAGTCTGCCCAACCTGATATGCGCCCGGATCGAAGATCTGCATCCCAGCAGCTTCCATCGCTGGTAAAGCACCCATACGGATTGCGTCACCGTCGGCATCATTCGGCAAAAAGACCCCGATCAATCCGTTGTTCGGGACTTGGTTCCATGTATCTACCGTACCATTCACAAAATTGATTGAGCCGAAACTGAAGTGGTAGCTCCACTTGAACGGCGACGGCGCTCCAGGGATCGCCCCCCTTCCGAAGTAAACCGCTTCCCAAGGGGCAGCGGTGGTCAGGCAGGGAACACCCATCTGTTCAGCTGTGGTCGCAACTGGATTTACCGTCTGAGGGGTAGCGCACCCGATAATCATATCGGGCGAGACTTCGTTAATGAGGGCCGCTGTCGCTTGCGCGGCCCGCGTCTCATTTGATTGTGTATCAGCCCGATAGACCTCAAATTGATAGGACTCAGCACCGCGATCTATCACACCGGACAAGTTGGCATTCAAATGATCAATCAGAAATTGGTCACCCGCAGCAAATATTGAAAGCGGACCAGTATGCGGAGCTACAAAACCGATACGTATAACATTTGCGGCCTGCGCATTCGCGGAAGAAGCCAGCATCGGAGTAGCAAGAACTGCACCGCCTGCACCCAGCAGTTTCCCAAAGTGACGACGTGAAATGATGTGTCGATTTCCTGCTTTGTACACGAGAGCTCTCCTCAAAAGGCTACACCTCTAGGACGACTATAGGAGAGTTCGTGTTACAGCTGGGATAGCTATAAGACCCACGTCGACGCGCAAGTCCTTGCAAGTCATACATTTCTGAACTGAAAATAGCCTTTCGTGAATGATCGCACTTTTCAAAGACCTACGTTGATGCGGCCCAAAAACAATTCCGAAAATCCGTTAAACCTTAGGTTTAGGTGTCTGAAAACATACCTTTGCGCCCATGCCTGATCTTTAGGCGCTTTTCACAGATATTTGGGTTATTTATGGTCCTCCCCTACACCGCATCGTTGTGATTGACGTCTAATTACGGTAATCGCCTAAGGCAAAACGAACGAGGAAACATTATGCCCCGTGTCTGGAGACTCATGACAGCATACCCGCCACTACTGGCGCTGGTTGCATTCTTCACCACCACTCTACCCGCCATGGCGAGCACCGAAGCTGCTGATATCCCACCAGATTTCACCGATCTGCCTTTAGCTTGGCTTATCGTTGTCGTCCTTGCCATCGCCTACGGCGTTGTCGTCTGGGGGGAAGGTCACGAACTGAAAAAATCAATTCCTGTACTTATCGGTGCAGGTGTTATCTGGATGCTTGTCGCCATTATTTACAACGCACAGCACGATGAGGCCCTCATCGGTGAGATGAAAGCTGGCATCGACCATTCAATCATCGAAATCGGAGAACTGACGTTCTTTCTGATTACCGCGATGACCTATGTTCTCACTATGCAGGAACGCAACGTGTTCGAAGCTATTCGATACCGACTGTTAGCTGCGGGCCTTTCTCAACGGGCCATTTTCTGGGCAACTGGTGCTGCGGCGTTTTTCCTGTCTCCGATCCTCGACAACCTGACCACTGCGCTCGCTCTGGTGAGCGTGGTTCTGGCCGTTGGTTCCGCAACGCGTGACATCAAATTCGTTACCACAGCAGCAATCAACCTTGTTGTCGCGGCCAACGCAGGTGGCGCATTCAGCCCGTTCGGCGACATCACAACCCTTATGGTCTGGCAGGCAGAAAAAATCGAATTCCTCGAGTTCTTCTCGATCTTCGTTCCGTCGGCTGTGAACTGGTTGGTTCCCGCGTTCATCATGTCCTTGTCGATCAAGTCGAGCGACGCAGAGGTTGAAAACGAACCTGTTGAAATGAAGCGCGGCGCAAAAGTTATGATGCTGCTGTTCGGTGTAACCATCCTGATGGCCGTATCCGGTCACATCTTCTTTGAATTGCCGCCGGTCATCGGCATGACAACCGGCCTCGGTATTCTCATGCTGTACGGTTACTTCCTACATCACCACGAACACAGCACTTACGAGGAGCCGAGCCTGCCAGCAGGTGTTAACCCTGAATCGGCAACGATGTTCCGTAAGGAATTCAAACCCCGCAACCGTCCGTTCGATCCGATGATCTCCATCAAGAACCTTGAATGGGACACGCTGCTGTTCTTCTTCGGCATCCTGATGGCTGTTGCAGGTCTGGCGCAGGTCGGGTTCCTCGTGAAAGTATCCGAGCTGATGTATGGTGAACTTGGCGCGACCTGGACCAACTCTATCGTCGGGGTCCTCTCAGCGATCGTTGACAACATTCCGGTGATGTCGGCAGTGCTGAAAATGGATCCTCAAATGGTTCACGGCCAATGGCTCTTGGTTACATTGACCGCTGGTGTTGGTGGATCGCTTCTTTCGATCGGCTCCGCTGCCGGTGTTGCCCTGATGGGTGCAGCTAAGATGCGTGACGAAAACGGCCAATTTACGTCGGTTTATACCTTCATGAGCCACTTGAAATGGACTTGGGCAATTGCGCTTGGCTATGCCGCAAGCATCTACGTCCACATTCTCATGCATACGATGAGTTAAGCATTCGGGTCGGGCGCGAGTTGCGCCCGACCCAATCAAAACAAGCCATCACAAGAGATTGCCTTGTTTTCGCTGCTTTCGATCAACATAATGCCCCCAAGACATCCCCGAATGTCGTAGTAGCAGTGTAGTCCCACTTGGATGGGTCGGTTTGGGCAGAGGCAGAGCGGTAGGCGATGCTGGAATTCAGAAACGTCAGTAAGTCCTTTTGGACCGGCACGCAGCGCAAGGTGATCCTTGATCGCGCATCTTTCCGTGTGGACCTAGGACGAAGCCTTGGCATTCTCGCTCCGAACGGCACCGGTAAAACCACGTTGATCAACATGATGTCCGGCTTGGAAAAACCGGATGAAGGAGAGATCAGGCGCGGTTGCCGGATTTCATTTCCTCTCGGGTTTATGGGCGGACTGGTAAACCGTCACACCGGCAAGGAAAACACGCGGTACATCGCACGGCTGTACGGTCTTGATCCTGACTACGTCGAAGCCTTCAGCCGTTGGCTATGCGATATCAAAGAGTATTTCGATATGCCCGTGGGCACGTACAGCTCGGGTATGAGAGCGCGGTTGTCGTTCTCGCTTTTGTTGGCGCTCGATTTCGATATGTATCTGATCGATGAAGGGATGCCTTCGACCACCGATCAGAATTTCAACCGCAAAGCAGGTGAAATCCTACGGGAAAGATTGGAAACAACCACGGTTGTTATCGTGTCCCACGACCCCTCAATTCTTGAGCGGTTTGCAAAATCGGCGGCTGTCCTAATGGATGGTCAGCTTCATATGTTCGAAACCTTGGAAGAGGCAAAGCAGCTCTATGACTATGAAACCCAAGGCTAGAAAATTCCGTCTGCGGACGTCTGACACTCCGTCGAGACCGGCCGGCGAGGAAACACAACGACCGACGCCAGCCCCCGAGGCGACACCGACTGCGGAAAAGCAGCCGGCCCCAAGATCCCGTCCGCAGCCCGAGCCAGCACGCGTCACGACAGATACAAACGCGGCACCTTCTCCACAGGCCTCGACTGAAACTGATCTGGACACGATCCGCAAGGAAGGGCTCACTGGACGTCAACTTCGCATGGCGCGGCGCATTGCGCAGAAACAGGGCCTTGCTGTTACTTCGGATTTTGATGCTGTTCGCCAGCTCCGAGAGCGCGGCATTGACCCGTTCGACCGATCCAGCATCCTCAAACTCATTACACCGGAGGCTGCAGCGGGTGGTGGCGGAGGGGTCGTTCAACCACCGAACGCTGCGGGAATGGCTGCTGCCGGCGCAGGTGGCATTCAACTGCCGCAAACCGTACAACAAAAAAGCCGCGAATTGGCAGAGCCGATGGGACCGTCTGCAGCGGATCGCCGTGCGACGGAAATCCTGAGGATCCAACAAGACATCGCCCGTCGTCGTCGGAGAAAGCTGATCTCGCTTTTCTCCCGTCTTGCAGCCTTTGTTCTGCTGCCGACTTTCCTTGCCGGTTATTATTATTTCGTCATCGCAACGCCGATGTACGCCACCCAATCTTCCTTTGTGATCCAGCAATCAGAGCAGGTCACCGGCCTGAGCAACCTTCTGAGCGGCACATCAATGGCCACACAGGCCGATGCGATCACCGTTCAGGACTATTTGCTTTCAATGGCGGCGATGACACGCCTGGACGAAGAGGAGGGCTTTATTGCCCACTTCAGTCAGGACTGGATCGATCCGATCCAGCGTTTGGATCAGGACGCTTCAAACGTATCTGCCTATAAGCTTTACCAAAGAATGGTGACCATCGGGTATGACCCGACCGAAGGCACGGTAAAGATGGAGGTTATCGCCGCTGATCCAGACACGAGCCAGCGGTTCTCGGAAGCCCTGATTTCTTTTACTGAAGAACGTGTCGACAATATCTCCTTGCGCATGCGTGAGGATCAGATGGCTGGTGCAACGCAATACTACGCCGAAACCGAACAACGCCGTCGGGATGCATTGCGCGAATTGACCGAAATCCAAACCCGTTTGGCCACGCTCAATCCGGATACTGAAATCCAGCTGATCATGACCCAAGTCGGCGCACTTGAATCAGATCGCCAGGCAAACATCTTGGAGCTTAACTCGCTTCTCGCCGTACCGCGCCCGAATGAGGCTCGTGTGAACGGTGTGAAATCGAACATTGAAAGCCTCGACAACTCCATTGCGGTTCTTCGGGCACAGTTGACCGAAGCCCAAGGGGATGCAGGTTCGCTCGCCTCGATCACAGCGGAGCTTAGAGAAGCGGAAGAAAACTACCAGATTCAAATCGCTCTGGTGCAGCAATCCTTTGCGGCCGTTGACGCGGCTCGAAACGAAGCAGACCGTCAGGTCCGCTATCTGTCCACGAGCGTTGAACCGATTGCGCCGGATGATCCGACCTACCCGCGGTCATTCGAAAACACCCTGGTAGCAATGCTCTTGTTTGCCGGCCTCTACCTGATGATCTCGCTCACGGCTTCGATCCTGCGCGAACAGGTTTCGTCATAAACACAGTGAACGCATCCGTCCTGTCGGGTGCGTTTCACTTTATTTGAACGGAGCGCGTGGTAAGGTCCTTCCGAACGTCAGTCGGGACGACAACTATGCGCTTTTTTCTCCTTCTCCTAATTTGTTTGAACCTTTCTCTTCCGCTTGCGGCTCAAGACGGTCTCACCGCTCCCATTGCCACCGAAAATTCGGCAATCACAGACGCAGCCATTGCCCAAAGGCTTCGCGATATCATTCAGGAGCTTGGCGGATACGACGATATAACCGTACAGGTGTCTGACGGCATCGTAACACTGCGTGGAACAACCACATCCGCAGTCGAAGTGAATACCCTCAACGATCTCACAACGCGCGTCGAAGGTGTTGTTGCAGTCAAGAACGAAGTCACAGAAACAGCAGACCTCGCGCGACGGCTTGACCCGGCGTTGGACCGTTTCATTGCACGAACCAACCAACTGCTTGCCAATCTTCCCGTCGCCATAGTCGCGATCGCGATTTTTGCTGCAATCACGTGGATCGGCAGCCGGATTGCTCGTCTGAAAAACCCTTGGGACAGGTTGGCCCCGAATAGCTTTATCGCGGACCTCTACCGGCAGATCGTTTTTTTAGCCTTCGGTCTGATCGCTCTGGTAATCGCGTTGGACATTCTAAATGCGACCGCCTTGCTATCAACAATTTTGGGAGCGGCAGGTATTATTGGCTTGGCATTGGGTTTCGCCGTTAAGGACACGGTCGAAAACTACATAGCCTCAGTGATGCTTTCCATCCGGCAGCCATTTCGCCCTAACGATGTTGTTGAAATCAATGGGGACGAAGGAAAGGTCATCCGCCTGACCAGCCGCGCGACAATTCTACTGTCCTTTGATGGCAACCACATCCGCATTCCGAACGCCACCGTCTTTAAAAGCCGCATTGTAAACTACAGCCAGAATGCTGAACGCCGGTTCAAATTTACAATCGGGATTGAGCCTGAAACAGACCTTGCTCGTGCCCGCGAGCTGGCAGCAGAGACGGTGCAAGCGCTCCCGTTTGTTATTGAAAACCCCGCTACACAATCCTGGATCGAGAATTTCACGGCGTCCGGCGTAGAAATCACCACCGCAGGCTGGATTGATCAGCGCGAGACCTCCATCCTCCTAGCCAGAGGGGAAGCAATGCGGCAGGTAAAGCGTGTTTTCGAAAACGAAGGTATCACCATTCCCGACACGACCTACAGGATCAGAGTTGAAGGATCATTGGATGGTCCAGCTTCGCCGAAAGACTCAACCGTAGTTTCCGAAGCCTCCGATGTCGTTGGCGTCGCCTCAGAGACCGAGTCTGCGCTTGAACAAATGATCTCGGATGAACGCAATCAGGACGAGGTCGAAGACCTCTTGGATGCGCGTGCTCAAAAAGAGTGACTTTTTTCGAAATCGCTCTTGAACAGGTCACCACCACACGGTAATACGCCCCTCGCTGCTGGGGTGTAGCCAAGTGGTAAGGCAACGGTTTTTGGTACCGCGTACCGTAGGTTCGAATCCTACCACCCCAGCCAGCCTTACGAAATTTCCTGAAATCATTGACTAAATTTCTGTGCGGCTTTGCTGCATTCGAATGTCCTTTGCCTCGTCCGCAATTGTCGATGCAACAACAGAATCGTCGATTGGTCCTTTCAGGAGTCCGGCGCTTCCTTCCTACTCCCAGGCTGCCAGTAAATCTGTTCTCGTTTCAGCAAACACAAACAACGCATTGAGGCAGATCAACGCTAAAACATGCAAAATGCGCGATGTCATGCGGGACTAGTTTGGCAAGGAGGCGCGGAAGTTCATGACCACAAGGCTCTCCGATTTTGCACCAGCCGTTAACCTAAAAACACCGCACAGTGCGGGACCGGTGCGCAGTGAAACTCCTGTATATGTGACGCTTACCCCGCCATGCAGCAACGCTTGTCCGGCAGGAGAAAATATTCGAGGCTGGCTGTCTGCGGCGCAAGCAGGACGGTTCCGCGAGGCATGGGAAATCCTAACCGCAGATAATCCGATGCCAGCCGTGCACGGGCGTGTTTGTTATCATCCCTGCGAGTCAAATTGTAACCGCGGCGAAGTCGATGCTTCGGTCTCCATTCACGCGGTTGAACGGTTCCTCGGGGATATGGCAACAGCGGAAGGCTGGGCCTTTAAACCTATCCGTTCACCTAGCAGTTTCAGAATCCTGATTGTCG
>JBNKUW010000079.1:0-11551 GCA_050298835.1 Marivivens sp.
CCCGACAGGAGAACGGTTCAATCTCAAGGAGATCATCCCATGACCGCAGCACACCGCATCCTGAACAATACCGGCGAGCGCCGCATCGAATCCGGCGGCGCATCTTTCGCCGCGGACGAACTGCACGAGGCGCTCTGGCTCGTCAGCATGGAGCTTCGCGCAGGCCTGCCAAGGCGCGAACAGATCGAAGCCAGGCGCCAGATCGCGCGCTACGAAGCACTTCTCTCCGCTCTGCGGAGCGCGGGGGCCTAGAGCCCCCGCTCAACTGCGGCCTGCGCGCAAACATCACAGACGATTCTTCTTAAATCGGCCACACGCGCATTCGCCGCGCACGGCGCGGGCTTCACAGTTAGTCCCTGCATCAGCGATACGGCAACGCAGGGGGAAAACATGCCCGATCCGCAGCCCGAGAACCTTTCGTTTTCAGCCTCGATCAGCGCAGCCCGCGGCAAACTGATTACCACGCTTGTCGTGATCGCCCTGCTTATGGACATCGCCGCCGAAGCCCTATCGCTACTCACCGGCTTCTACACGGGGTCTTGGTTTTGACCTTACGGTCAACATTATGGTTGAAACGATCCTCTCTCATGGGGCACATCATGCCCCTGCGGGAAAAAACGCGGAAGATGCGGTCAGAGCACCGCTAACCGTGAACAGCTGTTGCGGTCGCAAGCCTCCACTTCGTGAGATGCAGTTAACCATTGGCCGTTGAAGCTGATCTCTCCGCAGATTACCGCCATTCCCCTTGCGACACGCGAAATCTGGGCCCAGCTCTCCTGCAATCGGCCGCCGCGAGCACCCGAAACTATTTCACAGCGGCGCGCGCTCTCCTCCCAAGCCTTTGTATCACCCGGGCTCCCAAAAGTTCGATCCGATATCCGATCGAGGCGAAGCGGACAACAATCGACGAAGCCACTGTTCCAGTTTGACAATATCGGAGGTCTCACACTCCCATATAACCAAAGGTTCCCATCCTGCGGCACGGAGGGCCTGTTCGTTTGCCTGATCGCGAGCGACATTCGCCCGAAACTTTTCTTCCCAAAACTCGGTACGAGTTTTGGGGGTCGTGGTCTTGCCGCAACCAAGATGGCGATGCCAAAAACAACCATGCACAAATAGAATTTTTCGGTATTTGGGCAGCACGATATCCGGCGTGCCGGGGAGATTGCGGCGATGGAGGCGAAAACGATAGCCCAAGCGATGCAGGAGCTTGCGAACGACGATCTCCGGAGCCGTGTTCTTCTGCCTCACCCTCGCCATTAAAGCGCTTCGTTCGGGCGTCGGCAGATAGTTACTCGCCTTCATAAGCCTGATTTTCGCGTTGCAAACATCGATCCTAATTCAAACTTTCTCTATTATATGGGTCATTTCCAGGGCTTCGAGGTGCCTTTGCAGGCTTCTTGGCGTCGTTCCTCCCCTGATGAGTACACCAGCCTCCATGTTCTTTTCCATGGCGTGACCCGTCAGGTTCGCGCTGGAGATGAAACAAACGGTTTCGTCGGCGACCGCGACTTTGGCATGTACCTTTCCTCCAGCGAAGACATCCCCCTTCTTCCGCCAGGAAAGCATTCGCGCCGTTGGCATGGCTGCTTTCATCGTAGCTATGGCATCGACGAAAATGCCGCCTCCGTCTTTGTCGCAGGCTTCGAGCAACATCGAAACTCGAACCCCTCGTTCCAAAGCCCGCGAAAGGGCGTTCATCACAGACGACACGTCATAAGCAACGAAACTCGTGATGAACAGCCGCAATTGGGCGGCATCGATGACTTGAATTAGCGCCTGTTCGGTTTTTCGCGTAGGGATCAACGTGCTTGATGGGCCGGTCCAGACCAGCTCGATTTCCTGTTCTCGCTTTGCGCGATGATAGGCGACGCTTGCGCCCCTGATCATGCCCGCGAGTTCCATCGATGAAACGGCAGTGGTTCTCCATGCCTTGACTAGTGTGGCAAGCCGAGCCCGAGCACCGGCATTCCCGGCCCAATGATCCAGCGCTGAGATATCCGTAGGCGCGGACAACTGCTCTATAGCGGTCGCAAGTTGGCTGGACTTTTCGGGTGGACTATTGCCGATCAAATCGATGATCGCCTCGACGAGCGCGTTCACGTTACATCTCGCTTGAAGAAGGCTGCGTCGGCAACCTCCAGGGTTGGCACCAGCAAGGCGCGATCGATATACCGATTGCCCTTCTCGCACGATGTCTCCGATACGAATGCGCAGGCATGGCAGGCCGCCGCATGTAGCGAGCGGTCATCTTCCGGATTGTGCTCCGAGCAAAGCGGGTCGGAGGAGCAGATTTCCGCCCGGCTCAGCGCCTGCCCGAGCAGTCGACCTAGATTCTCGGGTCTGCCGAGTTCGACTAAACCGCCCAGTGTGCCGTCGGAGTCGGCTGCCGCCGTGTAAACGAGTATGCCCGCTTGCCTTTGGTCGCCATCGGTGTCGGCATATATGCGTTCCCTAATACTCGCTGCGTTATACCCGCATTCGAGCGAAAGCTCTCTTATGAGGAGATGCGAAAGTGTGTGAAGCATCGCGTACCGGATCCCGGGATAGGCTTCGTTCGGATCTAGTTTTCTGGCGTTTCGCCAACCCCGGTGTCCAGCGAGCAATTTGTCATTGCGCGTGGAGACCGCCGCACGTGCTTCCCATCTCGCTATTTCGCCTTCATGGAATCTGATGAAGATGCCTTCCCCATGCACTTGCGTCGCGGGGACCCATTCAGGAGCGTTCCTGCAAAGGGAGGCGCGTGGGGGTCTCAGGTTTGGATCACCGGACTCCTCCGGGGCTTCGACGCGCGTAAATCCGAGAAGAGCGTTGACCTGTCTCAAACGTTCCAAAAGCAGAACACTGGAAATTTCGGTCGTGAAAGATGGAGGCGCATCAACCCTCTTGCTCAAGAAATGTGGCCAATCGGCGGGTGGATTGGAATCGGTCAACACGTCCCATTCGGGGCCTTTGATATCGGCGTCTGTTACGCTGGTAGCGGCTGAACCGTTCTTAATCGATTGCACGACCTGCCAAACGACTGCCGCGGTATATTTTTCGATGCCCGACAGAGCTCCTGTTTTTTTCAAGGTCTTGATGGTAGTCGCAACTTCGGATTCGGATTCCAAATCGGCGAAATAATCCCAGCCGTCCTGCACGAGCTGCGCGATCGGATCTTGTGTGAGGGGGATGGCCAACGCGGATAACGTGATCGGAAACCAGCTGTTCGTCGCACCGAGAAGCACGGCCCGTCCTTGCTCCTGGCAACCGGCGTCAAACTGATCCAGATGAGGGTGGCGTCCGCGACAGCCAGGAAGGTTTTCACGTCCAGCCTTACCGAAGGCATGCGCCATATTGCGCGCTGCCGAACACTCGTCGCATTTAACCCATAGGTTTTCGGTTTGCAGCGATGCGCCACTCTCGAAAAAGCGGAGCGTCCCTTTACAAGTCGACGCGCCGTTATGCACGAAGTAATGCCATGGAAAATCGTCGAGATGTCCGTTGCGGCATGCCAGAAGGAAGCGCGCCGGAACTGCGTCGGCATCCTTGGCCGGCTGATCACCATTGGAACCTTTGCAATCCTTGTGGATGAACCTCGTTTGTTCGGGTCTGAACCGATGCTCCTTGCATTCGAAAAGACCCAGGTCATACTCGGACAAGAGGCCGCATTTCACGCAGCGTAGCCAACGCGGAAATGGCCTGACCGGCACACCGATAAAGGCTTCCGCGGAAAACGGATCGACGCCATCACTCTTCTGAAAGGGCGGCATGCGCAGACTCTGAACTTGCTGCCCGAGTTCCTTCCGCACAGCAGCAAGTAAACGGGCCTCCTCAATGGGCTGACAGCGCCCGACTTCCCAGCTCTCCGTGCCAAGTGTAACAACCGAAAGATTAGGCAGATCGATCAAAGCGCCAGGACCATATGTCCACAACAATTGGCTCGGGCGCACCTCCCCGACGGGGGTCTTCTCGCCGCTCATATGTCCCCCCCCCATGTCGTTAGTATCGGGCTGAGGAGCACGCCAGCCCGGGTCGCTTCCACCGAACGACTTGACGGTGCTCATGATCAATCGAACGCCGGGTTCGACCTCGCGCATCGACATAGGGACCGTGAAATTGTCCCACGCCTGAATTCCAGGCTTCTTGAGCAGCGCTACGGTCGTTGCGCGGTTTACCCCCTTCTTCTCATAGGCGAGCGTTCTGCCCCCCTTGTTTGCCTCGTGTGCCCATTCATCCAGACGCTCCTTCAGCTCGTTGGACGCGAGATCCCGCGATAAAGTCTCGCTGGAAATGTGCCAAGCTCTGGCGATGAGCAAGTCTCGTGCGTCGGCAGCTTCCTTACGATCCGGTTTATCGAGCGCTGCGGCGCCGGCGTTCGGATTGAAGACCGGATTTTCGAGCCGCATGATGCTAAGCAAGGTTCCCGTCAAACCGCGATCCATTGCGCGCGGAGAAAATGGCGTCACCGATTGTGCCTCGACGTGCCTGTAGAAGGTTGCATGATAATGCTCGAAGGTCTCGTAGTGCGAAAGATCGCGTGGCCGCGCCCATGTAAGCACCGTGCAAACGAGCCCTGGAAAAGCGCGCCCTACGCGGCTCGTTGCCTGGATGTATTCGGCAGTGCTCTTCGGCTGGCCATTGACCACCATCAGGCCAAGTCGGTTCACGTCGACACCGACCGACAACATGTTCGTCGCCAGCACGACATCCACGGCGCGTGCTTCGCCATCTTCCCAATTCGTAACGAAGCGCCCGAGCGCCGGGTCGAAAATCGCCTTGAACCGGATTTCCAGTTGGTCGAGATATTTCGGAATATCGCGGCTGGATACCCGCGAAGTCAGTTCACGGATATTGTTTACACCCCGTTGAGAAAGACCCGGACGGTCGACCAAGCTCATGCGGACCCGGTAGGATCGTGTTTGCACATCGTCCTCGGCGAGGCGGCGCATACCGCCGAGTTCCCGCAGGGAGTTGAAATACCCGACCGTCGTCAGATAAGGGTCGGCTGCTTGCCCGAAGCGGTCGAACAAGGCCTGGGACGCCGTCAGAAAGGCCGTGTACACCCGGATCAACATGGCTGGCCTTGAACTGCCTGGCGAGCAAACGCCCAGATAGCGTCTGCCAGGTATGGAGGTAACCGGCCGCTGCACCGAGAAGAAATTATCCGACACGTCGAGACCATGCGGCGGGAAAACAGCGACACGCCGCATGAAAACGTTATTGACTTGTTCGCTCGCTTTCCGGACCGTGGCCGTCGAAGCTACGATCTTCGGCTGGACTTTTCGGCCATCCAATTCCCAACAACACAACTCGTTGATTGCGGTCTCGTAGAGACCAACCATGGTTCCCAGTGGCCCGCTGATGAGATGGAATTCGTCTTGTATAATGAGATCGGGGGGACGAATAACGGTAATGTTCTTGACCGTCGTGCGTGGCAGTCCCTTGTAAGCATTGTGATTGCCGGAGCAGTCGGCATCCGGCCAGAGCAACCCATGCCGGGGACATTCTGTGCTGGCACGCCCGAACAAAGTGCGGACCTCACCGCGCCACGCCATCATGGCGAATTTGTCTACGGTACCGATCATCATTGATGGCGGACGATGATAGATCTCCTCATCGACAACGAGAACAGGCAGACCTGGATGAGATTTAGTACTCGATTTGCCTTTCGAAAACTCGCAACGGCCCAGCTTGTCGCCGCAATAGAGCGTCGTTCGCCGTGTAGCGACATGGACTTCGATGTCGTGTTTCGGAAGGATTTCACATCCGCACCAAGGACAACTCGTCAGTTGTGCCGGAGACACACCGCCCGCGTCGAACTTTTCCGGATTGCGTATGTTTTCGATTACCGTATGACTTTCCTCGGTCGATCCGGGGGTTACCTTATTGCCGACCCACAATCCAATAGTGAACGGCTCCTTGCCCCAAGATAGATCGCCTTTTGCCTCGGCCTCGCGTCTCAACAACTCCATGGCGCAAATGAGCGCAGAACCTCGTTGGAACTGCTGTAACGTCAACAGCCGCAAAGTATAGCGCATGATCACGGTCAACCCGCGTGAACCATCGTAACCGCCGAGGTCGCCTTGTAACCTGCGGATCGCCATGGCGAATGCCGCCACTCCAAGATAAGCCTCGGTCTTACCGCCGCCGGTTGGAAACCAAAGCAGGTCCGCGCATGCCTCCAATGGCTTGGTGCGATCCTTATGGATGGGGTCCGCCAGCGACGGGAGCGACAAGAGTATGAAGGCCAATTGGAACGGCCTCCACGAACGATATCTGCGCAGCTCGAAATCCACCAATGTTTTGCTTTCGCCGCGACGCTGCGAAAGCGCGAAGAGGCTGTGAATTCGCTGCTTCGCCATCGCGCGATTGGCAAACCGGAATGCAGTTAGCGCCTTTTCATTTTGAGGATCGGCCAGCAAGGCCAGACCTTCCACAAGACGCACTTTGATCTCCTCACATCGCACCAATGCCACATTAGCTTGCGCATCATGTCCGACGACATCCTGACCGATGCGGCTCCGTTGCTCCCTTATCCATTCGCCGTAATCACTGGCTAGAATAGAAAGTGCGGCGACAAGTTCGGCTCGGTCCATGTTGGCCAGAACTTCCATGTCGAGATGGCCTTGATCGACCATCGCGCGCATAGCAGGTCTGTCCTCCGCTCGTAAGCCCGGCGTCTCTGTCACCGGCACTTCATATTGCGGCATGACGACCGTGCGCACCTCCGCGGCGTGTTCGGAGTTCTCCGCGTCGGTCTTCGCGTGAACGGCGACACCGTGGCCAACTGCAAACTCGACCTGTTTTCGGTAGATCATTTCGAGCGCTTTGCGCTCCGTGTCGTCGTCTTTGCCGACGAGCGATATCCGCCGTCTAAAAATCGCCTTATCTTCGGCGCCGTCGGCGGCTGTGACGATGAGCTCCGGCTGAAAAACCCAAGCGGAGTCTTTATTCTCATCAGGCTCCCCTTGTGCATTGACGAGAAAGAGCGTTACGAGCCGATCGCCGCTGGCGTTCTTACCGCGAACCGTTCCCTGTAGGCGGACCTCGGGATACACGTCATCGGGCGCGCGATGGGAAATCGCGCCCTCCACGAGATCAATCGTCAGATCGCCACCTGACGGAACACGTTGCCAAACCTTGACCGGGACTTCGCTTTGTTCGGTGCGAGTTACCCTTCCGTCGGCATCCTTGATCTTCTTTTTTATCGTCTTGCTTTGCCCGTGATCGTAAAGACGAGCATATTGACCCCAGCGGGCTATCACCTTGATCTGCTTCACTTCGCCGTCGACGCAAAACGTCAGCCCGAAACTCGAAGGAATCAGCGACTGGTTGCTTGATGCGTCGATCTCATCGGTCGCTTCCGCCTCGGCATCGACACGGCCGGTCGTACCGCCGAACTCGGCTCCCGACTCGTGGCGACCATGATGGACGTTCAGGTCGTCGGGCTCTTCTTCATCTTGAGTGGCAAGCGGCCCTGCCAATCCCTCGATTCCTGCGTCGCCTTCATCGCGGGGAGCGAGTTTTCCCACGAGGTACCGGTCACGGACGCTCATGTCGAGGATTTGCTCATGCGGGCCGTTTGCTGGCCCCAAGAGATCGTCCATTACCGCGAATTGCAGGAGCTCTCGGATATATGACTGATCGGCAATCAACGGTACGTCTTCCAAACTGCGGCCAGTCAGTTTCTGCAAGGCTGCGACGAAGTCGCTCCACTGCAACCGCGCCATCGGACCTTTCGTCGGCAGAGAAAACCCGGCAACGGAAAGCGCAATACCCGCATCTATGGAGAGCACGCGATCGAAATAAAAGGTCGTCTCTGCAAGGCATGATCTTATACGCAGGATGCGTCCGACACGTGCAACGTGTCCGGAAAATGTAGCCACCAATATCCAGTCGCCTTCGGCGATCCCTGCATATAGCGCGCGCTCGCCCCCAAGCGCCACTGTGTACACAGGAAAAGAGGTTTTGATTTGGTTGTCACCCGCTTCGACCAACAGCCATGCGCTTTGAGACGCCACATTGTTCTCAGATGAAGTCATGTCTCTCTCCGGAGGCTGGAAAAGCAGTTGTCGCGCGGTTCAGTCATTCCTCACCGCCCTGGAATGCAAAAAGATCGTCATCGTCCAGAGCTAATATCTCATCGGCCTCTTCACCGCCCCGGTTTCTTGTCGATGGACGAGAGACCAACTGCTCGTTGTAGCGCTCCCTATTGAGCTTCGAAAGCAACCTCAATATCTCCAACCGTGCATCTTCGCTGATCGTGAACCGCGTATTGCTTCCTACCGGAAGATATCCAACTTCATGAAACCCGCAGCCAAGTTCAATCTCACAGCCGTAACGTCGGCAGACGGCCTCATTCATTTCCCTTTGTAGGTTGCGAAGGGCGACGATTTCACGATCATTCTTCTTTGGGTTATGGAAATCGTTGTAAAATTTCGTTAGACCCTTGTTGCATTTCTCCATGAATGATTGTCGAGCTTTGAAAAATTGCTCTCCGACATATTCAAGCTCAGCATCGCCGCCTGACAAGAATCCATCTGGAAACGGAAACGTTTCAAATATATTCCCATGGGCGTAAACGAGACTGTATAAATCTCCACCAAGCGATGTTTTCTGTGTCCAAGCCCAGATACCATGAATATCTGATGATAGAATTGCGAACATAGAAAATCTTTCATCGGCTAAAACACAGAGTTTATGTGAATACACATAGGCAGAAGGCAAAAAAGTGAATGCCGGATACTTAGTAACCCCTGTTGATATGGCCATGACGCGGTCAAACGTATACTTCTGTTGCTTCCAACCTTTTGGATGCTTTAAGAAGTGGCGTCCACGGCCTATCGCATGATATAGCGCAGGCCTCTTCTCACCGTGTTGCCACCACCTATCTGGCAGCGGCCTCCGAAGTTGATATTCACCGCTTGCCTTTCTGCGTGTCCGCTCCGGCTTTACTTTTTCCGTCAGGCAAGCAAACGCTCTATCGTAGCACGATGCCTTCGATTCAGGCCAATCCCAGAAGTTTATTACCCAACAAGACGGAGTATAACTTGGATTCTTGTTGACCTCGTTTCCACCGACAAATGGGAATAGGACGTCTCTATAAGCTATATCGTCAGAAATCCAACCTAACGCTTGGTCCTGATTCAGTTTAAACCCGTTACCTATAAGAATGGTCCCCTGAAATATTCGATCCAGGTTCTCCTCTATTTTTTTGCGTCCCAAAATTCGAGATCACTCAAGTCAGCCGAGATCGTAGCGACTTTGGTGTTGTTCAGAATTCTGGCTCCTGACCACTCACATTTGGCGATATGAATTTGATGAACGATGACAGATGCTTTTCCGGGCCATTTTATGTTTGTAGTCGCGCAATAGATATTTGCCCCACGCGCCAGGAGCTGTGTTAAGCCAGTTTCGCGATTCTTACCTTCGGAAATCGAGCGGCGAGCGAGGAGCCCCATGCACCCCCTCCCGCGAAGCAATGCGTACACGCGCAAGAAGAAGAAGACGACCAAGTCGGCTGACGCCTTCTCGTCATAGGCCACATACTTGATTAAATAATTCTGATACGACTGGCCAAAGTTGCCAGACAGAAGCTGGCCGCCAACGAATGGCGGATTCCCTACGAAGGCATCAAATCCTCCTCTCGAGTTGCTGAAGACCTCCGGGAATTCGAGCGGCCAATGAAAGGGCCGTCTGGCTTTCTTCTCCGCTGGAAGATCCGAGTTCAAGCCGACGGAGGCCCGTTGTGACAACGCGCGGAATTTATCGACGTCACCAGCCAGTGCGGCTCCAACATCAATGGAGAGACCTGCCACGTCCATCGTTCGTCCACTCAAAGCGAGTGCGTCTGCCAAAAGAACATCGGCCACCAATGCAGGTAATGCCAGTTTGCCCCTAGTTTCTTCGTAGAGAAGCGCCATGGCCTCGACATCACGAATGTCCCGGATCGGGCGACGTCTGAGCTCGGATCGAAGTTCCAACGCCTCCGAAACCGCCTCATCGATCTCTGATGCGAATAGCTTCTTGGAGCTACCCTCGTTCGGGTTCAATTCCAGGAAGTGAAGCTGATCCAGGTTCGTGATGCCAAGCAGGCTGTCGCCACAGCGCAAATTGTGATCAAGAAAACCAAAGGGCCGCCCCTTGGCCAGCGTGATTAGCCAGACCGATAACTTCGCGAGTTCAACAGCGAGTGGATTCGAATCCACACCATAGAGGCACCGTTCGGCGATCAAGCGCTTAGCCGTCAGCAGTCTCTCTTCCGCATCGTTGCGAAGAGGCTCTCTCGAACAAACTTCGTCGACGATTTCGCCGTCGGCAGTAACGCTCTTGCCCTGATCTTCGATCCGCGTCCAAGCCTCGACCAATCGTTCCGACAACCATCGGCAAACCTCGACGAGGAACGCGCCAGAACCCATCGAAGGATCACAGATTTTGAGATCGAGAATTTCGTCCGGTGATTTCAGCGCCCATTCCTCACGGGACTTGCCTTCAGCCGGTCCGGCATAGACGATCGGCTCCAGTGCCCGCTTTACGATTGCCTCAGTGAAGGATTTGGGCGTGTAGTGCGTACCGCTTTCTCGGCGATCTCCGCTGGCCGTCACCATAAAGGTGCCCTTCGGGTAGACCAGGGGATACCCCCATCGGTCCGTCCGCAAAAGATGGAAGTATGGCCGGATTCGATCGCGTAGCGTCCGATCTCCATGACAAGCCGTTAGCAGTTTGTCCGCTCCGCTTTCATCGACCGGTTTGTCCAAGTCGTTTCGAACCCGGCTTACCGCGCTGGAGGTACGCTCTTTTAGAAGCTCTTCAACAGCACATCGTCCGCTCGCTGCCGTATCATCGAGTTCGGGCAATGTGACCCAGGGAGTTTTCGCGTCCTTGGTAGCGGCGAGGTCCAGCGTGACCTCCTTCGCTCGTGTGACAGTGCGCTCAAGCAGGCCCTCATAGACGTAACCGATTTGCTCGACGTCGAGTGCACGATAAGAAAGCGTGCGCCCCCGGAAAAGCTGAACCGCATCCGTTAGATACAGGACTGTGCGGTTGTCGATCGGAAGCGGCTCCGCTGCATCAATTCTCCAACTGGAGCCTTTTGTGCGGCCCTCAAGGAACGGAAACCGATCCGGATCGAACAAGGACCCGCCCAATGCCGGCAATTGCATAGCTTCGTGTTGGATGCCGCCAAAAATGGCCCGAAATATCGCGAGAAGACGAGACCAGGCGTCTTTGCGCCGCTCAAGGATCTCCTCGGTTTCGGCCCGGAGCTGCAGCCGCAGCGTGGATACGGCGTAGTTCGCTTCGTAGCACTCGTCGCCGAGCAACAGCAGCCCGCGCTCTTCGGCCGAGAGCAGGAATACGATCCGCATCATCACGGTCAGTCCGGCTTCGTAGAGTTCCGATGGCTCGATACCCTTTAGAAGTTCGCGATTGCGATCGACGTCGGCACGGTGATCGCGACACTGGATAAGCTGTTGGAGGCCCTCCCGGCATGAGCGACCAACGCGGACGATACAGCTGGCTGCTAAGACTGTTGAGCCCGGCGCTGCTGTGGTGGGCACGCAAGCAGGAT
>JBNKUW010000080.1:0-11511 GCA_050298835.1 Marivivens sp.
AATTACGCAGTGTCAGGGAACTTCATTCGGTCCAAAACGGTCGCAATCGGTGACATGTGACAGTTGCCCCGCGTAGTGGACCTCTGCTCCATCAAGATGCTGCACATTGAATCAACGGCCGCCTTGTGGAAGTTGAAACGCGGCATAGGATGTATTGGCCAAGGACCGGAATGGGTCGTTTGCTGCGTTGATCATGAATGGCGGCTTTGAGGCCAGAGTGACTGATGATGCTACTCGAACGAACGTCTGCTTCGTGATGTCATCCGCCCCTAGCCGAGCGACGTTTACGCCACAACTTGGATGCCGTGATCACTCACCAAAGCCGTTGTCCTGCATAGAGACAATGGCCGCGTGGAGCGTCCCCAACCCGCTCGAAACCAAGCGCTCAATGATCGCCGACGTCAAGTTGCCGGCACTGATGACTGCAATCTTGCCCATGGTTCAGAAGCTCGTGATGACGGTCGCGCCTATGGACTGGAATTTGTTCATGTTCATCAGGGCCTCGGGTGCTGCGTCGAGGCTGATCCTGTCGCCGACCAGCCGTGCGGGGTCGAGCTTACCGCTTTCGACCATATCGAGCATTGCGCCATAGCGGTGCGCCTGCATTCCGTGGGAACCTAGAAGCTCGATCTCTTGGCCCACGATCTTGGGCATCGGCACCGCTGGGGCTGCATGATCCCCCAGCATGAGGCCGACCTGGATGTGTTTGCCTCGCGGGCGCAAGCAGAGGATCGAGTTGGTCATCGTCATCGGATGCCCAAGCGCATCGAGCGAGACATGGGCGCCGCCTTTGGTGATTTCCTTGATCGCCTCAACCACGTCGCCCTTGCCATCAATGGCCGCGACGGCTCCAAGTTCTTTGGCGAGTGCCAGTTTGGCGGGGTCCAGATCAACGCCGATCACATTCGCCCCCGCTGCGCTGGCGATCATCACCGCGGACAGGCCGACACCGCCGCAGCCATGCACGGCGACCCACTGGCCCGCGCTGACCTTGCCTTGGTCGATCACCGCGCGGAACGAGGTTGCAAACCGGCACCCCAGGCTGGCGGCGGTGGCAAAGTCCATCGCCTCGGGCAAAGCGACCAGGTTCAGGTCAGCCTGATGGATGGGCACAAATTCCGCAAAGCTGCCCCAATGGGTGAAGCCCGGCTGTTCCTGATGCAGACAGACCTGCTGATGACCGGCATGGCATTCGCTGCATGACCCGCAACCGCAGATGAAGGGAACGGTGACCCGGTCGCCGACCTTCCAGTTTTTCACGTCCTTGCCGATTGCCGCGACAACACCCGCCAGTTCGTGGCCCGGGATGTGAGGAAGATCTATGTCACTGTCGTGCCCCATCCAACCGTGCCAGTCGCTGCGACATACACCCGTTGCTTCGACCTTCAGGACGACCCCATGTGGCTCCGGTGACGGGTCTGCGACAGTTACGACCTTGGGGGTTTCTTGGAATTTCTCGAACAGGACAGCTTTCATAGAAGGGTCTTTCGGTTTTTTCGGCTGATTGAGTGGTAGATATCATGCAGTGGCGAAATAACCTTGCTATTCTGCCCTTCATTGTGATTTTTCTGAGCATAAATACCTCTCTGCCTGAGATTATTGAGGACATTCTTCCCTTGCCCATCATCGACACTGTCAACGCACAGATTCTCGAACTGCTTCAAAGCGATGGCCGCATGACCAACGCCAAACTGGCTGAGCATCTCAACATGAGCGAAACGCCCTGTTGGCGGCGGCTAAAGAAGCTGGAAGAGACGGGTATTATCGAGGGCTATCAGGCCCACCTCAATCGGCGAAAACTCGGGCTCGGCGTGATGGCCTTCGTACAGCTCAGCTGCTCAGAGCACGATCAGGCCGCCACAGCTGAATTCCAACGTATTATTGAGGTCACGCCCAATATCCTCTCGTGCCATAACACCACGGGAGAGGATGATTTTTTGCTGGTCGTGGTCGCACGTGATTTGGACGACTACAGCGCCTTTGTTGACAGCACATTGCGGCGTCTGCCTGGTGTAACCAGCATTCGCTCAAACCTGTCACTCAAGGAGATGAAGGCCTCGAGCAAGCTGCCTGTGCGTCGCTCAGAGAGATGATCAATACACCTTTCTAGATGCAGACATACGTACAAATTCCTTCGCCCTGCCCTGCCGGAAGATGGCAAAAGTGGACGACTTTTCCGCCGCCTGCGCCTTCAATACGACGGTGCAACCTTGGACCAATTTTGCACCGCCGTTCTCATCTTTGACCGGCGTTGAAAAACACGCCGGCCGCTTTGCCTAACCATTGGAGGCGAGGCCTGTTTCCAGTGCGGACAAGATCGTGTCGACGTTGGCTTTTGTCAGGACGAGAGGTGGGGACATGATAATGTTATTTCCCGACACGCGGACCATTGCACCGGCTTCGTAGGTGGCGCGATGAATGGAGCCGATCGTCTTTTTGTCGATGGGGGCTTTGGTCGCCCGATCGGATACGAGCTCGAGAGCACACATGAGACCGTGACCACCACGGACATCACCAATGATGCTGTATTTCTCCTGAAGCGAGAGCAGGCCCCGATAAAGATCCTGCCCGCGTGCGGCAGCGTTGTCATTCACCTGCAGGCGTTGGGTTTCCTGCAAGCAGGCGATAGCAGCGGCGGCGCCAACTGGGTGACCGGAGTAGGTGTATCCCGACCCGATTGCGCCTTTGCCGGTGGTGTCCTTTTCGAACACTTCCGACACGACATCGGAAATCATCACAGCTCCGAACGGGAAGTAGCCGTTGGTGATTGCTTTGGCTGTGGTCATCATGTCTGGTTTGACGCCCCATAGGCGCGATCCGGACCAACTGCCGGTGCGGCCAAAGGCGGTGATGACCTCATCCGCGATCAGGAGGATTCCGTATTTTGTGCAGATGTCGCGCACACCGGGCATAAAGCTCTTGTGCGGGGGAATTACCCCGCCAGCGCCCAGGATAGGTTCCATGATAAAGGCGGCGATCGTTTCGGCACCTTGAAATTTGATTTCATCCTCGAGGGCTGCAAGGCAGAGCTGTGCCAGCATTTCCGGATCGGTCTCGTTGAACGGATTGCGATAGGGATAGGGCGCGGGAATGTGGTAGCAATCCGGCATCAGCGGTTCGTATTGTGTGCGGAAGTTGGCGTTTCCGTTCACCGAAGCGCCCAGCGTGTGGGTGCCGTGGTATCCCTTTTTGAGTGATAGATACTTTACCCTTCCGGCTTCACCGCGAATTTTGTGAAACTGGCGTGCCAAACGAAGTGCGATTTCAACGGAATCCGAACCACCCGAAGTGAAGAATGCCCGGCTCAACCCGTCTTCGGCAAAGAATTCCCGCAACATGAGCGAGAGCTCGATCACATTGTCATTCGTTGTACCGCGGAAAATCGAATAGTACGGAAGGGTATCAAGCTGACGGGCAATAGCTTCCTTCACTGGCTCACAGGAATACCCGAGGTTCACGTTCCAGAGGCCGCCAACAGCGTCAACGGTGCGGTGACCGTCAACGTCGGTAATCTCTACGCCTTCACCTTTGACGATGATATCTGGAGGATTGGCAATACTATCGGCGGGATGAGCCATCGGATGCCAAAGGTGGCGCGCGTTGTTCTCTTTGAGAAAGTTCACTTCTTTCATCGTAGTTCCTTTACTGTAAGCCAAACTACAGGGTCTGTTCTAATTCCGGATTCAGGTGTGAAACGGGTGGTCTTGAGGCAAGACACCGCCCAGAGAGTTGCTCGCTGCGATCGCAGCCGAGATCAGCTCTTTCCTGATTTTTTCCAATCGCTCGGTTGTGGCCCGAACTGTAGGTACGGCTACAGAAAGGGCGCCTAGTACCGTGCCGCTCGCATCGAAAATGGCTGCTCCTTGCGATGTAACCTCTTCGTCGAAAGCGCGATCGAGGCTGGCTATTCCAGAAGCCCGCGCGTCGTCGATTTTTTCTTCAAGGAAAGTCGGGTCGGTAATGGTCGCAGATGTATATGCGTTCAACTGAGTGCCGAGCACGCGGTCCCGTAGGTTTTGGGGTCCAAAGGCAAGGACCGCCAGTCCCGACGAAGTCGCATGGAGCGGTAAGAGCTCGCTTTCATGGAAGTGCACCTGTGTACCGTGGAGCGCAGGGTCAAAGTGACAAACCGGTGAGAGGACATCATCCTGAAGGAGGGATGCGTGGCACAATTCACCGACCTCATTTGCAAGACGGACGACAATTGGCCGGATCATGGTTTGGAACGGGTTGGTCGCCTCGCGAACGGCTGCCAAGCGCAGAATCGCCGGTCCCAACCGGTAAGAACGCGTGATCATATCCTGATCTAGAAAGCCATTTTCCTGCAATTCGGTCAGGTGACGGTGGACTGTTGCCTTGTCCCGACCGGACAGGCGAACAAAGTCGGTTAATCCGATGTCGGGGCGGGATCTGGAGAAATACCCTAATAAATCAAGAGCTTTGGTGATTGTTCCCATAATCGTGACCCTGAATCATCGCGGTTGTCGTCGGTGGTTGTCACAGAATGATTGACAGACTTGATCTGAGGTTGCAATAATTTTGATACCAACGGTTCAAATAATGAACCATATGACAGGGAGTCAAGAATGAAAAAGTTTTCCACTCTCGCTGCAGTGGCACTGACAACAGCGTTGGTTCCTCTCGTGGCGCACGCCGAATATCCCGAACAGCCGGTCGAGTTCGTTGTCCCGTTCCCTCCGGGTGATCTCGAAGATGTGTTGACCCGAATGATCGCAGACGAATTTCAGGCGACCTATGGCGTCCCCGCAGCAGTTGTGAACAAGCCTGGTGGCGGCGGTGGGCCGTTCCCCGGTGCTGCCGAAGTCGCTTCCGCAGATGCGGATGGCTACACTGTCGGATCATTTGTCATCGATGTACCGCTTGTTGGACCCGAGGTCGGCATTCCCGCGCTGAGCCCGAACCCGTTCGAACCTGTAGGCATTTTCCTGACCTATCCATTCGTTATCGCAACTTCGAAGTCAGCCCCCTATGCATCGATGGAAGAGCTCGCCTCTTATGCGCAAGAAAACGAAGTCGCACTGGGCCATTTCGGATCGTTTCTGATCCCGACCCAAGTGACCTTTGCCTTGGCCAAGGAGATGGACTTTGATTACGCGTACGAGGCGGCCTTTGACGCGCTTGATTGTAATACGCTCGCTTCGGGGGATGCGGACGTGATCAACACGACGCTTCAGTTGATCCTGCCATGTCTGGACGATGTGAATGTACTGGCTTCAATCGGTGGTGAGCGCATTCCGCTGACACCAGACACCCGTACTGTGGGTGAAATTGCCCCCGACTTGAACCTAGCACTCTGGAACGGTCTGTTTGTTCGGGCGGATACACCCGCAGACGTCCGTGAAAAGATTGCCGCCGTTGCCGAGACCGTCATGGCGTCCGACGCTGCCAAAGAGCTTTCGGCACAAACCGGAGCATTGATTTACTGGCAGGATTCTGACGCTGCGACGGCGCAGATCGCCAGCGATGGCGAAACTCTTGGACGCGTTGCCGGTATGATCGGAAACTAAGGTCAACGGATACCCCGTTGTTCGAATACAATGGGGTATCCTTTCACCGGAAAAGGGGAGAGCTTTCCGTTGCACCGTATCAAGACATTTCAGGACTTGTTCAAACGCTACAGAAGGCCCGGTGATTTCTTTGTCGCCCTGTCTTCTTTGTTGTTCGCTCTGTTTCTAGCGTCACACATCCCAGACCAAACCTCATGGGTCCCGCGCACCAAACTGTTTGCCCAACCTGCCTTCTGGCCCGTTGTTTCAATTGCCATTATGGTGCTGTTTTCGGGAATGCATCTGATCGGCGCTGCTGTTTCCGAGAAAATTCCCGGGCGGTTCGAAGAGGTGCTTCATTGGATTAAATCCATTGAGTATGCGCTCTGGTTCATCGCCTATGTTCTGATTGTTCCGGTGCTCGGTTACTTAATCGCAACGCTTTTGTTCACAACAACATTGACGCTCCGGCTCGGTTATCGCGGCTGGGGATGGATGGTTGCTGCAGTCGGGTTCGGATTGGTCGTGGTGGTCCTGTTCAAAGGTTTCCTCCACGTCAAAATCCCCGCCGGAGAGATATACGGACTGCTACCCGAAGGCGCACTACGCACCTTCATGATGACATATTTCTAAGGGGCTGATGATGGATGCGTTTCTGGCAGGTCTTGACCTGATCCTTTCTCCGCAGGTTGCTCTGGCCCTGTTTATCGGTTCGATTGGTGGTGTGATTATTGGCGCTATCCCCGGCGTTGGGGCTGCCGTTGCCATTGCGATCATGCTTCCCGCAACGTTTGCGTTCGAACCGATTGTTGGTTTGACAATGCTGCTCGGTATTTACGGATCGTCGATGTACGGGGGCTCACTTCCCGCGATCCTGATTAATACGCCCGGAACGCCTGTGAATGCGTTAACCACGTATGACGGCTATCCGATGACAAAACGCGGGCAGGCACTCAAAGCGCTGGGGCTTGCTTACGGGGCCTCCTTTATCGGAGGTGTCCTTTCGATTGCGGCGTTGATTTTCCTTGCCCCCGTTCTGGCCAAGGTCGCGCCGATGTTCGGGTCGCGCGAAATTTTCCTTGCAGCGTTGCTTGGGATCATTCTGGTAGTGATTGCTCACCGCGGGCAGACCTTTGCGGCCGGATCGTTGGCAGCTTTTGGGATATTCATCGGCACAATCGGGCTCGAGCCGGTGAAATACACACAGCGGTTCACCTTTGGGTTTGAATTTCTTTCGTCAGGTGTGGATTTGATCGTAGTTGTACTCGGGCTTTTCGCTCTCAGTCAGGCGTTTGTCCTCTTGTCCGAAGGCGACCACGCGCCGAAAACTCAGCGGATTTCAGGCAATATGTTCGGCGCACTGACCCGAGTTTTCCAGCACAAACGTATCGCATTTTCCGGAGCAGGTTTTGGCGTTCTGATGGGGATGATTCCGGGCGTCGGCGAATTCACTGCGCAGTTTCTAACCTACACGTTTGCCCAGAAAACGTCGAAAGACCCTGATGCCTTTGGCAATGGGAGTGAAGAAGGACTGGTTGCTTCGGAATCGGCTAACAACGCAGTGCCGGCAGCCGCCATGATCCCCCTTTTGGCGCTGGGTATCCCTGGCGAAGCACTGACAGCCATGATGCTCTCGGTCTTTTACGTCCACAACGTCGTACCAGGTCCGGGCCTATTCAGAGATCATCTGGATTTCGTCTACGCCCTTTATATCGCAATGATCTTGCTGAACGTGATTGTTGTGATCTTTGTCGCAATGTCTTCCAATTTGCTGATGAAGATCATCCAGATCCCAACCCGTTTTCTGGGCATGGCGATCCTGACGCTATCCTTTGTCGGCGTTTACAGTCTGCGCAATTCGGTTACCGACTGCGTTCTGGCCGCTGCCTTCGGTATCCTTGGATTGGTCCTGAAGCGTCAGAACCTGCCCATCGTGCCAATCATCCTCGGGATTGTTTTGGGTGGAATAATGGAGGTCAAACTCCGCTCTGCATTGGCGCGGGTTCATAGCCCTCTCGATTTCTTTGACAGACCGATCAGCGCAGTTCTGGTCATAGCGATCGTCTTGATGATCATCCTGCATATTTGGGGTGCAATCCGTGAAAAGACGATGAACCAGCCCGAGTCCGAACATGATCACGACATTCACGAAAGCCATATGGGGTGAGCCATGCTTGACCGTATTGAAATCGAAAAGCTGCGCAACGCCGTAGTGCCGCCCTTTCTGCATGTCATCGACGGCCAGCGTCGCGCATCGTCGGACGGCGCAACGATGGAAGTCATTTCACCCATCGACGGGTCCGTAATGACAACGATGGCGAAAGGCACCAAAGAGGATGCCGATGCAGCGATTGCAGCCGCGCGTCGTGTATTTGATGATGGCAGATGGTCCGGGATGGCCCCTGCGACCCGTAAGAAAATACTGATGAAATGGGCTGATCTGATTGAGGCCAACGCCTTGGAGCTGGCTGTTCTTGGTGTCCGGAACAACGGAACCGAGATTGGTATGGCGCTTACGGCCGAACCCCTCTCTGCTGTGACAACAATTCGCTACTATGCCGAAGCAATCGATAAAATTTACGGAGAGATCGCGCCGACGGCAGATGACACACTCGGCCTGATCCATCGCGAGCCGGTAGGGGTCGTTGGCGCGATTGTACCTTGGAACTTCCCCTTGATGATCGGTGCGTGGAAGTTTGCACCGGCACTGGCGGCTGGGAATACGGTTGTTCTGAAACCTGCTGAAACAGCGTCGCTTTCCCTTGTCCGACTTGCCGAGCTCGGACTGGAAGCCGGGCTGCCTGCAGGGGTGTTCAATGTCGTCACAGGTCCGGGAAGTGTGGTTGGCGAAGCAATCGGGATGTCGATGGATGTCGATGTTCTGGTTTTTACCGGCTCGGGTTCGGTCGGACGGCGGCTTTTGGAGTATTCGGCAAAGTCCAATCTGAAGCGTGTCTATCTTGAGCTCGGCGGGAAATCCCCCAACATCGTGTTCGCAGATGCGCCCGATCTGGCGCAGGCGGCCAAAGTATCTGTGAACGGAATTTTCCGCAATTCAGGGCAGGTCTGTGTTGCTGGATCACGACTCTTGGTCGAGCGAAGTATCCATGACGAATTTGTGGACCTGCTCGCTCAGGCGACCGAAAGCATGTCTGTCGGTGATCCGCTGGCGTGCGATACCAATGCCGGAGCGGTTAATTCCCTGCGCCAGCTTGAACAGAACCTCGGGTTTGTTGAAGAAGCCCGAAAGAACGGTCGGCGTATTGTCACAGGCGGAGAGCGCATTTTGGAAGAAACCGGTGGCTACTATATGTCCCCTGCGATTGTGACAGACGTAGCCCCTACAGATCGCTTGGCGAAAGAAGAGGTTTTTGGTCCCGTTCTTGCCGTGATCCCATTTGATACCGAAGAAGAGGCGGTTCAGCTTGCGAACGGGACCGACTACGGACTTGCGGCAGCGGTTTGGACGGCCAACCTGTCACGCGCACATAAAATGACACGTCGCATTCGCGCGGGGGTCGTGCATGTGAATACATATGGTGGGGCGGATCACACGGTTCCGTTGGGTGGTGTCAAACAGTCCGGAAACGGTCACGACAAATCGCTCCACGCCTTTGACAAATATACTGACCTCAAAACTGTTTGGATAAAGTTATGAGTGAGAACCGCACGATCCTCGTCGTGGGTACCTACGACACCAAAGATGATGAGCTAAACTACGTGGCTGACGTAATCCGCAAGCAGGGCGGTGCCGTCCTGACAATGGATGTCAGCGTATTAGGCAGTCCCGCAGAGCCGGCAGATTATTCGAAACATGACGTCGCCGAGGAAGGCGGGCATTCCATCCAAGAGGCGATCGACTCCGAGGATGAAAACATCGCGATGCAGATCATGGCTAAGGGTGCGGCTCAGCTCGCTGCGCGTTTGCATCACGATGGCCTTATTGACGGGGTGATCGTCCTCGGCGGAACTATGGGAACTGATCTGGCACTCGACGTCTGCGCTGCGCTGCCGCTCGGAGTTCCGAAATACGTGGTTTCAACCGTTTCATTTTCGGCTCTCATCCCGCCCGAGCGTGTCGCTGCGGACGTGCAGATGATTCTCTGGGCGGGCGGACTCTATGGTCTGAACTCCGTCTGCAAAGCATCACTGAGCCAAGCGGCAGGCGCTGTTCTGGGCGCCGCACGTGCGGTAGAGCCGTTCGACAAAAGTAAGCCACTGATCGGCATGACGTCATTTGGCAAAACTGTCCTTCGCTACATGGTGGCTCTGAAACCTGCTCTTGAAGAACGCGGGTTTGAGGTCGCTGTATTCCATGCGACCGGAATGGGCGGGCGCGCGTTTGAAAGCCTCGCGGGACAGGGTGCCTTTGATGCGGTTTTCGATTTCGCCCCGCAGGAAGTGGGCAATCACCTGATGGGGTCCGCCGTTAGTGCAGGGGCCGATCGGATGACCAACGCAGGGCAGAGCGCGACGCCACAAATCGTGTCGATCGGATGCTATGACCTCGTTGATATTGTTGGTTGGCAGGATGTGCCGCTCGCACTCTCTGGGCAAGAGGTCCATGCTCACAACCGCTTGCTTTCCTCGGTAATGATGACTGCTGAACAACGTCGCCAAATGGCCAAGACAATGTGCGCTAAGCTCGCTGGCGCGAATGGACCTGTTGTTTTGCTGCTCCCTTTGCAGGGGGGGAACGAATGGGATCGACCTGGCGGACCACTTTCCGATCCCGAAGGACTGTCGCTGTTTGTCGACGAAATCCGGCAGAACTGTCCTGACAACGTCTCGTTGATCGAACTGGACGCACATATCAACGATGCTGCTTTCTCCGAAGCGGCAATGAACGTCTTCGACAGTTGGATATCTGACGGCACCATAAAGAAAGTGAATTAAAGCATGGCAGAAGCACTGGTGCTTGACTTCGGGGGCGTCATTTCACGCACCCTGTTCGAAACCCATGATCTTTCGGAACAGGCGTTGGGTTTGGATGCAGGCACATTAATGTGGCGTGGCCCTTTTGATCCTGAGAACGATCCTCAATGGCGTGCAATGCAATCTGGTGAGATATCCGAGCGGGACTACTGGGCGATACGGATGCGGGAAACTGGCGCGCTGGTGGGCGAGGCATGGACCGAATTTCCGGAATTCGTCGGACGGGTTAGGGGAGCAGACCCCGCGGCCGTCATCCGGCCAGAAGCAATAAAGGCGATCACACAAGCAAAAGCATGCGGAAAGAAATTAGCCATTCTGTCGAATGAACTCGACTTGTTCTATGGTTCAGATTTTCGTGAGAAACTTCCGTTTTTGAAAGATTTTGATGCGATTGTAGATGCGACCTATACCGGCATTCTGAAACCTGACCCGCGTGCCTACAGGTTTGTTCTAGAGGCATTGGGCCTACCTGCCGCCGACTGTGTTTTTGTTGACGATCAGGCCAAAAATATCGCGGGGGCGGTCGCTCAGGGTATGCAATCCGTTCAGTTTGATGTCACACAACCTGAAACGAGCTATAACATCGCGCTCGACCTACTTGGCCTCTAGAAGCGACCCAGACAGATGTGCTTTGGTTTGGCCTTGCTCTGAAAAGGTGGAGTGCACCAACTGAAGAACGAGGGGCAGGATCAAAGCCAAGTGCCCCCCCGAAAACCAGACACTGACGTAAGCTACGATTTGTTGCCTGCTGATTTTCGAAGAGAAGGAGGTCAAGCAGGAACAGAGAGCAGCTCAATTCCTGTTTCCAATTCAAATGTTTAAGATTTTGACACGCGCAGGAGTATTGCGCCCATAAGTGTGACCATCGCTGAGGCGACTCTGGCGAGGTCAAGGCGTTCTTTCAGAACGCCAACACCGATCAGCAATGCAAAAACAATTGATGTCTCACGCAGTGCGGTCACAAGCGCAATTGGGGCCTGAGTAAACGCCCAAATGACCAACCCATAGGCGACAAATGAGGCCGTTCCACCTGCTAGTCCGGCCCAAATTATCTTGCGGTCTGATTGCA
>JBNKUW010000081.1:0-11497 GCA_050298835.1 Marivivens sp.
GCATCCTGTAGAACCTTTGCCAGCGCCCTCGCATCGCCCACCCGCCGCAGCATGATCGCGGTGACCTGCGCCGCCACTTCCTGCTGCGCCGCCGGCGGCACCGCCAGCGTCACCAGCCCGGCCCCGATCCGCAGCGCCCCCCGCGCCGCCATCCGGGCCGCCCCGGTCCGGCCGGGCCCGCCCGACAGGATCAGCGCGTGGCCGTGGGAATATTTATGCGTATCGCTGAACTTGGTCAGTGTTGATGCCATCGGGTCGCACAAGCGCACAGCGCCGGTGACGTAGGGAGCTTTGAGACCGATATCCTTGACGACTACTTTTCCGCACCAAACCGTTCCGCCCTCCGGCGGGCCTTTGGGCAACAAGTAGTGCCCTACTTTCGCGCGATGGAACGATACCGTCAGATCGGTAGGGAACGCCCCTTCCAAATTGCGGCCTGAGTCACTGCATATGCCACTGGGAATATCGACAGCGACGTATTTGGGTCTATCCTTTTGGTGCCAGCTGAAGACGCGGGGCACAAAACCATGCCAAGTACGTTCTGTATCGTCCGGCATCAGGCGGGAAAGGCCGATTCCGAAAACTGCGTCGACAACCAAATCATGGTCGCATTCGTCGAGGGTATCCTCGATAAAGTTGTCATCCCACTTGTGAACGCCTGCGTTTTCCAGCCACCGCTTATAATTCACCTTCGCATCCGGCGGCAGCTTGCCCGCATCACCGTAAAGAAAAACCTCCACCTCCCAGCCGCGCTCTTTCAACAGCCGCGCCACCACGAACCCGTCGCCGCCATTATTCCCCGGCCCGCAAAGCACCACCGCCCTGCGCTTCTTCTGTTCACAAATATCCTGGGGGGTGACCGCAGGCCGGGGGGCAACGCCCCCCTTCTCCGCCAGACGATCAACACCGCCATCGCCGCCCGCCTCATCCGCCCCGGCAAGCTCCGGCCATTCCTCGAAAATCGCCTCGACAACGCCCGCACCTGCGCGTTCCATCAGCTCCAGCCCGGTCACCTCGCCGCTCTCAATGGCCGCCCGTTCGATGGCGCGCATCTGCGCGGCTGTCAGCAGTTCCGTCATGATTTCAGCCCAAAAGTTTTCAAACGGCACATCTTTTAATCATCATGCCGTTATTTTAATCTCACCCCAAGAATCCCACCCGGCGGATCCACGGGAATGACCTTAGCCAATTGAGACCCCCGGATGAAAGTGATCTGTGCCATGAACGAAGCATCTGGCGAGGAGACCCAGCGATGAAAAAGATCGAAGCGATCATCAAGCCGTTCAAGCTCGATGAGGTGAAAGAAGCCCTGCAGGAAGCGGGCATCCAGGGCCTCAGCGTGATCGAGGTGAAGGGCTTCGGTCGCCAGAAAGGCCATACCGAGCTGTATCGCGGCGCGGAATATGTCGTGGACTTCCTGCCGAAAGTGAAAATCGAGGTCGTTCTGGACGACGATCTCGTCGACGGCGCCATCGAGGCGATCATCGACGCCGCCAAGACCGACAAGATCGGCGACGGCAAGATTTTCGTCAGCCCCGTCGAACAAGCCATTCGCATCCGCACCGGCGAAACCGGTTCGGACGCGCTGTAACACCCCCATAAACGAAAGGGATAAGGGAATGAGCAAGGACGCAGTTCTCAAAACCATCGCGGATGAAGACGTCGAATATGTCGATATCCGCTTCACCGATCCGCGCGGCAAGCTGCAGCATGTGACCGTGATTGCCGATCTGGTCGACGAAGACTTCCTGGAAGAAGGCTTCATGTTCGATGGCTCCTCCATCGCAGGCTGGAAATCGATCGAAGCGTCGGACATGAAACTGATGCCCGACACCGACTCGGCCTATATCGATCCGTTTTATGCCGAAAAAACCCTGTGCATTCACTGCTCGGTCGTCGAACCCGACACCGGCGAACCCTATGAGCGCGACCCGCGCGGCACCGCCGAAAAGGCCGAAGCCTATCTGAAGTCGACCGGCATCGGCGACGTGGCCTATATGGGTCCGGAAGCGGAATTCTTCCTGTTCGACAACGTCAAGTATTCGACCGCGATGAACAAAGTGTCCTACGAAGTCGACGCAATCGATGCTTCGTGGAACACCGACACCGATTACGAAATGGGCAACTCGGGCCACCGTCCGGGCGTCAAGGGCGGCTATTTCCCGGTCAACCCGATCGACGACGCGCAGGACCTGCGTTCGGAAATGCTGTCGACCATGAAGCGCATCGGCATGAAAGTCGACAAGCACCACCACGAAGTGGCGTCGTGCCAGCACGAACTGGGCCTGATCTTCGGTACCGTCACCAAACAGGCTGACGAGCTGCAGAAGTACAAGTACATCATCCACAACGTGGCGCAGGCTTACGGCAAATCGGCAACCTTCATGCCGAAGCCGGTTTTCGGCGACAACGGCACCGGCATGCACTGCCACCTGTCGATCTGGAACGAAGGCGCACCTGTCTTCGCCGGCAACCAGTACGCAGATCTCTCCGAAACCTGCCTGTACTTCATCGGTGGTATCCTGAAGCACGCCAAGGCGCTGAACGCCTTCACCAACCCGTCGACCAACTCCTACAAGCGTCTGGTCCCGGGTTTCGAAGCCCCCGTTCTGCGCGCCTACTCCGCACGTAACCGTTCGGGTTGTGTCCGTATTCCGTGGGCAGAATCGCCCAAGGCAAAGCGCGTCGAAGCACGTTTCCCCGATCCGTCGGCGAACCCGTACCTCTGCTTCTCGGCTCTGCTTATGGCTGGCCTCGACGGCATCAAGAACAAGATCGATCCGGGCGCGTCTTCGGACAAAGACCTTTACGATCTGCCGCCGGAAGAACTGGCAGAAATCCCGACCGTTTGCGGTTCGCTCCGCGAAGCTCTGGAAGCTCTCGAAGCCGATATGGACTTCCTGCTGGCTGGCGACGTGTTCACCAAAGGTCAGCTGCAAGGCTACATCGACCTCAAGTGGGAAGAAGTCTACGCCTACGAGCACACCCCGCACCCGGTCGAGTACAAAATGTACTACAGCTGCTAATCGCTCTGCGATTGCCGGAAATTTCGATTGGGCGGTCTTCGGACCGCCCTTTCTTTTTGCACGGTGTGCTCTCCACTTCCCAAAAATGGCGTCACCTGTCGCCCAATTGTCGCCCTAAAGCTGTAATAGGCTTACCTTTAGTAAGGTACAGGTAATGTAGTGGGTATTGAGATGTTCAAAACCGTGAAGGATCTTCTGACGATTCAAAGTTCACCCAAGCCGCCTTTGTCCGCTTGGGTCAAAGAACAGGAAAGACGCGACCTGACCAAGGTTTCCTCTGCCGTCTCGGGTCTTCAACACGGCCCCCGTCCCGCTGCGACCAACCTACTGGCGCGGATCAAGGCGACTCTGAACCCCTAGGTTTTCGCAACCATGGTCGTGTGAATAGCAAAGAGCACCGCATCGGTTTCAGGCAAACGTAGCACCGTCTGCCGCTCGGATCGTTCATAGCGGCTTTCCTGACTGCGGTACGGCCTGCTGTCCGCTTCGCTGCGCACATGGAACAGCGTCGGATCATCATAGATGTGCAAATTCGCCCGCCACATCGCCCTGCCCGGTTTGACCCCGTCAAACAGACGCTGAACCCGTTTCCCGATATCTTCGGTATAGGGCGACACAGGTTTGTGAATCCGCATAAGTGGCCGGCCGATCTTTTCCGCCAATGTCCAAGCCGCAGGGAAACAGAGCAACGCAGCGGTGAGCACATGTTCATCGCCCTGCTTCTGGAGCAAACACAGATCCTCTTGGACTAATTGCGACAGGGTCAGGAACGGATCACCGCGATTAACGGCAATCTCCACGCCATCCGGTCGTGTCACGTGATCGTTTGAAACTGCAAACCCGTCAGGCAAATCTGCCAGTACCATCTCCAGCAGTTCCAAAACGGCCGCCTCTGCCCCCTCCGTCACGCCACAGACAGCCTCGCGGTGATCAGTCATCAAACGCGCCTTTTCCGCGAGCTGCGCCGAATAGGCATCGTCCATGGTGATCCAGCAGCCCTCAACAGGCCGCATCGCAGGGAGCCGTGCTGCCGCAACCTGCCTCTGTTCGTCGCTCAATCGGGATTGAAGAATCTCTGTCATAGGTGGCAGCTTTGCCTGCAAAGTCGCAAAACGCCAGCCTGCTCTTGTGACATTGGCGTAACGGCAGTAAGAGGCAGCCAACCGTTCCAGACAAAAGGTTGCTGCCGATGATCCCCCGCTATTCCCGCCCCGAAATGACCGCCATCTGGTCGCCCGAAACCAAATTCAAAATCTGGTACGAAATCGAGGCGCACGCCTGTGACGCACAGGCCAAACTGGGCGTGATCCCGCAGGAAAACGCAGACGCCGTGTGGAAAGCCAAAGACGTAGACTTCGACGTGGCCCGCATCGACGAAATCGAAGCCGTCACAAAACACGACGTCATCGCCTTTCTGACGCACCTTGCCGAACATGTCGGTTCCGAAGAGGCACGTTTTGTCCATCAGGGCATGACCTCCTCTGACGTTCTGGACACCTGTCTGAACGTACAGCTCGTCCGCGCCTCGGACATCCTGATCGCCGACATCGAAGCGCTGCTCGTCGCAATCAAGAAACGCGCGATGGAGCACAAGCACACCGTCCGCGTTGGTCGTTCCCACGGTATCCACGCAGAGCCCACCACCATGGGTCTGACCTTTGCCCGTTTCTACGCTGAGATGGACCGCAACCTTGCCCGTCTGAAAGCGGCCCGCGAAGAAATCGCCACCGGCGCAATCTCCGGTGCTGTCGGCACATTCGCCAACATCGATCCGAGCGTCGAAGAACACGTCTGCGAACAGCTTGGCCTGAAGCCCGAGCCGATCTCGACCCAGGTTATCCCGCGCGACCGTCACGCCATGTTCTTTGCCGTTCTGGGCGTCATTGCATCGTCGATCGAAAACGCGGCCATCGAAATCCGTCACATGCAGCGGACCGAGGTCCTCGAAGGCGCTGAGTTCTTCTCGATGGGGCAAAAAGGCTCCTCGGCGATGCCGCACAAAAAGAACCCGGTTCTGACCGAAAACCTCACCGGTCTTGCCCGTCTCGTGCGGATGACCGTTGTGCCTGCGATGGAAAACGTGGCCCTCTGGCACGAGCGCGACATCTCGCACTCCTCTGTGGAACGCGGCATCGGTCCGGATGCGACCATCACGCTCGATTTCGCGCTGAACCGTCTGACCGGCGTGATCGACAAAATGCTGATCTTCCCGCAGAACATGCTCGACAACATGAACAAATTCCCGGGTCTGGTCATGTCGCAACGCGTTTTGCTTGCTCTGACCCAGGCTGGTGTATCCCGCGAAGACGCCTACACGATGGTGCAGCGCAACGCGCTCAAGGTCTGGGAAGATCGCGTCGATTTCCGTGAACAACTGCTCGCTGATGCTGACGTTGTCGCCGCCCTTGGCGAAGACGGGATCAACGCGAAATTCGACATGGACTACCACACCAAACACGTCGACACGATCTTCAAGCGGGTCTTCGGAGAGTAACCGACGATTGGCCTGCTGACGCAGACCAAAGCCTTCGGCGAGAGTATTTGAAAAGCAAAGAAGGGGGCGCGGGATTTCGCGGCCCCCTTTTTCATCTTTCCCGAAATACTCCCGCCGGAGGCATCGGCCGCGAGGCCAAATCAGATCAGGCCGAATGTGCTCGCCAGTGACGCGGCTTGCGCAGAGGTGGACGCACCCAGTTTCAACTTTGCATTCTTCAGGCGCTGTTTGACGGCCCCTTCGGTCACCCCCAGTTCATGGGCGATCTGTTTAAGCCGTTGACCGTCTTTCACCATCTGCAGGGCCTCTAGCTCTGCTTCGGTTATATTGTCCGGTGGCGCGCTGTGCAGGTGGAATTTCTTTAACCGGTCCGAGATCATCGCAAGCTCTTGATCGCTGAAATCCCGATCATTGCGGGCAAACGAGCCGAAAGAACGGACACCCAGCTTCAATTCGTCTTGAAAAGAAATCGTCACACCGTAGGCCATCCCGAAGTTTCGCGCTTGCTGCAAAAGACCTTCGGTGTCTTCGTCCTGCAATTCATGCCAACGGATCAGGCCTGAATTGGCGTAGGCCCAACGGATCGTCGGGTCCACAAGCATAAAGGAGTTTTTGGCGTAGTGGCGTATCCAGTCTTCGGGCAGCGCGTTGATCTCTTCGAGAGGGAAAGCAAAGCTGACCCTGAGCGCGATATAGAATCCCGCGGGTGCGAAAGCGTGCAGCTCTTGCAGCACGTCTTTGCCGCTGGAAAACGCCACAGTCACTTTTTTACACCTTCAAATCGCAATTGCTGTGGCCCTCACACCCTATGACTGTTTATGCTCTACTAACCAAATCCTAACGTGATGATTAGGCCTCTAGCAACTTAAAAGCGAGTTATCTGTCTACCCCATGCCAAAACGACAACAGATTCGGCAGATATTGACTGAATTCAAGACCCAAGCTCCCAGCGGATTCGCGATCGGCCTTCATATTTCCTATGCTGCACCTGCACTGATGCTGCAGACATATCCCCGAAAATGGGGCGTGATTTACACGGAGCACAACCTAATGGTGAATGACCCGACAGTTCGCTGGGCCATGAAATACACGGGTGCTGTCCGGTGGAGCGAAACCGGGGAACCCGATCCGGCAAATGTCATGTCACAGGCGGCAGAATTCGGGATGCGATATGGGAGTGTGATTTCGGTCGCGTCCGAAGGCACACGGTCGGCTGGTTTCTTTTCTAGAAGCGATCGGGATTTCACGGATGAAGAAATGGCGACCCAGGTCGATGTGATGCAGCAACTTCACGCAATCTCGGACCCGTCGCTTCAAAATGACGAAGCGTTCCTGAAGGATGTGAGGAACCTGTCCATTCTGTTGACCCACCCCTAAGGGGTCGCGCGCGCGTTAGTCGTTCATTCATTTCTTGGCGCTAAACCTCGGGGACGTACAACGGACCCGACAATGGCTGATGGAAACGGCAAATTCTCTGCCCCCTTTACTCCGCGTCAGAAGGCAGCGCTTCTGGTGCAATGGCTTGTGGCCAACGGACAGGATGTCGATTTGTCCGCCATGTCGGACGAAAGCCAATTGGCACTCTCGCGGGAAATCGGAACGATTGAAACGGTTGACCGGATCGCGCTCGATCAGGTGGTTGGTGAGTTTCTGGATGAACTCGATGGCCTCGGGCTTGCCGGCCCTGGCAGTATTTCTGCAGCCTTGCCGACCCTGTCCAATCACCTGTCGCAGACCGCTGCAACGCGCCTGCGGGAAGAGGTTTCAGGAAAAGATCCGTGGCCATTGATTGTCGACCTCCCGACAGAGGTTTTTCAGCGATTGATGGATCGTGAATCGGTTGAGGTCGGCTCGGTCGTGCTGTCCAAACTGGACGTGCCTCTTGCCGCCAAACTGTTGGGAACTCTGTCCGGTCCCAAAGCCCGCGCAATCACCTATGCGATGTCGCTGACAGAAAAGGTCGATCCTGAAACGGTTCTCGACATCGGGCTCGCCCTTGCGCAGGACTATGTGCAGACAACGGCCAAAGCGTTCACCGACGCCCCGCCGCAACGGTTGGGCAGCATTCTCACGGCGAGCCGGAGCAACCTGCGCGACGCAATCCTCGAACAGCTCAAAGAAGAAGATCCCGTCTTTTCGGGCAAAGTGCGCCGTGCCATTTTCACATTCGGGGATTTACCGCATCGATTGGCACCGCCCGATGTGCCCACGGTGATCCGCAACCTTGATCAGAAAGAACTGATTACTGCACTGGCGCATGCCTTGGCGTCCCAGAACGATACAACCGAAGCCGCCGTGCATCTTTTGTCGAACCTGTCGCAGCGTATGTCTGACCAACTGCGGGAAGATATCTCCGACCGTGGCGCCGTTTCACCCGAAGACGGAGAAGAAGCGCAAAGCAGCATTATCACAACCATCCGGATGATGGCCGACACAGGAGAGATCGCTTTGATCCGCCCCAAAGAGGCGACAGAGCCGGTCAAATAGGGCTTTGACAATCGGGGGGTGACAACGCTCTAGTGGGCGCAGTTCACATCAAACAGGTCCTTGGTATGCCCGCGTCTCACACCTTGTCCTGCCATTGCGGTGCCGTCCAGATTGAGGTCACAGCAGAGCTGAACGACCTCACTGAATGCAATTGTTCAACCTGTGCCCGAACGGGTTTCCTGCATTGGTATATCCCGAAGAAAGCCATGCGGCTGTTGAAACCCAAGGTCAGCCTGTCCACCTACGTTTGGCAAGACGCTGACGGTGGGCATCATTTCTGTCCGACCTGCGGTACGGGTGTTTTGCGTACCGGATATGATGGTGACAGGGTTTCAGTCAACGCGCGGTGTATCAACGGGATTGATGTCTTTGCGCTCTCACCGAAACGGTTCGACGGGCGCACAATCATTCCTCCCGGACCTGACGCGCATATCGCGACAAACGAATAGGATGACGATGTATAGCCCCCCGCATTTCCACGAAACTGATCCGTCAGAGATCGCAGACATCATCGCAGCCGCCCCTTTGGCGACCATCGTGGCAGAGACTCCGGACGGCATCATCGCCAATCATATTCCACTGCTATCAGGACCGGACAACCGGCTGATCGGCCATATTGCCAAAGCCAACAGAATGCATGAAATAATTCAGGACGGCCAAGATGTTCTGGTTATTTTCCAAGGCGTTGACGGATACATCTCACCCAACTCCTACCCGTCCAAAGCTGAAACCCACAAAGCCGTTCCAACATGGAACTACCAAGTCGTTCATATGCGTGGACCGATCCGGTTCCAACATGACGTAGCCGCGAAACGGGCAGCGGTCGGGCTTCTGACGCGCACCCACGAACGGCGGGTCAATGGAAGCGACGGCTGGAGAATGGCGGATGCGCCAGAAGACTACCTTCAGAGCATGCTCGACAATATCGTGGCCCTGCGGATCGACGTTCAACACACTTTGGCGAAATCCAAACTGAGCCAGAACCGCGATGCCCGTGACCGTGCTGGCGTAGTTGACGGGTTGCGCACCTCGGGTCAGACCGATCTGGCTGACAGGATGGCAAAACGGGAACCTTCCGCCTGACATCGCCGCGTCACGCTTGAGATTTGGTGCAGCCACCTCTATCTGGACTGGATTGCAGACCTACAGATGGCTTCACCGATAGCAATGGCACAAAAACCGAATACGGATCATGGCAAATTCGCCGATTGGATCATCGACCGCATTCTGCGCGGTATGATCGGTGGGCTAAAGCTACTGCCCTACCGGCGGCGTGTCGCCCTGATGGGAACGCTGGTGCGGCGCGTGATCGGCCCTGTTGCTGGCTATCGCAAACGGGCGCTGGCCAATCTGGCGATGATCTATCCCGATATGCCCAAAGAGGAACGCCGCAGGATTGCAGACGGCGTTCTGGACAACGTCGGGCGCACCTTGATCGAAAACTACTCTGGAAAAGAGTTTGCAGCGCAGCTCTCTGGCACCACAATCACCGGTGCCGGACTTGAGGCATTGAAGCAAGCGCAGGACGCGGGTCGTCCGGTCCTGTTTGTCACCGGCCATTTCGGGAATTTCGAAGCGCCGCGTCAGGTGCTGACGGCCATGGGGTATTCGATCGGTGGCCTCTACCGCCCGATGCGGAACCCCTATTTCAACGATCACTACGCCCGCACGATGACCGACATGTCCGGTCCGGTCTTTGCCCAAGGACGCCGCGGCACGGCGGGTTTTGCAAAACACCTGCGCGGCGGCGGGTTGGGCACATTGTTGTTTGATGTGGCCGTGCGCAACGGGGTTGCAATCCCGTTTCTGGGCAAACCCGCATATACGGCGACTTCGGCTGCGGATATTGCGCTCCGGCTCGATGCGGTGATGATCCCCTATTTCGGCATCAGACAGGATGACGGGCTGTCATTCGACGTCGTTCTGGAAGAACCGATTGAGAGCACCAACGCGGTCGATATGACCTCTGAACTGACCCACCGCCTTGAACGGCACGTAGCGACCCATCCCGAACAATGGTTCTGGGTTCATCGCCGTTGGAAAGACTTTGAAAGCCGCTAGTCTACCTGCGCCGCCGCAACGATCAGGCCCGGTCCGGGTTCTTGCAGGATCACCACCACCGGATTGTCCGTTTCAACGGCAAAGTTGAGCGTCAAAGGCGTGGAGGTGTCCCATTGCCCCAGACGGTCCCAGCTCCGCACGATGTTGGTGTAGTCCATGGACCGACCGGCGTTTTCGCCGCGTTCGATATCAACCTCAGCGGACGGAAGGTAGCTGATCACATCCACATTGAGGGGTTGTGAAAAGCTCTGGTTTGCGAGAGCGTCGAGCGTCATCTGATCACCATCACGGACCAGCGACACAGTGATCGCCCCTGCCATGGCCTGATGCCGATGCACGAGGTTCATGATCTCCATCCCGTGGGCACCGACCACATGATCCACCCCGCCAACAACGAATTGTGGCGTGTAAATCGTCCGCTCACCGGCTTGGGCAGCATATTGTTTCTGACGATTGGTGAATTTGGGGATGGCAAAGCTGTCTGCCCAACCGATGTAGTCCCAGTAATCGACGTGCAGCGCCAGAGCGAGGACATCCTCGTCCTCGGCCAATGCGCTGAGGATTTCGTCAGCGGGTGGACAGGACGAACAACCTTGCGACGTGAACAATTCGACCACAACAGGAGAGCCTTCGGCCAATGCGGCCAGAGGGGCTGCCGTCAGACCTGCCAAAACCATTGCTGTCAGAAATTTCGTCATCATCCGATCCGTCGTTGTCTACACTTCGGGTTTAGCGCAGGCTTGCATGACAAACCAATCAATGAATTGCGAGTGGATGACATATTGCCGGAAACGGTGTGTTTTCCGGACACGAAACGGCGCAAGGGGCGCAGCCCCTCTTGGGCCGCTGGCCCAATTCACCCCGGAGTATTTTTCCAAGCAAAGAAAGGGGTGACGTTTCGTTAGCGCGAACTTGGATTTTTTTGTGTGCAATGGTATACAATTTTGCGAATGACCCCTTGATTGCGCATGCGGCTTGGGGCAAAAGCACGGTGAACTTAGCCCTTATTGCCAACAAGAGGACGTATCTCATGCCCATTACAGTCGGCCAAGATACCGCCAAGACCCGCAAGACGCTTACCGTCGGCGGTCAGTCGGTTGCTTACTATTCTATCCCTGCAGCTCAGGCTGCCGGACTCGGTGACTTTTCGAAGCTGCCGGCCTCGCTCAAGGTGGTTCTGGAAAACCTGCTCCGCTATGAGGACAACGGTTTCTCGGTTTCCGTGGACGACATCAAAGCGTTTGGCGAATGGGCCACGAACGGCGGCAAGAACCCGCGCGAGATCGCCTACCGCCCTGCCCGCGTGCTGATGCAGGACTTTACCGGTGTTCCGGCTGTTGTTGACCTTGCTGCGATGCGCGACGGCATCAAGGCGCTGGGTGGCGACGCCCAGAAGATCAACCCGCTGAACCCTGTTGACCTTGTCATC
>JBNKUW010000082.1:0-11453 GCA_050298835.1 Marivivens sp.
GCTTAAATTGCGTGGTCCTCAGGTCCAGATTGCTCTGATGTTCCTTGAAAAGTACGGATTTATACGGCTGTTTCATGATAGGTAGTATCAAAGGCCTAACAGGAAGAACAAAGTAAACGCATGGCAACTGACCGCACTGCACTGAACAAAGCCTGTCTTGCGGCTCACCGCGCTGGAAAACTCGGAGAGGCGCAAAAACTCTATGCGCAATACCTCGGGCAATGGCCTGAGGACGCGCAGATGTGGTCGAACTTTGGCGCGTTGCTGCGGAAGACCCGAAATTTCCATAATGCTGAAAGAGCCCATCGTCGGGCATACGCTCTGGACCCGCAAAGCGCGACTGTGCGGGCTAACTTTGCCAACATCCTGTCGGACCTCGGGAAATACGAAGAGTCCCTAGCGCTTCGTCGCACGCTCATATCCGAAAATCCGGATGTGGCTGAGCAACATGCGCTCATCGGGCGGTGTCTAAGGGGATTGGGGCGATATCAAGAGGCCGTTGACTATTTGCGCCCCATGATTGACCGGTTTCCGGATTACCCTGATTTGTCGATGCAAGCTGCCATGTCCCTGCTTGCTTTGGGGCAATACCAAGAAGCCTTTGAGCAATATCAGGCAAGGTGGAAAACCGGCGAACTGAAGGTTCACGATATTCCGCTGCCAAGATGGCAAGGTGAGCCGCTTGAGGGAAAGCGGGTACTGGTTTTACCTGAACAGGGGTTCGGGGACTGCGTTCTTATGCTCCGTCATTTGCCCGATCTCAAAGCACTGGGCCCTCAGGTCACGCTTGTTGTCGAAAAGCCGTTGTTGCGTCTGTTACAGACGGTTCAGGGTGCGGACGAGGTCGTTGCGCAGGCAAAGCCAGAGGGATTTGACTATTTCATCCATGTTATGGACCTTGCCCGTATCGCATTGCACAGCGATGCTGATATCAGGCAACCAACACGGCTAACGATCCCACAGGATAGCAAACAGCGCGCGAAGGACGTCGTTGATCCATTCCGGAAAAAGCTGAAAGTTGGCGTCGTCTGGACGGGTTCAGTGACCTACAAAGGCAACGCTTTCCGGTCCTTTAGCCATACTGATTTCCTTTCGTTGACCGATATCAACGGCCTGCAATTATTTTCATTGTATAAAGGACCCATGCTCGACGCGTTCTTTGCGGACGGGTCTGCGGGGCTGATTGTGGACGCAGCTTCGACGGATCGGGACTTTGCGGATTGCGCCGGCATGATGGAGGAGATGGACCTTGTAATCACGTCGGATACGGCAACTGCCCATATTGCCGGATCAATGGGAATACCAACATGGGTTGTGCTGCACACCGACGCTTTCTGGGTCTATAGACACGAAGGAGAGAAAACTCCGTGGTATCCAGCGATGCGACTGTTCCGTCAAAAACAGGCTTTGCGCTGGGATGATGTGATGGCCGAAGTTAAGTCGGCGCTGATTGAAAGGGTTGGGGGACATGAATGACATACTTGTACCGATTTCGCCTGGGGAGCTGATCGACAAATTGACAATCCTTCGGATCAAAGCCGAACGGATTACAGATGCCGCGAAATATCAAAACGTCGCTTATGAACGGACTTTGCTACAGGATGTTGCGGACAACAGATTGCCTTCGTCAGTCGAACTCAATTCGTTCACCGAAGATCTCTATGATATAAATTGCGAACTCTGGAACATTGAAGATGACATACGCGAATGTGAATCGCGTCATGACTTCGGTGAAAAGTTTATCGCCTTGGCCCGGGCCGTGTATCAGACCAACGACCGGAGAGCGGCGGTAAAGAAGTCGATCAACCTGCTTCTCGGTTCGGCGATCGTTGAAGAAAAATCTTACTACGAGTTCGGGTATGACAATTGACGACCGCTTGAAAGCGGCCCGCGTTGAAACCAGAGCTTTGCTACAAGAGCTGCAAGCGCTTTTGCAGACCGACAAATCGCGCAGACGCGGGCGGATAAATAGGGAAATCCACGCGCTTCGTCATGCGATGGACACTAACTATCCCTATCGATCCCAAGCCGGACAGGACGCGATTGTTGATCAACTGGCAAACCGGAAAACCGGCGGTACGTTTGTCGATATTGGTGGATATGACGGTGTAACAGGGTCTAATTCGCTGTTTTTTGAACAGATCAGAGGTTGGACTGGCATACTGGTCGAACCAGTTGGCTCTCAGATTGACAAAGCCCGTGTAGCGCGCAAATGCGACTGTCTCCAATATGCGGTTGCACCAGAGGACGGCACCGCCCGTTTTATCGCTGTGACCCAAGGCTACACCCAAATGAGTGGCCTCGCGTCATCCTACGATGAAAAGCTGCTCGAGACCGTCCGGAACGATCCCCGCCACAAGGAAGAAATCGTTGAGGTCGAAACGCGAACGCTGTCCCGCTTGTTGATTGAGGCAGGGATTGAGCACCCGGATTTCATTTCCCTCGATATCGAAGGAGGAGAGCTCGACGTTCTTCGGAATTTCCCATTTGACAGTCACAACGTCACTTTCTGGGCAATCGAGAACAATACCGGAAACACGGAAATCGCGTCGATCATGCGTGAAAACGGATACGAGCTTGTCGAATTCGCGGGACAAGATGAAATTTATCAACTGAAAAACCGATAACGCCGGCGCTTAACGCATCCTCAAGGTTTTACCGCTAGCCCTGAGGGTGGTGAGAAAAAGGTGGATGAAATGGCGGTGCAAACAAGCGCACCGGTCATCGTCAAACGCAAGAAAGTCGTCGATGGTGGTGGCCATCACGGTGGTGCGTGGAAGGTGGCCTATGCGGACTTCGTAACAGCAATGATGGCGTTCTTCATGCTGATGTGGTTGCTCAACGCAACAACGGAACAGCAGCGCAAAGGGATAGCTGATTACTTTTCACCTACTATCCCGTTAAGCCGCGTCTCCGGTGGTGGCGACGGTATGTTTGGCGGCGATGACATTCTATCCGAAGGAACTCTGTTCCAATCCGGTTCCGGCGGGACCGAGCTACACCGATCAGCCGACGCTCCTCAGGATGGTTTTCAGCATGTCCAAGAGTTCCTTTCAGGCACTGGCGGCGAAATCTTGTTTTCAGAAAACGCGTTCCGTCACATCGTTACACGCGTCACCGACGAAGGCTTGGTGATTGAGGTCTTTGATACTCCTGAAGTAGCGTTATTCAGGCAAGACACCGCAACACCTACATCCGCATTGCGGGAGGTTACAAAGGTGATTGCGCGCGCGTCAAAGATGGTTGTGAATGACATTGCAATCGAAGGTCACGTTGCGGCACGCCCTGTGGTTTTGACGAACAACCCCGCTTGGGATCTGTCCACGGCGCGTGCAGGACAACTCCGTGAACTATTGGAGGCGGCGGATTTGGCGCCAGACAGAGTGGCCAGAGTCACCGGACACGCCGATCGCGACCCTTGGAGTGACGTGCCGATGGCCCAGCGTAACAACCGGATTGAGGTGATTTTACTCAGGTCGGACCTGCGTTAGGGCGGCGTTAATGGATCAGGGGGTAGGGTGCTGAGACTCGGGTAAACCGGCTGCAGAAAGGCACCAAATGACGATTTCCTCTTCGATGAACGCTTCTGTCGCGGGACTTGCTGCCAACGCCAACAGGCTGGCGGCGATCTCTGACAATATCGCGAACTCGGCGACCTACGGGTACAAACGCGCTGTCACGGATTTCCATTCGATGGTGATCGAAAGCGGCGCAGGTAGTTACTCCGCAGGCGGTGTCCGGTCTACCAATATGCGCATGATTGACGAACGTGGCGCGCTCGTTTCAACGGCGAGCGCGACCGACCTCGCCGTGCGTGGGCGCGGTATGTTGCCGGTGACGAGTGAAACAGCGGTTGGTGTCGCGAATGGCGAAACGCCGATGATGCTTACCACAACCGGCAGTTTCCGGGCAGATGACCGCGGATATCTGACAACGTCGAGCGGATTGATCCTCATGGGTTGGCCGGCGAGCCCTGACGGAACCATCCCGACATTTCCGCGCGACACTGCCGACGGGCTCGAACCGGTAAGGATAAACTCCAACCAATTTGCAGGAGAGGCGACCACCTTCATCGATCTTGTGGTGAACCTTCCCGCCACCTCGACAGATTCGACCTCTGCTGGTGACTACGAAGAGCTGTCTGTGGAGTATTTCGACAACCTTGGAAAATCAGAGAGCCTGAATATCCAATTCACACCCACCGTTCCTGCAACCGGATCGTCCAACACGTGGACCCTGACGATCACCGACAGCGCGTCTAACGATGCGGTCATCGGGGAATACACGTTGGTATTCGATGATACGCGTGGGGCAGGCGGTACGCTACTCTCCGTCTCGGACACCACCGGCGGTGCCTACGATCCTGCCACCGGCTATGTGACCCTTGATGTGGCGGGCGGTCCATTGGACCTGAACCTAGGAATTCTGGGGACTGCCGGTGGCCTAACGCAGCTTTCTGATGCGTTTCAGCCTGTATCAGTATCGAAAAACGGAACACCCGTCGGGAACATGACGTCTATTGAGGTGGACGCCACCGGCTATGTTTCTGCAACTTTTGACATAGGCATCACGCGGGTGATCTATCAGATTCCGCTCGTCGATGTATCCAATGTGAACGGACTGGAGTCCCTCGACTACCAGAGCTATCGCCCAACACCGGAAAGCGGATCATTCTTCCTTTGGGATGCCGGTGACGGCCCGACCGGCGATGTCGTTTCCTATGCGAGAGAGGAATCCGCCACAGATGTTGCGGGCGAACTGACGGAACTCATCCAGACCCAGCGCGCCTACTCCTCTAATGCAAAAGTCATCCAGACCGTCGACGAAATGCTTCAAGAAACAACCAACATCAAACGATGATCATCTAGATGAGCCTTTCGCACTCCCTCTCTAACGCGCTGTCAGGGCTCGTTGCGGTATCGCGCCGGGCCGAAGTGACGTCGTCCAACATCGCAAACGCCACGACCGAAGGATATGCGCGCCGCGAAGTCCTGCTGTCTTCTTCATCGGTTGGGGAAAGAGGTGCAGGTGTCAAAGTGCTCGGTATCGATCGCATCGTGAACCAGAGTATTTTGTCTGACCGTAGACTTGCTGACGCGGATGTTGCGGGCGATGAAAACACGTCCCGAATGCTGCAACGGCTGGAGATGGTGACGGGGTCGGCAGACAGTGAAATGTCTCTCGCCGCGAAAATAGCGGCACTTGAAAATGCTCTGGTTACTGCGGGTTCTGATCCGTCTAGCGATATTCGACTTGGTGCGGTGTTGGGGCGACTCAAGGATGTAACTAATACACTTTCGACCCAGTCTGATCGGATTCAGGCTCTAAGAGTAGAAGCAGATGGGGATATCGCGCAACAAGTCGATATGTTGAACACCACCCTTGGGCAGGTGGCCAAGATCAACCGCGACATTACCCGTGCTCGTACTGTTGGGGCGGACGCAACAGCTCTGCTTGATCAGCGTCAGGTGGCAATAGACAAAATTGCCAAAATCCTCCCCATTCGTGAATTCCAGCGGCAGGGTGGACAAATCGGGTTGACGACAACCTCCGGATTGGTGCTGTTGGATGGAAAACCGGCGGAGCTCGGGTTTGAGAGAACGCAGGTCATCACCGCTGACATGACACGCGAAACCGGTGGTCTTTCTGGGCTAACTCTAAATGGTGCCCCCCTTACCGAACATCAGTTCGAACGGATTTCAACAGGCTCCCTCTCGGCTGCGTTCGCCCTGCGAGATACGACCCTAACGAACGCCCAACGTGGTCTGGATGAGGTCGCACAGGATCTCATCAACAGGTTTCAGAACAATACAATAGACCCTACGCTTACACCGGCTACAGCCGGACTGTTGACGGATCAGGATAACTATTCCGACGGAAGCGATATCGAAGGTCTTGCTCAACGGATCGCCGTAAACACCGCTGTTGATCCCGATAAAGGGGGTGAAATCTGGCGTCTGCGGGACGGGATCGGGTCTATTTCGGAAGGCCCGGTAGGCGATACAAAGCAGATCGACCGCTGGCTCAAGGCACTTTCGGAGGGTCGCCCTTTGGCATCCGGTGGTGTTGCGCGTTCAGCGGTGGCACATGCCGGTGCAATTCGCGATCTGATTGGAACGGAACGAGTGAATGCTGAGGATCGGCTTTCGTTCTCAACCGCGCGATGGACCGCCCTTCGGGATGCGGAAATGGCGGACGGGGTTGATACGGATGCAGAGCTTCAGGAATTGCTTCAGATCGAACAGGCTTATGCCGCGAATGCCCGCGTTATGCAGACGGTTGAAACCCTGATGCGAAAACTGATGGAGCTTTAGAAATGTCCTTAACTTCCATCGGCGATATGGTGCAGCACTTTGCGATCCGGCGACAAAATACTCAGCTCAAAAACCGCCTGAACACGCTAACAAACGAACTGTCGAGTGGAGTCGTCCAAGATGCCACGCGTCATCTCGGAGCGCGATCTGCGCGACTGACCGAGGTTGATCGCTCCCTCGGGCTCCTGTCAAATTTCGATACTGTTCTTGCGGAAACAGGCCAAACGCTTGCTCTCATGCAAACCGTGTTTGATCACGTCGATCATATCCGCGGAAACGCGGCCTCCACGGTATCGACCATCACCATCAGCAGCACCAACAAAGACATTTCCACGGCGAGCAAAGAAGCAAAGATTGGTCTGGAAACCATGATGCAAACGCTGAACACCCGCTTTGCAGGGCGTTCGCTTTTCGCCGGAGTCGCAACGGATCGCGATGCTGTGGTGCAGTCGGATGAATTGCTAGCAACGCTTAAGACGATTGTTTCAGGTGCAGGAACGGCGACCGAGGTCGAGGATGCGATCGTTGGATGGCTTTCGGGCGGGGGGTACGTGAATGATGTGTATTTGGGTGATGTCGGTGATCTCCAAACACGTAAAATCGACATGGACGAAGATCTACAGATTGACGCCCGCGCGGATGATCCTGCCGTTGTTTCGGTCCTGATCGGATTGGCGATGGCAGCGATGACCGACGATCTATCGCTTTCGCGTGTAGAAAAGGCCGACCTTCTTCGGCGATCTGGTGAACGTCTTTTGGGTGCTGCGCAAGAGGTCGCCCACCTGCAAGGAACCATCGGGTTGAGAGAAGAGCAGATTGCGCAAGTGACTGCGCGCCACACGGCGCAAGTGACTCTCCTTACACTTCAACGAAATGATCTGGTTTCTGCTGATCCCTTTCAAACTGCGTCACAGTTGCAAGAGGTCCAGACACAACTCGAAACCCACTATATGCTGACCGCACGTCTCTCCGGTCTGTCTTTGACGGAGTATTTGAGATGAAGTTCCTTGCCCTAGCAGTTCTCACGCTTTCACTCCTTGTTCAGCCCGCGATCGGATCACCAATACGGCTCAAGGATTTGGTGGAATTTGACGGTGTGCGAACAAACGAGCTTGTTGGGTACGGGTTGGTCGTCGGGCTGAACGGGACTGGGGACGGCTTGCGCAACTCTCCGTTCACCGAAGAAATAATGACCAATATCCTCGAGCGGCTTGGGGTAAACGTGTCAGGAGAGCAGTTTCGTCCGCGAAATGTCGCGGCCGTTCTTGTCACCGCGACACTGCCGCCGTTTGCCCGTACGGGCAGCTCGGTTGACGTGACCGTCTCTGCGATTGGAGACGCGCAAAGCCTGATGGGCGGAACGCTTGTTATGACGCCTCTCAATGCGGCCGATGGAGAGGTCTATGCCGTCGCGCAGGGCGGTATAATTGCCGGAGGGGTGAGCGCCGAAGGTGATGCATCGCGTGTAACCCAAGGGGTGCCGACATCGGGCATGATCCCGTCAGGAGGGTCGGTCGAAAGAGAGGTTGCATTCGACTTTACTTCTCTCGAAGATTTGCGCTTGGCCCTGCGAACGCCAGATTTCACCACCGCCGCACGGATTGAGAGTGCGATTAACAGCGAATTTCGGCAGGGTGTGGCTGTGATGCTAGATGCAGGAACCGTTCACATCGATATTTCCGCGACTGGCATGCCGTCACCTGCGCATGCGCTCAGCAGGATAGAGAACATCTATGTCGAGCCGGAACAAAGGGCTCGTGTGGTGGTCGATCAGCGCTCGGGTACAATTGTTATGGGGGCTGACGTACGGATCAGTCGGGTTGCGGTCAGTCAGGGTAGTTTAACGCTCAGGATCGATGAAACACCCGTCGCAATCCAACCTAATCCGTTCGCTCAAGGGGAAACGGTAGTGGTGCCCCGAACCCGCGCCTCAATTGAAACGGAAACAGGTATCGGACTGGCGGAAATTGGTGATGGCGCAAGCCTGTCTGAGGTTGTTGCGGGCCTGAATGCCCTGGGGGTCGCACCAATGGACATGATCGACATCTTGAAGAGCATCAAATCTGCCGGCGCTCTCCATGCGGAATTCGTGGTCCGCTAGGTTACATATAGCTCCGGACCAAACTTCCAGCGAGCAAACTCCAGCCGTTCGACACAACGAAAAACGCCAGCTTGAACGGAAGAGCGACGACCGCAGGCGGAACCATCATCATCCCCATCGACATAAGAATCGCAGAGACAACCAAATCGATCACCAAAAATGGCAAGAAGACCAAGAAACCGATCTGGAACGCACGTGCGATTTCACTGAGTAAGAATGACGGGACGATCACCGATAAAGGGGCGTCTACGATAGGTACGGTTTGGTCGAAATCAGGGCGAAGTTCCGCAAGACCCATGAAAGTTTCAACGTCAATACGGTTTGCCATGAAGCCCCGGAAAGGATCAATCGCGTTAACTAGTCCGTCGTGCAACTCCATCGAGTTGTTCATCACCGGCTCGATCCCAGCGGACCAGGATGCCATGAAAACCGGTTCCATCACGAAGTAGGTAAGGAATAGCGCAAGGCTGATGATCAGCATATTCGGAGGAGCCTGCTGTAATCCGATCGCCTGGCGGAGGATGGATAAAACAGTGACGAGGAACGGAAACGCGGTAACCATAATGAGCACAGCAGGTGCGAGGCTTAGAACCGTTATCAAGGCAATGAGCTGTATCGACTGCGTTGCGATAGACCCGCCTTCGCCAAGCGACAGTGTGAGGTCTTGAGCAAAAGCGGGCGGTGCCACCAGAACCAGAAACAGCGGAAGAAGCCAGCGGGTCATATGGAAGCAACCGGAGATGTAGCGACTTCGGTTAAACGGACGGCCAATTGTCCAGCGTTGCCGCCGTCCAGCTGCTGTAACTCTCCTCTCGCGATGAGGCGATCACCAATATAGAGTTCCACCAGATCCTCGACCGACCGATCCAGAGCAAGCACGTCGTTTTCCTGAAGCGCCAGAAGGTCACGGACCATCGGCCTCGCGCGCCCGACAGAGACCGTAACCTCAATCGGGACGCTCCTTAGCGGATGTTGGTCTTCAGCATGAGTGTCCATCGTTCATTTTCCTTTCACCGGCTTCCAGAATTGCAGAAAGAGCTTCGCTCACTTGGGTGCAGAGTGGTGTCAGGTCGAAGAACTGCTCACCCGTCGTCGATGACCAACGCGCGGACATTTTCGAAAGTGTCGGGTCTTCGCGACACTCAAGGGGGAGATTGGTTTTATCGGCAATCAAAGGCGCGACCTGCGCTGCAATTTGACCATTGAGGTAGAGCGTAATCTGACCTTCGCACTGCTCCGCTTCGGTCAGCAGTGCAGTTGCGACATGTGCCCAGAGGGTATCTTTGGCCAACTGTGGAACAAGTTGGCGGGAAATGGCATCAAATAGCGGGCGTAGTCCGGCTATTAAATGCGCCCGTGCTTCGACAAAACCAAAATCCCAGTCCGCGATGACAGAGACCAGCTCTTCACTTAGTGCTGACTGGCTGTCTTGAAAGCGCCTCTCGGCCTCGGCCAGACCGTCAGCAAAGCCGGCGGTGTAATCCTCGGACGGGCCTGTTTCAGTGTCTATACTTGCATCAAACGGTTCAAGTATCTGGGAAAGCTGCGTCATGAACGCCCTCCGACTTCCGGAGAATCCACCCAAGATTGTAGTATTTTCAAGCTCTCCCTTTGGCGCTCACCGATCATGCGTCGAAGGCGTTCTGCTGGTTCCTCTGCCGGCTCTTCAAAGCTGAAGTCATCCAATGCCATCTGCATCGGTGGTTCCGGCAGGGCGAGGCCGGAGTTTTCCTCTGTCGAGCCTACCAGTTCTGATGACACCCGTGGCTGGAACAAGAGGGGCCGAACGACGAAGAGACCAAGGATCAGCGTAACGACCGCTAAAACACCCAGTTGAATAAGGCGCATAAGGTCCAAAGGTTGCGACGGGACATTTACCGCTGTTGTTCCAAGTTCCGGCAGCGGTTCAAAAGGCATGGCGTGCAGGGATATCTGGTCGCCGCGAGTCTCATCGAAACCGACGGCAGAAGCGACCAAATCACGTAGTGCTGCCAGTTCCGCATCATCACGCAGACCAGCCCCGTCTGGCCCCGTCATTTCGTTTACCAGAACGGCGACGGTGATCCGCTTTATCGCGCCCGGTGCGCGGATAATTTCATGCTGAGTCTCGGACAGTTCAAAATTGGTAAGCGTGTGCGTTTCAGTTATTTCCCCTGAGGAAGAGCCATCCGTCGCGGCGTCTCCGGTCGGAAGGTTCGAGGCAACGGTGACGCTCCCTCCGCGGCTATCTTGTGAGGTCGAGCTCGATTCCTGCACGTCACTGCTAATCGCAACACGACTGTCTGGATCGATGCGACGTTCGATGATTTGTTCGCTATCGGTGACTGTTTCCACGGCGATTTCAACAACGGCGTTTCCCGGCCCCACTCGCGCTTCAAGAAGATGCTGGACACGCAGCCGCATTGCCTCGTTTTTGTCACTACCGATGATACCGTCGTCCTGACGGATCAACCCACGAACACTGTCAATCACCGACACGTCCTCGGGGGAAAGGCCCGCCATTGCGGAGGCGACCAGATAGCGGAGCGCCTGAACCTGAGCGTTGGTCAGTGCATTGCCATGTGCGGTGATGGTGACGGCTGCTGTGCCGTTTGTTTGCCGACCAAAGGGGCGATTAGGAGCAGATGAAATATGAACACGCGCGGCGCTGATTGCGGGATTGGACAAAATGGTTCGGGCTAACTCCCCTTCTTTCGCGCGGAGATAGGCTGCATCGAACATCTGCGATGTCGTGCCGAAGCCGGACAGAGAATCGAGGAGTTCATATCCTTGGGTTGTGGCTCTGGGGAGGTTTTCCGCAGCAAGCCGCATGCGCACGATGTCACGCACATCCGGCGCAACAAATATCGATGATCCGCGCACCGAATAACTCACACCTTGCGCTTCAAGTGCGGCGATGACCTCACCGGCGGCAGTGTCATCCAGCCCCGAATATAGCAACGCTGTTTCTTGGGTGCCGACACCGCGCGCAAGCAGCAGAACCAGCGCGAACACGACGATAGCGCATACACCCGCGACGGCGGATCGGTAGCGAAGTA
>JBNKUW010000083.1:0-11396 GCA_050298835.1 Marivivens sp.
GCTGCATCCAAGGGAGGAGGACGCAGCCGCAAAGAGAGGGGGTGCCGCAGGCCCAAAAGGCCCGCGGCTGGAGGAGCTAGGCAACCTAGAAGAAGCCGAGCTTGTTGGGGTTGTAGCTCATCAGGATGTTTTTAGTCTGCTGGTAGTGGTCCAGCATCATCTTGTGAGTTTCACGACCGATACCCGACTGTTTGTAGCCACCGAAAGCAGCGTGTGCCGGATAGGCGTGGTAGTTGTTCACCCACACGCGGCCAGCTTCGATCGAACGGCCGAAGCGGTAGCAGGTGTTCGCGTCACGCGACCATACACCGGCACCAAGTCCGTACATGGTGTCGTTGGCGATATGCAGGGCTTCTTCTTCGTCCTTGAAGGTCGTAACCGACACAACCGGTCCAAAGATTTCCTCTTGGAACACGCGCATTTTGTTGTTGCCCTTGAGGATCGTCGGCTGGATGTAGAAGCCGTTTGCCAGATCACCGTTAAAGCGTGCGGCATCGCCACCAACCAGAACTTCAGCACCTTCATCACGGCCGATTTGCAGGTAGGACATGATTTTGTCCTGCTGCTCTTGCGAAGCCTGCGCACCGACCATGGTGTTCATGTCACGCGGGTCGCCTTGTTTGATGGCCTTTACGCGCTCGATGCACTTCTCGATGAACTTGTCATAGATGTCTTCTTGAACCAGCGCACGCGACGGGCAGGTGCAAACTTCACCTTGGTTAAAGGCAAACAGGACGAAGCCTTCTACGGCTTTGTCGAGGAATGCATCGTCTTCGGCCATAACGTCCGAGAAGAAGATGTTCGGAGACTTGCCACCAAGTTCCAGCGTAACGGGGATCAGGTTTTCGGTAGCGGCCTGCATGATCTTGCGACCGGTTTCGGTCGAACCGGTAAAAGCGATCTTAGCGATGCGAGGGCTACGTGCCAGCGGCGCACCGACTTCGGCGCCCATACCGTTCACGATGTTCAGAACACCATCAGGCAGCAGGTCTGCGATCAGTTCGACCAGAACCATGATAGCGGCCGGGGTCTGCTCTGCCGGTTTCAGCACGATGCAGTTACCAGCAGCCAGAGCCGGAGCCAGTTTCCATGCAGCCATCAGGATCGAGAAGTTCCACGGAATGATCTGGCCAACAACGCCCAGCGGCTCGTGGAAGTGATACGCAACGGTATCCGCGTCGATTTCCGACATGTTGCCTTCTTGAGCGCGCAGAACGCCGGCAAAGTAACGGAAGTGGTCAACGGACAGCGGAATGTCGGCGTTTACGGTTTCGCGGATCGGTTTACCGTTGTCCCAGGTCTCGGCACTTGCCAACTGGTGCAGGTTTTCTTCGAGACGATCAGCGATTTTCAGCAAGATGTTCGAACGTTCGGTCGAAGAGGTCTTGCCCCATGCGTCTTTGGCAGCGTGTGCCGCGTCCAGAGCCAGCTCTACATCAGCAGCACCGGAGCGGGCGATCTGACATACGACTTCGCCGGAAATCGGGGTGATGTTGTCGAAATACTCACCGCTAACCGGTGCAACGAATTTGCCGCCGATAAAGTTATCATAGCGATCTTTGAACGGGTTTACGTAGTAGTCCACAACTTGAGTCATCTGATTCATTGGTTTCTCCTCCTAGAAACGGCGTATGCCGCTGTATGCAGAAGACATGCACAGAATCAGGTGCCCCTGTTTAGGGGGGCAACACCACTCGACTGTCACACCTGTCTCAGTCCTGAGACAGGTCAACTTGCCTTTGGTTTGTAGATGAATGCAGATGGTTCGATTTCATCGACGAGCCACGCAATGGCGGCCTCTTGCCAATGCGGGGTCGTCTCGACCGAGATGAAGCGTTCTTGCGCGTGAATACCTGCCCGCTTTACGAGGTTTTCGACCTGCAACCGTAGAAGCGCCGTCCGGACAACAAATACCACGCGCCCTATACCTGATTGCTTCGCGAGCTCGGCCCCTTCCACCATGAGGTCGGTGGCCTCGGTTGTCATGTGGCAAACGTCACTAAAGTCCATCAGCATATTGTAGCCGGGTTCAATGTGCGAGAGTGCCTCTTGGCTCTCTTTGAGCCAGAGCTGCATGACTTCTTCGTTAATTTCACCGCTAAATTTTGCGTGAAAATATCCGGGCTTTGGCTCAACTGTGAACATCTCGGTCCTCGCCGACAATCATTCGATCAATCAAAACAGGCGCTGTACAAAATATATTCTTGAGTTGGTGCCTGATTTTGACTCGCAACAGGCCGCTGCCTCGACCAGTTGGCAGGACTCTATCAAATTAATGCGGAAGATTCGAGAAAAGAGAATGTTTTTGCTTAAGAAAGCGGCGATTCGCTGATTCCTAAGCGCTTCATCCGGCGATACATCGTCGCGCGCCCGATGCCCAGCGCCCGAGCAGCAGCGGACACATTCCCGTCAGCGCGGGTCAGGGCACGCATGACCGCAGCCTTTTCACCACGATCAAAACCGGTTTCCTGACCATCACGGCCTAGCAGATCCACCGCAGGCCGAAGCGAAAGCTGCCCAGTAGCCCGTAGTCCAAAGACCTTGCGTGCTGCGCGGGTCGCGCCGACAACAATGTCATCACCGTTCACAGCAAGGAGTGCGGCACCAGAGCTGTCACTCTCTGCAACAATGATCCTTTTGCCTGCAAAGCTTGCACGGAACACTTCCGACTCGATCGCTTGCGCAGTTTGAACAACCATCGCACCGATGAGCCGATTATAGCCCTCAGTCTGGTCTGCACGCGCCGAAGACACATCCAACGCGGCAATCAACGTACCATCGGGTCCGAAAATCGGCGCATCCATGCAGCTCATCGCGATATTACGCGCCATGAAGTGTTCGTCACGATGAATGGTGATCTGTCGCTGTTCGGTCAGGCAAGTGCCAATGCCGTTGGTACCTTCGGCAGCTTCGCTCCAATCGCGACCAGCCCAAAGACCCCACTGTTTGAAAACTTCGGTGTCAGCATCCGAACACCGCTGTTCCAAAACGATCCCCTCAGCGTCCGTCAGCAGAACGCCACATCCGGAGTGACCGATAAGCCCGAACAAATTGTCGAGCTTGGGTGCTGCAATCCGCAGAACCTCGTCCATTTCTTCGCGGCGCAAGCCTAACGCGGAACCATCCAGGGAATCCTTCAATCGATCATTCGCAGGATCAAGCCCGTAATTCTGTGCAGACCGGAACCAGCTTGCCGCAAGACGCGACCGTGCAGCAGCAGACCCCGAAGACAGGGATTTCATTACGCGTTCTATGTGGGTGTTCTGGTTCATTTCGCGACCGATCTATCACAAGTAATCAAAAATCCACTCTTCGACATTGGTCCTATCCGCGCCTGACTTCTGTATTTCATGATATCCGAGTTGACGTCTCGTGCTGTTCCTGCCTTTTCTGCCCGCATGATAGATCCGGTAGACATTCAAATAAAGGAACTCACGTGCCGCTATGGCGAACGGGTCGCGCTGGATGCGATCGATCTTTCCTTGTCGGACCGCCGCATCGGGATCGTCGGACGGAACGGATCGGGTAAGTCAACGCTGGCCCGCGCGATATGTGGACTCGTGGCCCCGGACACCGGTCAAGTTACGGTCGCCGGTATAGATGTTCTGAATGACCGCAAAAACGCGATATCTACTGTCGGGATTCTGTTTCAGAATCCGGATCACCAGATCATTTTTCCGACTGTCATCGAAGAGATCACCTTTGGCCTCCGTCAACTCGGTCAAACAAAAGCACAAGCCAAAGACAAAGCGTATGAATTACTCGCCCGTTTTGGACGTACCGAATGGGCGGATCGACCTGTCTCGGCATTTAGTCAGGGTCAACGGCATCTGATTTGCCTCATGGCCGTTCTTGCGATGACGCCACGCCTGATTGTTCTGGACGAACCATTCAGCGGATTGGACATCCCGACAACCCGCGCCTTGCGTCGGTATATGGATGGCCTGGACCAGAGCGTGATCCACATCACGCACGATCCTTCGGTTATTGCGAACTATGATCGGGTTCTCTGGATCGATGGCGGACAAATTCGCGCTGACGGTCCGCCTGATGATGTTCTGCCAGCATACCTTAAAGAGATGGAAAGCATCGATGCTGGCGCTGACCTCTGATATTCGCACACCACTTCATCGCTGGGCTGCATGGTTAAAGCTGGTGCTAATGTCTGCGGCAATTGTGACCCTGTTCCTGCTGGATTCGGTAGTTTTCCTAGGAACCGCAACCGCTCTTACGGTGCTTCTGTATACTGCCTTCGGTAAGAAATTCGCGGTCCTAGGTCTGCGGATGCTCAAACCGCTCCGGACATTTCTGATTTTTATCCTTCTTTGGCAAATCATCATCGGAGCGCCTGTTGTCGGGGTCGCAATCGTTCTACGCCTCGCAACTGCGGTCGCGCTCGCCAACCTTGTTACGCTGACGACCCGTCTGGACGACATGATTGACGTTGTGTTCCGGCTAACGCGCCCATTGGCGCGACTGGGGTTATCTCCCGTGGCTCTTTCACTGGCAATTGCGATGGTAATCCGTTTTGTTCCCGTGCTTTTGGACCGCGCGAACCGGATGTCTGACGCATTCCGCGCCCGATCAATGAAACGGCCGACTTTTCGGATTGTTTTACCACTTCTCATCAGCGTTCTTGATGACGCAGAACATGTTGCAACAGCACTTCGCGCGAGAGGGGGACTAGATGGAGCCTATCAACCCTGATATGACCGCGCCCAACTAATAGGGGAACACAATGCAAACCAAAGAAAACGATCTCGTCATGATTGCACTCTTCGCTGCGCTGATTGCAGTGTTGGGTCTGATCCCTGCCATTCCGATGCCTTGGGGCGTGCCGGTAACTGCACAAAGCCTTGGTGTTATGCTCGCCGGTGCTGTTCTGGGCAGCTGGCGCGGTGGCCTATCCATGCTTCTGTTTATTGTTCTTGTCGCTCTTGGACTGCCGCTCTTGGCCGGTGGTCGTGGCGGGCTCGGTGTATTCGCCTCTCCGACCGTCGGATTTATCATCGGCTTCCCGGTTGCTGCCTATGTGACCGGACTGGTGATGGAAAAACTGCGTCTTGATCCAGTGATTGCTTCCGGCGCTGCCGCACTGATCGGTGGTGTGATTGCTCTTTATGTTCTGGGTATCGGCGGTTTTTACCTCATGACGGACAAGTCGATCGGCGCGTCGATTTCCATCATGGCAACCTATATCCCCGGTGACTTGGTCAAAGTTGTCCTGACCGCAATCGTCGTTGGCGCACTTGCCAAGGCCCGTCCGCAAAGTCTTTTGTCACGCGGATGAACGGCACTGCGCGAACAATAACGGACCGTCGGTCCATTCGCGCGTTTGAAAACCGGCCTGTGCCCCGTGCGCAGGTCGAAGAGCTTCTCAGACTGGCCCGATGTGCCCCTTCCGGTGCGAATTTGCAGCCGGGCCGGTTCCACGCCTTATCGGGCGATGCACTGGCAGATTTGTCAGACGCTTTGATAGACGGCATTCACAAGAACCGTCCTCAGGTATCCGAATACTCCTATTTCCCAAAGCCCATGCCCGCAGACCTGAAAATGCGGCAACGGGCTGCGGGTTATGCGCTCTATAACGCTCTCGGGATCGAAAAACGCGATGTCGAAGGCCGCAGATCACAGTTTGAAAAGAACTACCGTTTCTTTGACGCACCTGTCGCGATTGTGGTCACAATAGACCGTAACCTTGGCAACGGTTCCTGGATGGATATGGGGATGTCGATTCAGACTCTCTTGCTGGCTATCCATGCCGCAGGACTTGGCGCTTGCGGCGTCGGCGCGCTGGCAAACTACGGCGATCTTGTCCACGACCACCTTAACCTGCCCGAGGATGAATTGGTGGTCGCCGGAATCGCACTTGGCTATCCGGCAAAGCATCCGGTGAATGACTTCCGCACAGAACGTGAACCGCTTGACGTCTTTGCAACGTTTGCTGGCTTCAAAGACTAACCCTGAACCCGTAGTGCTGATCCAATCCCACCTGCTGCGGCAATTGCCGCAACGCCGGATTTTCCGGTGCCCGCAAGGTCATGAAACAATCGCACAGCGAGGATAGCACCAGACGCCCCGATGGGATGCCCTCGTGCCAGTGCCCCGCCTTTGACGTTTACAACAGCCGGATCGATCCCCGCACCTTCTACATTCGCAATCGTCTGAGCTGCGTAGGCTTCCATAATTTCCGCCTGCGCAATGCCGTCCACTCCAACCGCTTGAAGAGCGGCGATTGGGGCCAACGCGGGCTGCTCAGGAGCACCACCGACAGATCGATAGCCTTCGATCCAAAGGGAAGCCCGCGTCACCAGATCCTCGGCCACGACCACGACGAAAGCTGCCGCATCCGCAGAGACTGCCGTGTTTACAGCCGTCAAATCACCTGTGACTTGCGGCGCTCTGGCCACAAGTCGGGGGGACAGGCGACGGGTGAACGGGTCGTCCAGAACCTCTCCAATCGGTACGATCTCAAACCGGAGCGTGGGCCTCACAGAAAGTGCTTTCTCGTGGCTATCAATGGCCCACGCGTCCTGTCTTTCGCGCGCAATACCAAGCTGATCCGCCGCTTCGGCAAGATCAGGGTCACGATCCGGCCACGGGGAAAAAGGAGGACGATCATAGGCAACCGGTTCTCCCTGTACAGGGACAGCCATTCGGATCGGGCGCCTTGAATGGGATTCAACTCCGCCCGCAATAACAACGCGTGATTGTCCCGACTGGACCAGCGACATCGCCAACCCCACCGCGTCGAGCCCGCCTGAACACTGGCGATCAATCGAAAGACCCGCGATGCGTTCTGGCAAACCGGCGGCCAACGCGACCAACCGCGCCGGATTGCCCCCGCCGCCAATCGCGTTTGAGACGATCACCTCATCCACCATATCCGGCGAAATCTGTGCGTCCTGTAGAACAGCGCGCAAAACCGGAGCGGCCATTTCATGCAAGGACAAGGTCGAAAGTGCGCCGCCTTTCGGGGCCACAATTGTCCGCCGCGCTGCAATAATATGAGCAGTCATTCCAACCGCTCCAACATCGACGCCAGCGCTTGTAGGTCCGGTTTAGCTGATGGCAACAACGGAAAGTCGGAAAGCCTGTAAGCACGTCTTGGCGCGAGAGGGCCGAGCAAACCTCTGGCTTCGGTTTGAAGGGTTTCCGGCGAAACAGAGCCTGAAAAGAACACCACTGGAACCGCCCCGCGCTTCACATCGCCTTTGGGTAAAACCGCAATGTGGTCCACGCCAGCAATCCGGCTCAGCGCATTTTCGGCTGCTTCAGGGTGATAGTTCCGGTCCGAGACGGTGAACATTCGATCGATCCGTCCGGTCAGAAACAAGTATCCATCTTTGATAGAGCCCATTTCGCCAACGGTAATCCAGTTGCCATCCCGTTTAGTGCTGTTGCTATACCCTTCAGCGTAGCCGTCAAAAAGGAACGGCGAAGAAACCCAAACCTCACCCTCACCACTATGATCTGAGTTTCGGATTTGTAACTGAACACCAGGATAGGCGCGGCCGACCGATCCGGGTGGTGTATCAGCATCGCTCATCGTGACAAAGCTGGTCTCGGCAGCTCCGTAAAACTCGATCAAACGTGCATTGGGCGCCCTCAGCGCAACAAGCGACCGCGTGCCTTCATCCAGAAACCCGCCGCCAACCGCAATCACCCTGAGTGACGGCAGAGGAATCTGTAATACCGTCCGAAGTTGCGTCGGGGTTGCGTACAAAATCGTGGTTCCATCGCGCTGCATCGCCTCGGCTTGCCGATCCGGCCGTAAGCCGGACAGAACATCGACGGACAATCCCTGCCACAGGCCTTCACACATCGCATAGAGCGCAAGTGAGTGATCCAAAGACCCCAATACTGCGGAGCGGTCATCAGCAGTGATTTCGAACAGGTCCCTATTCGCTGCGAAACTCCGGCACCAACTGTCCAGAGTTCTGCGAATGCGTTTCGGTGAACCTGTCGAACCAGAAGTCAGGGTATGCAAGAACCCAGCATCGTCGTCAGCATCGATCACTTCGCCGCGGGTCACACAGAATGTACGGCCAGCGTAAATTGCTTCGAACACCTGTGTTACGGCCTGCTCAACCGGTTGCGAAACAACGGTTAGAATTGCGCCACCTTCTGCCGGACCCACAAATGGATGTGGAACCTTCTGCCCGTTCACGAACAAGCGGGCCCTGTGCGCAGGCGTCATAATCGAAAGGGCGGCAGAAACGGTCATGCAAAGTGCTTACCCCAGCTTTTTGAGCCGAACCAGACCGCACACCACCCCGAATACAGAAAGACGGCGCCCCCGAAAGGACGCCGCCACCACTCACGCTACGAATAACATTGCTACTAGAAACCAGCGCACCCCCATCTCACCGATTGAGCACTTTCACTACAAGTCTGGAAACTCTTCCATTTCAATCACTTGAACGAGAGAGGCAAATGTGCCTCAACAACCTGACCGTTCATGAGAAGAGCACCTCAAAAGAGACAAAAGGAAATGAATCAGAGCCTTACAACTGGACAAACTTGCACGAGCACCCACGGCCCGATACTCCAAAGAAAATCATTGGGGACCCGAAAATGCAGACACTTCGCCGAATTCTTACTGAATCAGACCTCGACTCCGATCTGATTTTCCTTCTCGAAGATGTTGCGTCTTCTTGTGCCCGAATCGCGAACCATGTCCGCGATATGGCCTTTGAAGGGAACCTTGGCCAAACAGACGAAACCAATGTCCAAGGTGAAGCGCAGAAGCCGCTCGACATTATTGCGAACGACATTTTTCTGGAAACCTGTGGTGGGGAGCACGTTGCCGCGCTGGTCTCTGAAGAAATGGATGAGGTTCTCTGGCTAAAGGACCCCAAGGCTGGCGATTACATTCTCTATTTCGACCCGCTGGACGGATCATCGAACCTTGATGTGAACATGACCGTCGGAACGATATTTTCTGTCGTTCGTGTTTCAACAGACGGGGATCGCACCGTTCTTCGCAAGGGTCGCGATCAAGTTGCTGCGGGCTATGCGATCTACGGTCCGTCAACGATGCTGGTTCTGACCACCGGAAACGGCGTTCAGGGTTTCTCTGCCCGTCACGGCGCCAATGATTTCCGTCTGACACACCCGAATATGACCGTCTCTGCGAAAGGTTCAGAGATCGCGATCAACATGTCCCGTGGCCGCTGGTGGGATACGCCCGTTCGCCGCTACGTCGAAGAATGTATGGCAGGCGTTGACGGTCCGCGCGGGCGCGATTTTAACATGCGCTGGATTGCGTCGCTCGTCGCCGAGGTGCACCGTATCCTGACGCGCGGCGGTGTGTTTCTTTATCCGGTCGATTCAAAACTCCGCGATAAAGGCGGTCGTTTGCGCCTTATGTACGAAGCAAGCCCGATGGCCATGATCATGGAACAAGCCGGCGCATCTGCCGTTGATGGTATCACACCGATCCTTGATCTGGTTCCAGATGACCCGCACCAACGGGCTCCGCTGATCCTCGGTTCCAAAGACGAAGTGGAGCGTCTTGTCGCCTACCATCGGGAAGGCTAAACAGGTCCTCCGACCGATTTGGAGGATCCTTTGGACACTGCATCCCGCATTGCCGCGACCATCGCGACAGACATCAACGCCACCGCAAAACAGGTGGCTGCTGCCGTTTCTTTGTTGGACGAAGGGGCGACCGTTCCCTTTGTTGCCCGTTACCGGAAAGAGGTCACTGGCGGGCTCGATGATACGCAGCTACGGACGTTATCCGAACGGCTGACCTATCTGCGGGAAATGGAACAACGGCGGGAAGCGATTGCCAAGGAAATCACCTCCCAAGGCAAGATGACCGATGACCTTGCTTTGTCGATCCACAAGGCGTCCACCAAGGCAGAGCTTGAGGACATCTACCTCCCCTACAAACCCAAACGCCGAACCAAGGCGATGATCGCCCGTGAAAACGGACTCGAACCGCTTGTTGACCTGATCCTGTCCGACCGCGCGACTGCTCCAGAAACGCACGCAGAGGCATTTTTGTCCGAAGCCGTGGCAACGACAAAAGACGCGCTCGCCGGTGCGCGCGATATCCTTGTGGAGCAACTGTCAGAGAACGCCGCCCTACTTGGTGAACTGCGCGAGTTCATGAAGCGCGAAGCGACCATCAAAGCCCGCGTGATTGAAGGCAAAGAGAAAGATGGCGCAAAATTCTCGGACTACTTCGATCATTCGGAAAAATGGTCAACGATCCCGTCCCACCGCGCGCTGGCCATGCTCCGCGGTGCGAACGAAGGCTTCCTGACCATCGACATCGCTCCTGATGAGTCAGGTGTCGACCGCGCCCAATCGATGATTGCGACCCAACTTGATGTGCGCCACGGAACGCCCGGTGATACTTGGCTCGCCGGAGTTGCGGGTTGGACATGGCGCGTAAAGCTGTCGATGTCCCTTATGCTCGATCTGCTGGGCGACATGCGCGGGAAAGCACACGAAGAGGCGATCAACGTATTCGCGCGGAACCTCAAGGACCTGCTGCTCGCTGCACCGGCTGGGGCAAAGTCTACCATCGGTCTTGATCCGGGCATCCGGACCGGCGTCAAAGTCGCCGTCGTCGATGCAACAGGCAAAGTCGTCGATACATCGACGATTTACCCGTTCCAGCCCAAAATGGACGTCCAAGGCGCCGAAGCCACGATCCTCGCCCTGATTGCGAAACACGACGTCGACCTGATCGCCATTGGCAACGGAACGGCCAGCCGCGAAACAGAGCGTCTGGTTGCTGACGTACTGAAGCGACTGCCCAAAGGCATCAAAGCACCAACCAAAGTTGTCGTGAGCGAAGCTGGCGCATCTGTCTATTCCGCATCGGAACTGGCAGCGCGGGAGTTCCCCGATCTTGACGTGTCATTGCGCGGTGCAGTGTCTATTGCCCGTCGTTTGCAAGACCCGCTTGCCGAATTGGTTAAGATCGAACCGAAATCCATCGGTGTTGGACAATACCAGCATGATGTCGACCAGCACAAACTTGCGCGATCGCTCGAAGCCGTGGTCGAAGATGCTGTGAACGCGGTTGGCGTGGATCTGAATACTGCGTCTGCTCCCTTGCTTGCCCATGTTTCCGGTTTAGGCCCTGTTCTTGCCGAAACCATCGTGTCGCACCGCGATGCGAATGGCGCTTTCCGATCGCGCAAGCAATTGCTGGAAGTCGCGCGGCTTGGCCCCAAAGCATTTGAACAATGTGCAGGATTCCTACGTATTCGGGACGGCGAAGAGCCTTTGGACGCTTCCTCTGTTCACCCCGAAGCCTATGGCGTTGCCCGCAAAATCGTTGCTGCCTGCGGTCGTGATGTTCGGTCATTGATGGGAGACGACAAAGCACTGCGCGGTATTCGGGCAGAACAGTTCGTCGATGAACACTTTGG
>JBNKUW010000084.1:0-11289 GCA_050298835.1 Marivivens sp.
GTGTTGTCTAACCCTTGCAGCCCCACTCAAGTAGCGGTCCCCATTCGGGACAGATATCCGCCCGACCTTCCCACCAGACATCCGTTGCAAAAGCGGCTTGCGCATAGACGGTCCACCGTCCGTTCACCACTCTGAGAAAGAAATTCATACCGGTGTAGTCGTTGATCCCAAAGACCACCATATCTTGCGCAGGGATCTTATGCAGATCGATCGGAATACCACCGGGCCTTTGCGCCGTAACCGAAGCGTAGGCATGATCACCCTTAACTTTCAGGTCGTTGACCACAAATTCAACAGGAGCACCAAACACCTCTTCGGCGTAGGGCCGCATGGTGTCCATCAATGTGCTGCGCAGTTCGGTTCCCCGTTGAGGTGTGTAGATGCTCTGCGCGGCAGCAACGCCCGCGAGCAAGATCAACCCCACAACAATTGCCATCAGTTTCCGCATCCTGACCCCCTTGGTGACATGATGCGAAAACACTCACATCACATGATTCGAAGCACCATGACCTTGATCAATCAGCGTTGATATTACTGGATGCATTGACATTTCGACCGGAGTTCTCACATGTTGCGCCGCCAGAGGTCAGGCCGAACGTAAGGAGTCCCCATGCCAGTTGTTGTTGTCGAGTCACCGGCTAAAGCTAAGACAATCAACAAGTATTTAGGGGACAACTACACCGTTTTGGCGTCCTACGGGCACGTCCGGGATCTGCCTGCAAAGAACGGTTCAGTTGATCCAGAGAACAATTTTGACATGCTTTGGGAGATCGCGAACGACAGCCGCAAGCATGTCAAAGCCATCGCCGACGCACTGAAAGACGACGACGAACTGATTCTCGCAACCGACCCTGATCGCGAAGGAGAAGCGATCAGCTGGCACTTGCAAGAAGCACTCACCAAACGCCGTGCGATCAAGAAATCGACGACCGTGAACCGCGTTACCTTCAACGCGATCACCAAGGCCGCTGTGACCGAGGCGATGCAGCAGCCCCGCCAGGTGGATACACATCTGGTGGAGGCTTACCTCGCCCGTCGCGCGCTGGATTACCTTGTGGGGTTCAACCTTTCTCCGGTGCTCTGGCGGAAACTTCCTGGCGCACGTTCTGCCGGTCGTGTGCAGTCTGTTTGTTTGCGTCTGATTGTTGATCGTGAAATGGAGATTGAAGCCTTCCGTGCACAGGAATACTGGACAGTTAAGGCTCTGCTTGCCAACCCACGTGGACAGACGTTCGAAGCCCGTCTCACTAGTTTTGCGGGAAAAAAGCTCGACAAATTCGACATTCCGACCGCAGAACAGGCCGAAATCGCCGCCGCTGCGATCAAGAGCCGCGACCTTACCGTACAATCGGTCGAAGCCAAGCCGGCCAACCGGAATCCCTCTCCGCCGTTCATGACCTCAACTTTGCAGCAGGAAGCCAGCCGTAAGTTCGGCATGGGTGCACGGCAGACTATGAATGCGGCACAGCGCCTATATGAGGCTGGCCTGATCACATACATGCGTACCGACGGCATCGACATGGCACCCGAAGCTGTGATGTCTGCCCGCGACGCGATCAAAGAAAAATTCGGCGATAAATATCTCCCGTCTTCGCCGCGGATGTACAAAAATAAAGCGAAAAACGCGCAGGAAGCGCACGAATGTATCCGCCCGACGGATATGTTCAAATCCCCCGACCAGATCCGTGTGACCGAAGCCGACCAGAAAAAGCTCTACGACCTGATCTACAAACGCACCATCGCGAGCCAAATGGCCGCAGCCCAGATGGAACGTACCACTGTCGATATCGCCAGCGCGGACGAACAGGTCATCCTGCGGGCGACCGGTCAGGTTGTCATTTTTGAAGGCTTCATCGCGGTTTACGAAGAAGGTCGTGACGACAGTGTGGTCGATGATGACGACAAGCGTCTGCCGCTGCTTGCCCAAGGTGACAAGGCGGACAAAAAGGATGTCATGCCGGAACAGCATTTCACCCAACCCCCGCCCCGATACACCGAGGCGACGCTGGTTAAACGGATGGAAGAACTCGGCATCGGGCGTCCGTCGACCTACGCGTCGATCGTGACCACGATTCAGGAACGCGACTACGTCCGCAAGGACAAGAACCGCCTTCTCCCGCAGGACAAAGGTCGACTGGTGACAGTGTTCCTGTCCAACTATTTCAAACAGTACGTTGAATACGATTTCACTGCGGGCCTCGAAAACGAACTCGATGAAGTCTCTGCCGGTGAGGTCGATTATCACGACGTACTGAGCCGGTTCTGGAAGGATTTTTCGGCGGCTGTTGCAGAAACCTCTGAATTGCGGATCACCGACGTTCTGGAAAAAATCAACGAGGTTCTCGAACCTCACCTGTTCCCCGCGAACGAAGAAGGCACTGACCCACGTCTGTGCCCGAACTGCGGTGCCGGACGTCTTTCGATGCGGACCGCACGGTCCGGTGGGGCATTTATCGGTTGTTCAAACTACCCTGAATGCCGCTACACCCGCCCGTTCGGCCCTCCGGGTACCGAAGATTCGGGTATTGGCCCGGATGGCAAATACCTTGGTGATGATCAGGGAGATAAGATCACGCTGCGCGATGGCCGCTACGGTCCATATGTTCAACGCGGCGATGCCACTGAAGAAACTCCGAAGCCACCTCGCGCATCCTTGCCCAGAGGGTGGGATGCTGGTGAAATGGACCTTGATAAAGCGCTGATGTTGCTCAACCTGCCGCGTGAAATCGGGCCGCACCCCGATGATGGCGTCATGGTCGAAGCTGGCATTGGTCGTTTCGGTCCCTTTGTAAAGCACGGCACGACCTATGCGAACATCAAAGAGGTAAACGAAGTCTTTGAGATCGGCATGAACCGCGCAGTCGAAGTGCTCGCTCTGAAAGCTGCCGGTCGCGGTGGACGTCAGGCGGCGAAACCACTTAAGGAACTCGGCGATCACCCTGATGGCGGCGCAATGGCCGTGATGGAAGGGCGTTATGGTCCCTACGTCAAATGGGAAAAAGTCAACGCGACGATCCCTAAAGAGATCGAGCCTCTAGAGATCACCGTTGAACAAGCGATCGAGCTGGTGAACGAAAAAGCCTCTAAAAAAGGTACTAAACGTAAAGCACCTGCCAAGAAAAAACCTGCAGCCAAAAAGAAAAGCTGACGGGAAAAGCCTAGCTGTCTTGGGTAGCGTTTGAACGCGCTATCCAAGCACGACGCATTTCGTCACGAGTTCAGCCGTGTTGCGCGCATCGAGCTTTTGCATCAACCGCGCACGATGCACCTCTACCGTGCGGTGTGAAATTCCAAGCTTCTGCCCGATTTCTTTGCAAGTTTTACCGTTGACCACCTCACGTGCGATTTCCTGTTCGCGTTGTGTCAGGTTGGCAGAACGGTTGACCGCAACCCCGACGAGTTCGAAGGACCAGACAGTAAGGTCGAACGGCCTCTGCGGTGTTAACGTCACTCCTCGGGCGCGCATCCAGCACATGCTCCCGTCCGCACGCCGCATAAACCGTTCATCTTCGTAGAAATTTTCCCGCGCCAATCCTGTTTCGACCCGCGAACCCGTTTCGGCGTAATCCACAGCCGTCGGATATAGAACTTTGATTGATTGCCCCACCAGCGCTCCCTGATCGTAGCCGAACAGATCATGAGCCGCCCTATTCACGACTTTGATTTCACGGTTCGCCAAAACCATTTGTGCAGTCGGAGATTTATCAAAAACCTCCTCGATCAGTTGTGGCATGGCGGACCTTCTACGTAACTGTGTACGTAGTAATACTAATACGTATTTACGCGGATGGTACAGACAACACTGTTCGTGTTTAGTTGCCTCAGACGAGGCAGACGATTCCACGTCGGAGGAGAATGTATGCAGAAAATTTACAGTAGCGCGTCAGAGGCACTGGAAGGCCTTCTGAGTGACGGGATGTTCATCGCGGCCGGTGGCTTTGGTCTTTGCGGTATCCCCGAACTCTTACTCGAGGCTATTAAAGAGTCCGGTGTCAAGGACCTGACTTTTGCGTCGAACAATGCCGGCGTTGATGACTTCGGGATCGGTATCCTATTGCAGACCCGCCAAGTGAAGAAAATGATCTCTTCCTACGTGGGTGAAAATGCCGAATTCATGCGCCAGTACCTCTCGGGTGAACTGGAGCTGGAATTCAACCCGCAAGGCACGCTGGCCGAGCGGATGCGCGCTGGCGGCGCAGGCATCCCCGGTTTCTATACAAAAACCGGTGTGGGCACGGTCATTGCCGAGGGCAAAGAACACAAAGATTTCAACGGCGAAACCTATATCATGGAAGAAGGCATTTTTGCCGATCTGGCCATCGTGAAAGCCTGGAAAGCCGATACCACGGGTAACCTGATCTTCCGCAAAACAGCCCGTAACTTTAACGTGCCTGCCGCCACCTGCGGTAAAATTTGCGTCGCAGAGGTCGAGGAAATCGTCCCCGCAGGAGAGCTCGATCCGGACGGCATCCACCTGCCCGGCATCTATGTGCACCGCCTGATCGAAGGCGCCCACGAGAAGCGCATCGAACAGCGCACCACCCGCAAGAAGGAGGACGCATAATGCCTTGGGATCGCAATCAGATGGCAGCCCGTGCTGCGCAAGAACTTCAAGACGGTTGGTATGTGAACCTTGGCATCGGGATTCCGACGCTCGTAGCGAACTACATTCCCGAGGGTGTTAACGTTACTTTGCAGTCCGAAAACGGAATGCTGGGCATGGGACCGTTCCCGTTCGAGGGCGAAGAAGACGCGGACCTGATTAACGCAGGCAAGCAGACCATCACCGAACTGCCGCATACGGCCTATTTCGACAGCGCGACGTCGTTCGCGATGATCCGCGGCGGAAAGATCGCTATGGCGATTCTTGGCGCGATGGAAGTGGCCGAAAACGGCGACCTTGCGAACTGGATGATCCCGGGCAAGCTGGTCAAGGGCATGGGTGGTGCGATGGACCTTGTTGCTGGCGTCGGCCGCGTCGTTGTTGTTATGGATCACACGAACAAACACGGCGACTCCAAAGTCCTCAAGGCCTGCACTCTACCGCTCACCGGTACCGGTGTTGTGGATCGGATCATCACGAACCTTGGCGTTCTGGACGTGGTCGAAGGTGGCCTCAAGATCGTGGAATGCGCTGATGGCGTCACCGAAGACGAAATCAGGGCCGCAACCGAAGCCAAAATTGTAGACTAAACACTTCAGGGCGTCCCGATGGGGCGCCCTATCCCTTTGTGCAGTTTTTGTTTCCATTTGCACAACAGGATCATATTCCTGCCCTATTCTGTCGCTAAAACTGCGGCAAATGACAGTGAGCAGTATACATCTTATGCCGGAACAGGCTCCCGCCCAGCAAATGGCACCTACCGCCAGCCGCCGTTGGCGCGATATTGCGCTACTCGGCGGGCTTTTTGCATTTGTCATCGTTGGCCTCGCCGGTCTTGCTGCTGCAACCGGTTGGGAAGAAACCATGGCCCAGCTTGGCAAGCTCCATTTATGGCAGTTTTTGGCGCTATTGGGTCTTAGCCTTGTTAACTACTTGTTCAGGGGTGGACGCTGGCATGTGATGGCCCGAAAACTCGGTCTTCCGACCCGTCTGTCACAGGATATCCGTCATTTCATTGGCGGGTTTGCTATGTCCGTCACTCCTGGCCGCGTTGGAGAGCTGATCCGCATGCGGTGGATCAAACGTGAAACCGGCTGGGCTGTAGAACGCACGGCCCCGCTCGTCCTGATGGATCGCGCGGGTGATCTTGCCGCTATGGCGCTGATCCTCGCCATGGGTCTGGCACTGGGCGCTGGTGGTGTAAAATTCGGCCTACCCGTCGTCATCCTCGCCCTTGCGGCGGCCTATGTCGCAACCCGCCCGAGCCTCCTCGCCGGCTTTGCGACGTTGACCTATAAGGCAACCGGACTAGTCCCCCGCCTTATGGTAAAAATCCGCCGCGCGGCCAAATCTCTTGCTGTTTTCACCACTCCCCGGACAATGCTCGTCACGCTGACCTTAGGTTTGACCGGTTGGTTGGCCGAAGGGATGGCATTCCATCTTTTGCTCGTGTGGATGGGAGCGGACATTGGGTTCTGGATGGCGGTGACTATATTTACATTCTCGACACTCGCGGGCGGCCTCACCGGTGCACCCGGCGGTGTCGGAGGGGCAGAGGCAGCGATGGTCACACTCCTCAGTTTGCAGGGCGTCCCTCTTGAGACCTCGTTGCCAGCAACAGCGATCATTCGCGTGACCACTTTGTGGTTCGCAATCGGGCTTGGCCTAATCGTATTCCCATATGCCGAACGGCAATCGATCAAACAGGCAATCTAAGATGCAGTGGAAAACAGACACATACGCAGGATGGGGCCGATCCCTGACCGCGACAGGAAAAATTGCCCGCCCCGAACGGCAACGCAATGTCACCGCCGAAGGGCCTGCCTTTGGCAACCGTCGTTGTTATGGTGATACACCGTTGAACGATGGTGGCAAAGCCACGGATATGACCCGTTTGGATCGTATTCTAAGTGTCGAAGACGGTATCGCACACGTTGAAGCTGGCTGTTCCTTGGGTACTCTTGCCCGAGTATTTGCCGCACAGGGCTGGCTCCCCACCATTATGCCGGGAACCGGATTTGCGACGGTAGGCGGCGCCATCGGAATGGATGTCCACGGGAAAAACCACCACAACGATGGGTCCTTTGGCCAGCACGTGACAGAGATCACCCTACTTGGGCCTGACGGCACACGCGTCATCACACCAGAAGACGACGCCCTGTGGAAAGCCACCGTCGGAGGACTTGGCCAAACCGGTGTGATCCTTTCCGCCAAAATCCGTCTGAAACCTATCAAGGGTGGTACCATGCGCGTCTCCGAACGGCGGGCGCGGAACTGGGACGAACACATCAACATGCTCAACGGGTCCAAAGCAACTTATTGCGTCGGTTGGATTGATGCGACAGCCAAGGGCGCTGACATGGGGCGCGGAATTGTCGAAGAGGCCGAGATCGGCACCGGTGACTACAAACCGCCCAAGGGTACGAAGAAAGTACCTCTGGATGCACCGAATTTCGCGCTTTCCTCTCCGATCGTGCGGGCGTTCAATGCAGCCTATTATCACCGTGTGCCAGCAGCCGGCCGAACGGTCGACCGCAGTATCGAAGATTTCTTTTTTCCACTCGACCGTATCCACGACTGGAACCGGCTCTACGGGAAACGCGGCTTCCATCAATTCCAATGCGTGGTGCCGCTTTCCGAGGTGGATACACTTCATGATATGTTGGGAACGATTGCAGACTCGGGTCTTGCCTCCCCACTTGCTGTACTCAAACGCATGGGCAACGGTCGGGGCGGCTACATGTCTTTTCCGATGGAAGGTTTCACACTCGCCGTTGATTTCCCTGCCAGAGAGGCCGCGGGAGAGCTAATCGCAAACCTCATTAATCGAACTGATGAGGCCAACGGTAGGATTTATCTCGCAAAGGACAGCCTTGCCTCCGGCTCTGTCGTGAAAGGGATGTATCCCGACTATCAGGATTGGCTAGAGGCCGTGAACGCTGCTGATCCCGACCGCCGTTTTGAAACTGATATGACCCGCCGCTTGTCCTTGAGAGGTGCACAATGACCGAAACATGGATCATCCTTGGCGCGACATCCGCCATTGCCCGTGCCTTTATCCGCGCTCAAGCCGAAGCGGGTGCGTCGTTCATCCTTTGCGGACGTGACACCACCGATATGGAAGCTACCGCAGCCGATGCGATTGCACGAGGAGCCCCGACAGCCCGCGTCTTGCCAATCGACATGCGTGTCGCCGATAGCTTTAACCGTGTGATTGAGGTCGCAAACGGCCTCGACGGCACGATCAACTGTGCTGTTTTTACCGGTTCCATGCCGGAACAAGAGGCCATTGACGCTGATCCGTCTCTTATCGACGGAACAGTGATTGACAGCTTCACCGGTCCGGCCCGCTTCCTCACCATGCTCGCCCCGATTATGGAAGAACGCGAACAGGGTGTCATCGTCGGCCTGTCTTCGGTCGCTGGCGATCGTGGCCGTCTGGGCAACTATGTCTATGGTGCCGCCAAAGCGGGCTTTGCGACTTATCTGTCAGGTTTGCGGAACCGTATGGGGCGCAAAGGCGTTCACGTCATGACGGTGAAACCGGGCCCGGTAGACACGTCCATGACCTGGGGTATGAAAATGCCAGCAATGACGTCACCTGATGCCGCGGCAGCCGACATCATCAAAGGCATCAAGAAACGCAGGAATGTGATTTACACCGCGAAAATCTGGTGGCCGATCATGACAGTGATCCGTTTGGTTCCCGAACCGATCTTCAAGAAAATGTCGTTCTGAGGGAACCTCCCTCAGAACCCGAACCATTTCTGCCAAAGACCGGCGCTGTAGAACATCAAAGACACCGTGATCAACAACAAGCCAATGCCCCGTTTGTCCTTCCGTGCAAAGACAATCGGATCGTAGTCCTGCTGCCCGTACCAGCCCAGTCGAACCATCCGCCACAGCCAAGCAGCAATCGGGATTAGCGCGACCCAGAGCAGCCATTGCGACGGATAAAGCGCCTGCGCCTGATCGCTGTATGAATACAAGAAAAAGATAACCAGCGCGCCAACCATACCGAGCGACGCAACATTCAGAAGATCCGGTCGGTCAGGACGGCCATATCCACGACCTGGAAGACGTTCATCGTTCACCGCCAAGGTAAGTTCCGTCAGGCGCTTTACACAGCCAAGTGTCACGAAAATCGGGAAGATGAAGATCAACATAAAGACCGACGCATCAACGTGACTTGCCGCGGCACCCGCGACAACACGGATCGTATAGAGCGACGCGAGGGTAAAGATATCGATCCAGCGCATACGCTTGAGCTTTAGTGAATAGGCAAGCGACAGGACCATATAAAGAATCACAACGCCAAGGAACGCAGTGCCAAGGAACGCACCGATCAAGATGGCCGTTAGACCCAATCCAAGACAAGCTGCCATACCTGTGCGGATCGGAACTGTACCGGCCGCAAAGGGGCGTTTGCATTTCTTGGAATGGAGACGATCCGCTTCGAGGTCGAGAAGATCGTTGACTATATATATACACGATGCCGCAAAAGAGAACGCGACAATCCCCATGAGGATCAGACCAATGGTTGTCAGGCCAAACTGGTGCGCGGCAATCATCGGCAGGAACAATAGAACGTTCTTTACCCATTGGTGCGGGCGCATTGCGCGGATCACTTCAGAGGTTTTCCTTTCCGCGTTAATCTTGATCACTTTTTCGGACGGATATTTCGCGGCTGCGCCCTTCGCGCTCCCGATTACGATCTTCAGGTCGGATTTGTCCCAAATCGCCACATCCGATCCGCTGTCACCTGCGTAGTCGAATCCGCCCTCGCCAAAACGTTCGACCAAAACAGCAGCTTTGTTGCTACCTTTAAGGTTATGGCCTTCGGTTGATCCGATTGCACCGTCGAACCCGTAGTGGTCCGCCAATTGTTTCACCAACCGCTCGTCAGATGCACTGGCGAGGATCACCTCGCGCCCTTCCGCCTGCGCTGCCTTAGCCATTTCAACAACCGACTGGTTCACCGGCAAAAGGTCCACGCGGATCGGTGCCATTTCGTGCAGAAGAGATTTGAGCGTTGCGGGGTCTCTACTGAACCGTGCGCCGGCACGGATCGTATCAATCGGATCGGTACCCAGACCGGCCCAGAAATTTTCGAACAAGATGTCCGTGCGCAGCAGGGTATCATCCACATCCAGCACGAGCGGCTTTTGATTGGCCAAGGTTAGTCTCCGTTCGTTGAAAATACGCATCCGTCAGTCATTAGTTCCGGCGGCGTTACGCATAGGGCACGTGCGACCTTCCATGCCGCGATGACTTTGGGCACATAGGCCCGAGTCTCGGCAAAGTCAGGCACACCGCTATTGTCCCAGATATTCCCCTCTCCAGCATTGTACGCAGAAAGATAAAGGATCGGATCGTAGTCGAATTCTTCCATGAGCCAGTCGAGGTAGGCCACACCACCACGAATATTCTGGGACGCGTTAAATGGATCAGCCACATCAAATCGCGCCGCTGTATCTGGCATCAGCTGCATGAGCCCCAACGCTCCGGCCCTGCTTCGCGCATTTGAGGCTCCGGCGCTTTCAACCGCAATAATGGCAAGAGCCAACGCTGGTGACACCCGAGTATCGATTGTCGATATCATGATGTCCCGCCCGTGCGCCGCTGCGATTTCGTGAAGAGCTGACAACCGCGGCTCCACAACGGCTTCTCCTTCTGGGGCCTCATTCAAAGCATCCAGCGCCAAAATCACACGACCAGGTTGCGTTGCATCTAGTTCAGGTGGAATAGCATCCCAAAACCAGTCAAGAGAGCTCACCTGCGGACTTGCACCAGCAACACCGGGAGTTCCGGACGCACTGGCCGACGGGATGGTTGTCCCGGCCACAGATGGCGAAGAGGGGGCAGTAGGTCCGCCCGGTGCGACTGGGGCAATTTGTACAGTAATACGATTGCCACCGGCCCCTGACGGGGGGACCGTTATTCGGTGAAAGGTGAAATCAGATTGCAAGGTATCGCCATCAGCCAAAGCCGAAGTAGCGAAAAGTACCGCCATTCCAATAATTCCTGCGAAACGCCGCATCATGCGGGTCTGCCCTGCTCTGTTTTTTGTAACTATTGCAGAGTCAGGCCAAGATTACCACCAGATCGATAAACAATCCGCGTTCACGCTGTTTATTGAACACGTCAAGTCAAACTGGTCATACCCTTTAGTATAATTTTTTGAATTTAATTAATACGAAATATCAACCACTTACAACTTTAGGTGAGAAAAAATCCACTTGGTCCAAAATTGCACGAAAGGTGCCCAAATCCCGCCCCATTCGGCTGGCTATATCTCCTCATCCGAAACGGGAACTGCACCAATGAGAGGCCGGTGCAGGATGATCCGAAGAGGACCAACCTGAGCGACCAATTACCCCTGAGGAGGGACTGAAATGCTGAAATTCATCAAAAACTTCCGCCGCGACGAAGACGGTGCTGTGACTGTAGACTGGGTCGTTCTGACCGCTGCTCTCGTCGGTATCGGCATCGCCGTTGTTTCGACCGTTTCTTCGGGCACCACGGCTATGGGCACCAAAATGTCCACCATGCTCGAAGCACAGCGCACCGCTACTTACTAATCTGACCTGATCTAAACCGGAGTAATCCAATGCTGAAATTCATCAAAAACTTCCGCCGCGACGAAGACGGTGCTGTGACTGTAGACTGGGTCGTTCTGACCGCTG
>JBNKUW010000085.1:0-11216 GCA_050298835.1 Marivivens sp.
TGCGGGCGGATCAGAACGAAAGCGGGTTGTGGCTGGTCACTCGGCATGAAGAGTCCTCTTTATATCGGGCGCGTGATACGCTGGAGTGAAAACCGAAGCAAGGAGAGCCTCATGGCAATCGATAGCGGACTTCTGGAATTAATGACCGATGACCTGTCAGAGGTGCCTGACCTCGTTCAGACGCCTCTCTTTGGCGGAATATGTTTTCTGATGAATGGCAATATGGTCTGTGGTGTCCACAAAGAGGGACTGATGTATCGCGTCGGCAAAGACGCTGCGGACACAGCGCTCGCTATTCCCGGTACACGCACCATGAACGTGACCGGTCGCCCGATGCGGGCCTTTGTTCACGCGGACGAAGAGGTGATCGGGGATGACGATAGCCGCAGAACCCTGACCGAGATGGCACTGGCCTTTGTAAAAACACTTCCGCCCAAGTAAGTTGCCCGTTATATCGTCGCGAAACGACCTACGGGGATACCAATGACCGACGCAGTAGAACTTCCGCAACTCTATCTCATCACCCCGCCCGAATTCGAACTGTCGGCCTTTCCTGATGTGCTCGCCTCTGTTCTGGATTCGACAGAGATCGCCTGCGTCCGCCTGAGCCTCGCCACCCGTGACGAAGACCGGATTGCCCGCGCCGCTGACGCGTTGCGCGCTGTGACCCATGACCGTGATATCGCGCTGGTGATCGACACGCATATGATGCTCGTTGAACGGCTGGGCCTTGACGGGGTTCACCTGACCGACGCCGCCCGTTCGGTTAAGAAAGTCCGCAAGGATCTGGGCGAAGACGCGATCGTCGGGTCGTTCTGTGGCACCTCCAGTCATGACGGCATGACTGCGGGCGAACTCGGTGCGGACTACGTCAGTTTTGGCCCTGTTGGCGATACGCCATTGGGAACCGGCGAAAAGGCACCTCTTGATCTGTTTCAGTGGTGGTCACAGATGATCGAAGTTCCGGTCGTCGCCGAAGGCGCCCTGACCGAAGACCTGATCCGCCAGATCACACCCTTTACCGATTTCTTCGGTATCGGTGACGAAATTTGGTCACAGGAAAATCCCGCCGCCGCTCTGGCAACCCTTCGCGCCGCGATGGAAGTCTGAGACCGTTGATTTTCAGAAAAGATGACGTGACGGACGCCCCCCTCATTTCATCTTTCTACAAATACTCGAAAACCTGACGTCAGACGTCTTCCAGAACTCCAGCATTGATAAGCGAGCTGCGGACCGTCCGTTCCAGATCACCGGCAAGCCGTTTGCGATCACTATAGCCGGCCACATGAACCGGCGTATGATAGACGACTGTCACGCTTCCTTGCTGGCGGGACGCGAGAATTTCGATCAGGTTGGACCCGAAATCCATATCTCCCCACCAGCCGTATTGCCGTTTGTCCGCACCATCGGCGGCACGATAGACGACCGATACCGGCTGGATCGTAATGTTGTGCAGTTCTGGTGTCAGGAATGATGCGAACAGCGTTGGCTTGAACGGCAACACGCGGCGCCCGTCGGTTGAGGTGCCTTCTGGAAAGAACAACAAACGATGGCCAAGTGACAGGCGTTCCCTGAACATATCGACCTGCGCCCGCGCTTCTTTGCGGTCACGGCGGACAAAGGCAGTTCCGGTGATCTTTGCCAGAAACCCGATACCGGGCCAACCGGCGACTTCGGATTTGGCGACAAAGTAAATCCGCTTGCGGGCATTCAGTACGAAAATATCGAGCCAGCTTGTGTGGTTGGCAACCACAGCACCAGGACCGTTCATGGGCTGGCCTTCTGTGCGATATGTGATCCCGATGATGCGGAGGGTATTGCGGCACACGAATTGGGTTACATGCGGTGAATACGGGCGGTGTTTGCCGTAAAACGGAACCTCGATCGCCCGCAAAAGCCCAAGGACGACCACTCCGCAGGCGATCAGGAGGATGATCCCCAACGCCTTGACCGCCGCTTTGACCAAACCGAACCGTCCCCGTTCAAAGCTCGGAGGTTGGATATGGTCCGGTTCCCAAAGCATCGTCATGCGCGGCGTTCGCTGAAATATAGCGCCCGCTGGCTTTCGTTCATGCGTTCGGTATCAAGGATCAGACAGATGTCCGTTGTGTTGAACGCGTGATCGACAAAGGCACCTTCGCCGACAAAACCACCAAGTTTCAGGTAGGCTTTGATCAATGGCGGGACATTCCGCATCGCGGCCAACCTGTCGATTTCATCAAGAGGCAAAAGAGGAAACTGATCGGGGTCTCTGGACCGGACACGCAGGTCCTCGGGCGCAAGATGACGGTGGTTCAGCAACGACAGCGCAGGCGCGAGGTTTTGCGCATCTGTGCCGTGGAAGGACGCCACACCAAAGAGGACTTCGATATTGTGCGTCGCGACATAGTCAGACAGCGCATTCCAAAGAAGGAACATACCCTGCCCACGTCGATAGTCCGGATGAAGACAGGACCGGCCAAGCTCCAATAGCTTTCGGCCCGAGGACTTGAGCGGCGAAAGATCGTATTCGCTTTCCGAATAGAACCCGCCTGCCGCCTCTGCCTGATCGCTCCGCAAGACGCGATAGACACCAACGACGCCGTCGTTTTCTGGTCTGTCCGTATCAATTAACAAAAGATGGTCGAAATACGGATCAAAGCGGTCTGTCTCAAGACCTTCGTCATGGTCGACCAGATCGCCACCACCGCCAAGCTCGGACACAAAGACACTGTAACGCAGACGTTGAGCCGCACGCACGTCGTTCTGTGTCTCGGCCAAGCGTACACGGAGGCAATCTGTAGTTGCGATCATCGCACCGGATTTGGTTGCTTCAAAGTGACGGGGTTCTAGGCCCATTCCCCTGTACAATGCAAGGGTTGCGGAAGATGTCGGAAAGGATGGTTACGATCTGTTAACTTTTCCAAGATACCCTGACCGTCATATTGTATCGTTGCGGACCAGTTGCAGCATGACCCTTTTGCCATCAATCACGACCTTACCTGCATCAGGAAAATTAACCGTGATGCGGTCTCCGATATTTGACTGGACCTGTCCAACGCCCCATTCGGGCTGTTGGGGGTGGCGCACCAGCATTCCTGGCTCCAGTATAGCATTCAAACTCATTCTTTTTCCCGAGGTAGCATGACCAGTCAGACGGACCTTGCAGAACGTGTCGCATCCCGCATTTGTCATGATCTTGTGAACCCATTGGGGGCTGTTGGCAATGGGGTGGAACTCCTTGGCCTTACCGGCGGTGGCGGAGAAATGGAAATTTCGCTCATCCGTGACAGTCTGGAAAACGCGCTGGCCCGCCTTCAGTGTTTCCGTTTGGCCTTTGGCGCAGGGAATGACCGCATCATCAATGGCACGGAAATCTGCGCGTTGTTCAACGCGCTCTCCGCGAACGGTCGGGTGCGGTTTGACTGGCAAGCCGAAGATATGCAGCGCAAAGCGCTTCAAATTGTGCTGTTGGCTGCCCTTTGCGTCGAAACGGCTCTGCCGTTCGGTGGTAAGGTGTCCATGACAACAGACGGGCAAAGCTGGACCGTGCAAGGAAACGGGGATCGCGCCGGCCTATCTGATGAAGCTGCAGCAATTCTGACCGATCCTGACGGGGACAGCGGCCGCCCTGCCCTCGTCCATATTGCGCTTCTGGCAGCTCTGACAAAAGATCGCCCGCCGGAAATCACGACGGGCGAGGAAATTTTTACAATAACGCTGCGGCTTTAGCCGCGCACCGAACCGTCACTGGTCACGAGGTATTTGAAACTGGTGAGCTGCTCTGACCCAACCGGGCCGCGCGCGTGCATTTTACCGGTCGCGATGCCGATCTCTGCCCCCATCCCGAATTCACCACCATCGGCAAACTGGGTCGAGGAATTGTGCATCAGGATCGCACTATCGAGCCGTTCAAAGAACTTGGCCACGGCGGCCGGGTCTTCGGTGACAATACAGTCCGTGTGGCTTGAGCTATAGGTGCGGATATGCGCAATCGCGCCGTCCACATCGTCAACGATCTTTGCCGCAATATCCATATCAAGGTATTCACGGCCCCAGTCGTCTTCGGTCGCGACATCGGTGCCGTTCAAACCTTCGCCTGCGTGAACACGAACGCCTGCTTGCTTCAGCGCATCGACCAGATCCTGACCGAGCGTGTCTGCGACCTCGCGATGAACCAAAAGACATTCCGCAGCACCGCAAATGCCGGTCCGGCGGGTTTTGGCATTCATGACAATCTTGAGCGCTTTCTCCGGATCGGCAGCTTTGTCGATGTAGACGTGAACAATCCCCTCAAGATGCGCGAACACGGGGACGCGCGCCTCGCGTTGAACCAAACCGACAAGTCCCTTCCCACCGCGGGGAACGATCACGTCGATAAAATCAACCGCGCGGAGCATCTCGCCCACCGCAGCCCGATCACGGGTCGGAACAAGCTGGATCGCATCTTCGGGCAATCCGGCGGATGTCAAACCGTCCACCAGACAGGCATGGATCGCACGCGACGAATGGAAGCTTTCCGAGCCACCGCGCAAGATCACCGCATTCCCCGCCTTCAGGCAGAGCGCACCGGCATCCGCCGTCACATTCGGGCGGCTTTCATAGATCACGCCGATCACGCCAAGAGGTGTGCGTACCCGTTTGATATGCAAACCGGACGACATGTCCCACTCTGCCATGACGGCGCCAACGGGATCGGCCTGCTTTGCCACCGCCCGAAGGCCGTCAACGATCCCTTGAATGCGGGTTTCATCCAGCAGCAGACGATCCATCATCGCATCTGACAGACCTTTGTTGCGGCCAAACTCAAGGTCCTGAGCATTGGCCGCGATAATCTCGGCACGACGGGCCCAGACGGCATCCGCTGCGGCCATCAGAGCGGCCTCTTTCGTGGCACCGCTGGCATGGCCCAGTTCGGCGCTCGCGGCACGGGCACGACGACCGATTTCATTCATCATTTCGACGATGTTTTCACTTTCGGACATTATCGTATCCCTTTGTTATTACACGACCATATCGTCGCGATGGATTAATGCGGCCCGTGCTTTGTAGCCCAATACCGCTTCAATCTCCGCACTTTGGCGGCCAATAATTTTTTGCGCCTCTTCCGAGGTATACCGGATCAGTCCCAATCCGATGTGCGCGCCGGTTTCGGTCAAAATCTCGACCGGTTCACCACGACCGAAAGTTCCAGACACAGCGACCACGCCAGCAGGCAAAAGGCTTTTGCCTCGGTTCAATGCGTTTTGTGCACCGCTATCGATCGTTATCGTGCCCTTTGGTCGCATCGCCGCGATCCAGTGTTTGCGCGCAGCATGCGGATCTTCATGCGCGATGAACCATGTGGACGGCGCCCCATTTTCCAATTGTTTCAATGGATTCTGGCGTGAACCTAATGTGATCGCCATGGTGCAACCTGCTTCGGTCGCCATACGCGCCGCCAAAAGTTTGGTGATCATACCACCCTTGGACAGGCCGGAAACACCGTCGCCTGCCTGCGCTTCGATCTCGGGCGTGATCCGTTCGATCCGGTCATAGCGTTTGGCATCGGGATCGACATTCGGATTGCCTGAATAGAACCCGTCCACATCCGACAACAGGATCAGTTGGTCCGCCCCACAGGTCACAGCGACCTGAGCCGCAAGGCGGTCATTATCGCCATAGCGGATTTCATCTGTGGCAATTGTATCGTTTTCATTCACGATCGGCGTCACGCCTAGGCTGATCAGGGTTTCCATCGTCGCCCGCGTATTCAGATAACGGCGACGGTCGGTACTGTCTTCGAGCGTCACAAGCACTTGCCCTGTGTGATAACCGTGGGGTGCAAGCACCTCTTCGTATGCACGGGCGAGCTTGATCTGACCAACAGCGGCAGCGGCCTGACTTTGCTCCAGCGGCAGGTTTTTTCGCGGCAAACCCAGAACCTCGCGACCAAGGGCGATAGAGCCGGAGGACACAAGAACCACGTCTTTGCCCTGCCCGCGCAGCCACGCAACGTCCGCGGCCAAAGACCGCAACCAATCGAGCTTTAGCTGGCCGCTTTCACGATCAACAAGAAGCGCGGAACCTATTTTTACGACGATCCGACGAGCGTCAGTTAGGGTCGCCAAGGCTCGTCCTCCTCATCTGCGGCGGCCTCCTCGGCGTTGCGCGTGTCAATCTGCGCCCGAAGTGCACGCAGAACTTCGGTCACACCTTCGTTGGACACGCCGGACATCAGCATAACCGGACCATCGGTGACCTGCTCCAGTTCTTCTTTGATGAACTGGCGTTCCTCTTCGTCGAGCGTATCGATCTTGTTCAGAACAGTGACACGCGGTTTATCGGCAAGCTCATCGCCATATGCCTCAAGCTCGTCCACAATTGTCTGATAGTCCTTGATCGGATCGCCCGAAGACCCGTCAACCAGATGCAACAAAACGGCGCAGCGTTCGACATGACCTAGGAACATGTCGCCAAGGCCCCGCCCTTCGGAGGCGCCTTCGATCAATCCGGGAATGTCGGCCACGACAAATTCGGTCCCGTCCACGCCCACAACCCCGAGGTTGGGAACAAGCGTAGTGAACGGATAATCGGCAATCTTGGGCCGTGCGTTCGACGTTGCAGCAAGGAAGGTCGATTTCCCTGCGTTCGGCAGACCGACAAGGCCCGCATCCGCGATCAGTTTCAGGCGGAGCCAGATCGTCCGTTCGATACAAGCCAGACCGGGGTTCGCCCCGCGAGGGGCTTGGTTCGTGGCGGATTTGAAGTGCAGGTTGCCGAAACCACCGTTACCGCCTTTGGCAAGAACGATCTTCTGCCCGACCTCGGTCAGGTCAGCGATGATGGTTTCTTCGTCTTCGTCGATAATCTCGGTTCCGACGGGGACACGTAGGGTAATGTCATCACCGCTGGGGCCGGTCCGTGCACGACCTTCACCGGGACGACCGTTTTGCGCAAAGAAGTGCTGCTGATAACGGAAATCGATGAGCGTGTTCAGACCCTCGACCGCTTCGACGATCACGTCACCGCCACGTCCGCCGTCACCGCCGTCAGGGCCACCGTACTCGATATACTTTTCGCGACGGAACGACACACAGCCATTCCCGCCGCTGCCAGAGCGGATGTAAACTTTGGCGAGGTCTAGGAATTTCATGTCTCAGGGTCCGATACGCTGTTTGTCTTGCGAGTAATGGAGTCTGCGCTGTTTCTCAAGGGATTGCGTGCGCTCCATGCCTCTCTGGTGAGGGTAAAGTCGATAAAGCCGGTTTCAACCCCGCGTGCCTTGGCCACTTCGGACCCGCGCCCGCATTCGACAAAGCCGAGTTTTTTCAGAACGTGCTGGGATATGAGGTTATCGGCCCAAGCGGTGGCCGGAATGGTATCGGCCTTTGTAATGGTGAAATGATGGTTGATCGCCGCAACCGCGGCTTCGGATATGTACCCTTTGCCCCAATGATCAGGGTGCAAATTGTAGCCCAGCCCCCAATCACGCACGCCAACAGAGCCGATCATTTCGTCTCCTAGAAAGATTGCCCAAAAGAATCCTTCTTTGTCACTGGGATCACAACGAGATCGCGTAAACTCAATTTCAGGCGGCCACGGCCAAGAGCCAAGCTCGCGCGTCACTTCCCAAAAGCTAACGATCTCGTGCATGGCATCAGCATGCTCGGGCCCGAGATCACAATATGTAAGGCGTTGAGATGAAATCATCGTCAGAGCTTCCTAAAATTGGTCGCCCTGACAAAATGACGGCAGGGCCATTGGGCCATGCCGTCGCCAGACGGGTTACTGCCCGGTTTTCAATGTATAGGTCCAGGTTGGGACCGTTGCCTTGCGGGCGACAGAATAGGCCTCTGCATCACCCAGATAGACAAATCCGCAGTTGTTCAGCACACGGGCAGAGCCCGGATTGTCCTGAAACACCTCGGCAAAGATCGTCTGTGCGCTATGCGGGTTGGCTTCGATCAGCGCATGAACTGCACCGGATGCAATGCCCGTCCCCCAGAACGCCGGAGCGACCCAGAAAAATACTTCGCTCTGCCCGCGATCCATCCGTTCGAGGCTAACCACGCCCAGCACTTCGGCCAGATCAGAGGCTTTGCCGTCGATGACCCAGACGTCCTCTGTCCGTTCCGGTGCCATGGTGCGGTCCAGATAGGCTTCGGTTGTGCCGGGAGGCAGCGGATGTGGGATCGACCGCGTACCGCGTGCCACACGTTCATCCGCGGCATAAAGGCCGATAAGACCTGCATCGGATTTGCGTGGTGGACGCAGGACGAACCGGTCCGTCGTGATGACCGGCTGTTCGGCGATTTTATCGAGCATCATATTTTCCTCCTCGATACTCATAAACAGTTGAACTGGATCTCCCCCTTCCGGTCCCTCTGTCTTAGGAAATAACTATTAACCAAAAAACAAGAAGGGGACCGGCTGGTGCCGATCCCCTTTGATAACATTTGGGTGTATCGGCTTACTCAGCGGCCTCCGCCACCGGGAGTACCGTTACAAATGTGCGGCCTTTCAGGCCCGAATAGAACTTCACAGTGCCTTCGGAGGTCGCGAACAGGGTGTGATCTTTACCCATGCCTACGCCTTCGCCGGCCCACATCTTCGTGCCACGCTGGCGAACGATGATGTTACCAGGAATAACGACTTCGCCGCCGAATTTCTTAACGCCAAGACGACGGCCAGCGCTGTCGCGTCCGTTACGGGAGGAACCGCCTGCTTTTTTGTGTGCCATGTTTCTCTCCTATGCCTAACTTACTTAGCCAGTTCTTTGGCTTGTTCAACCCACTCGGGTTTCACTTTGGTTGCTTCAAAGGTGTCAACGTCCACAGCGGCCAGAGCGGCAAAAGTGGTGATACCGGCTTCAACCAGTTTCTTTGCAGCAGCCGGACCAACACCGTTGATGGCGGTCAGATCGTCTGCACCAGCAGCGGCCGGAGCTTCAGCTTTGGCAGCCGGAGCAGCCTTGGCAGCCGGAGCGGCTTTTGCAGCCGGAGCGGCAACATAGCCAACCGAACCAGCACCGATTGCAGCTTTGACGCCGGATTTGTCTGCGCCCGACTCCAGAATGTCGGTGATGCGGACGAGCGTCAGTTGCTGACGGTGGCCAACAGTACGCTTGGACGAGTGCTTACGACGACGCTTGACGAAGTTGATCGTCTTTTCGCCTTTGATCTGGTCGATGACTTCAGCTTGAACGCCAGCACCTTCAACGAAGGGTGCGCCAATAGTCGAACCAACCATGAGAATTTCATTGAACTGGATTTTTTCGCCAGCATCGGCTGCCAGTTTCTCAACACGCAGAACGTCGCCCGAAGCAACTTTGTACTGCTTGCCGCCGGTTTTCAGAACCGCAAACATATAGATCTTCCTTTTCCACCGCGTCGCTGGGGCCACCGAAGTGTTGCTGGCAATGCCGCCCGTGAACTGCGCGCCCTTTTCGGGCTGTATTGAATCATTAACCGGAGCAGATTCCGCCCCAGATGCGGGCTTATCGTCGTGTAACCGTATAAAGTCAACCTAAAGTTCGGACAGCTTCATCATTTGAGCAGCCTGTAGTCCCAACATGCGGCTAATGTCCTGATATAGCTGATCGTACGCAACAAAAAGCGCTCGGTTTACTCCCTGCCCTGCATCGGTTCGGGCAAACGCAATCAGCTCTTCAAGGTCTTCGTCGGTCAGCGGGTCATAGGCCACGGTCAGAAACGCCAGCATCCAGCGCAGGGTTTCCGTCCGGATTTCGTCTTCTTGTGCCCAGACATCTTCGAGGATCATGTCTTGTGTGGTTTGCCCGTCCAGCGCCCCGCCGTCCAGCAGCCCCAGAAAGAATGCATAGTTGTCGCTCAGACCATAGGCGACGTTCTGTTCGATGATGTCATTTGCATCTAGCAGATCGGTGAGCCGTTCCTGCCGATAGGACCCCGTCGCCATATCGGCCGCACGATAGGCCGCATCCTCGATATCTTTATCCGAGAACGCCCGCCGCGCGTCTGTTTCATATCGGACCGACTGCGCACCAAGTCCGCTTTCGTAGAACGCCAGCATCGCATCAACGTCTGACCCTTCCAGCGCATCGACAAAATCAGCAAAGACGCGGTCTTCCATCCAGTCTTCGTCATAGATATCGGCGAGCGTGGCCTGCCAAGCGGCAGGATCCCGATCTGGAAACAGGTCGATGGCGATCTGTTCGCCGATCACCCGCCCCTCTTCGGCCATGATCTCTATGACTTCGGGCTGGAGCAACGCATCGAACAAAAGCCGTTCCGATGACCGTACAGTCGTTTCGGCAAACACAGTGCCTGCTGTTGCCAGCATAATTGCAGAACCGCCGAGGATCGAAAACAACCGCATGTGAACTCCCTTTAGTGGGACGTTCTTATTGTGGTCCCCCCTGTTTTCCAAGGCGATAAACCCGCCCCTTGAAAGGATGAGCAAAAGATTTCCCAAATTTGCTCTTGCGCCCTCTGCAATCACCTATTAAACGCCCCCTCACCCCCCGCGGAGAGGTGCCGGAGTGGTCGAACGGGGCGGTCTCGAAAACCGTTGTGGGTGCAAGCCCACCCAGGGTTCGAATCCCTGTCTCTCCGCCACTTTCCCTTGCTAAGTGATTGAAATTAAATATAATTTCTCACTTTTAGAAAACCCGTCCCCCCTTTTGGTCCCCGTATTGAATTTTACCGGTGGGTATGGATTGGGAGTTAACGGAGACATTCTCTCTTTGGCGCAAAGCAATGTTGAATGTATGAATAGTTGATAAATGTCAGCAACGCGGGACGGAGCTGCCGCTCTAGCTCTCGTACGCAATGGCGGCTTCGAGTCCTATTCCCGTCATGCGAGAACGCGATTTAGTTTTAGTGACCGATTGGTTGACTTACCCAATGGCGCGACAGCATGATCGTATTCCATAGTTATTTGGGATTGCGCCTTTAATGTCATATCTTCCCGTCTTTCTTAGACAAGTCCGGAGCCGATCAGCTGAACATCAGCACGCGATGGCCCTCCTAGCACAGGCTGGACTCGCGGGGCAGATGATCTCAGTCTTGCGACAGGAACTGGATTCGATGGTTCGTGTGATTTATCTGCTCGCGCAAAACCTTGAGCGCCGAGAGCTTCTCATTGAATCTTCGGTTAGCGGTAGAAAATGGACTCGGGAGGGCCAGCGAGCGAGAGTCACCGATAGCGAAATGGTTGAACTCGCCCAAGAACTGCAGGGCTGGGCACAATCTGTCTACAAGTTCGGCTGCGCGTTC
>JBNKUW010000086.1:0-11005 GCA_050298835.1 Marivivens sp.
CAATTCCGAAGACAGATCCGATGAGACCAATCACACTGCGCGTCGCAGCAATCGGGCTTTCGGTTGCATAGACCAGATCATCCGGCATGATTTCGAAATTACGGGCTGCGAACAGACCGTCAGCCGTGGTCAGATCCAAAGTGAACACAACCTGTGCTTTCTCTGGTCCGGATCCGTCAACTCTCAGATCATTCGCCTCATACTCCCGCAGGATCAGGATTCCTTTGGGATTTGCACGTCCCTCATCTACGCCGCCAATAATCGTCAAGGCTTCAAGCGCGTTCACATTGTCGCTCGGGAAAACATGTTCCGCTTCGCTGCCTGCTGCACCCAGAGACAGGAAGCTACGCGATTCATTTTCAATGATGACACGATCCCCGCCAACCAAGGCTGGATCAAGATCAGGATTTTCAAAGAGCCGCGCGACGGATGTGGAATAGACTTCGCTCCCGCGGATCAGTTTGACATGCGGGTTTGTAAGGTTCGGCTGAACGCCACCACTCTGCGCAAGAATAGAAAGAAGCGTCACGTTCCGCCCTTCTAGCGGATAAACACCAGGAGACCCCACGCCCGCAACAAGGTTAACAGTGTTCTGCCGGCCAGCGATCACATGGATCTGAACCTGCGCCGACGGGATCGTTTCCGCATAGCGGTCTTCAATTCTCTGACGAGCAGATTGAGGGGACATTCCGGCAATTCTCAGGTCACCCACAAACGGTAGGAAAACAGTTCCATCTGTACCGACGGTCTGATCCTGCAATTGAGCAACCCGCCCACCCGCACCGGCAAGCAGGGAATTGTCGTCGGTATCCCAGACCGTCACGCTGACCTGATCGCCGGTTGCAATAATCATGGACGCAGGCTGGTCCACATGCCGAATCCAACGATAGTTCAGTTGGTTCAATTCGGGCCAAGCGGCAAGAGACGCCTGATTTTCGCGTGTTACAGCAACAACCTGAAATCCGGATGCCTGAGCTTCTTCACCAGTTTCGCTAGCAGCCGCAATCACTTCAGACTGGAAACCCGCACCTCGTGGCGCGTTACATGCTGCCAGAATTGCGCAAAGACAGATGGCCACGACGGGCCGCAGTGAAATACCCATATCCCCCCCGGGAGCTAGCAGACAGAGCCTGAAAAAGACCCGCAAAGTCACTGGCACCATAAACGCCTAACCCTTCGGGTCAATATAAAGCCGTCTCACGGGGGGTGGCTGTCCACAAATTAGTGGGCCATCGATTCAATTCTGCCACAACATCCAGTACCGTTGCATAGACAGGCAAAACAGATCAGCTGACCTGATTTGCCACCCGTTCAACGTTTTCTGTTAGCCTGATATCAGCCGCAGAGAACCCCAGATGAATGTCGTACTGACCGGCAGCAACGTGCCATCCGTTGTTCCAGTGCGCAAAATCCCGATCCGAAAGCGAGAATGTCAGTTCACGCGTTTCGCCTTCTGCCAGATGCACTTTGGCAAATGCCTTGAGCTCTTTGTCGGGACGATCAATGGTGCCCGACCTGTCGCTCACATAAAGCTGAACAACCGTTGTTCCGTCCTTTTTCCCGATATTTTGCACGGTCACACGAACGTCGTTCCCATCAACCCGCAAGGTATCGAGCTCAAAGTCTGTATAACTCAGCCCATAACCAAAGGGGAAAAGAGGCACTATCGCGTTTCGATCATAGTGACGGTACCCGATATACAGACCTTCGGAATACCGCACACGGCCGTCCAGACCCGGATAGGTCAGAGGGTCCTGCGAATGGGTCGGGCTGTCTTCGATCCGCATCGGGAACGTTTGCGGCAAACGTCCGGTCGGCTCCACCGCTCCGTACAGTACATCCGTAATAGAATTCCCTGCTTCTTGGCCACCGTACCATGCCATCAACACAGCCGACGCTTCATTAATCCACGGCATTTCAACCGGACCACCGGCCTGTACCACAACAACCGTGTTCGGGTTGGCCGCCAACACCGCACGAACGAGTTCGTCTTGGCGACCGGGGAGCGTGATGTCCTCCATGTCCCAACCTTCAGTATCCCACTCACCGCTACGCCCGACCACAACAACCGCGTTTTCAGCCGAGGCAGCCAATTCTGCAGCGCGTGCGATATCCGCATCCCCAAGAGGACGGCCAATACCTACGCGGATCGCCCAGTGAATGAGGTTAGCAGGCGTATTCGTAACAAATTCGACTTCGATCTTGTGAGCTTGGCCTGCGGTGAGTTCGACCTCACCCACAACCTCGTCACAACCTTCTTCAAAGAAGGTCCGACCACGTTTCCAAACCTCTTGGCCAGCGTCAGCGACCAGTTTCCCGTCAACAAAGACCCGAGCGTAGCCAGCCGCACACACACCGACACGGTGAAGGCCGCCATCTTCCGGCACATAGTCCGTACTTAAGCGCGCAGAGAAATTACCCGGTTCAACTTTGCCTTCTGCAATACCGATCGCCCAGAATGTATGCGCTTCGTCCCACTTCTCCTGAAATACCGGCTCTCCTGACAGATCGGTATTCGCGAAATAGTCAACTGTCAGATCGCCCTTTAGAAGCGGCTCAAACCGATGGTTTGTGCACCCTTGCGCGCTGACTACATTTTCTGCACCCAGACGGGAAATTAGACCCTGTTCCGGCGTAATTGCATAGTGCGGGTTAAGCTGGGCTGACCCACCACCCATTATCCGTGCTTCAACGGCATTCGGCCCGATCACAGCGACGGTCTTACCTGACAATGGCAGCACATCACCGTCATTCTTGAGCATCACCATACCTTCAGCGCCAGCCTTGCGGATCAGCGTGCGAGTCTCGGGGCGATCCTCTGCCCGTTCTTCGAAAGGACGTGTATCGTGCAGTGCGCCGCACCGCTCCATGAGTTTCAACATGTTTAGCGCGCGGGTACGAACTGTATCACGGCTAACATCACCTGCTTCAACCGCTGCAATCAGCTTCTGCCCCCGATCGCGTGTCGGTCCGGGCATTTCCAGATCAAGTCCGGCATTCACTGTCGGTGCCGTTGAACGCGAACCGAACCAGTCAGACATTACGATCCCGTCATAGCCCCAATCTTCACGTAGAACCGTATTCAGCAACCATTCATTCTCTGCTGTGTAGGTCCCATTCAGGCGGTTATAGGACGACATGATCCCCCAAGTTCCACCCTCTTTCACCGCAGCCTCAAACGGTCGCAAATAGATTTCACGCATCGTGCGCTCATCGATTTCCGAACTGATGGTCGTACGTTCGATTTCCTACTCGTTTCCAGCGAAATGCTTTACAGTCGCAGCAACCCCAGCACCCTGAAGCCCGCGCACATAGGCAACGGTCAGATCGGCCGTGAGCTCTGGATCTTCGGAATAGCATTCAAAGTTGCGGCCGTTTATAACGCTCCGATGCATGTTGACGGTCGGAGCAAGCAAGCAGTGCGCGCCCTTCGATTTGACCTCTGCCGCCAGAGCCGCGCCGATTTCGCTCAAAAGCTCTGGGTTCCACGTGGCGCCCAGCCCGATAGCCGCAGGAAAACATGCAGCACTAACTCCGCCAAGAAGCATGCCGCTTCCGCGCGCGCCGTTCGGCCCGTCGGTTACGTGAAGTTTACCAATATTCAGTCGCGGAATTGCAGGTGTTGACCAGAAATCCTCACCGGATAGCAGGCTCACCTGCTCTTCCAGAGTCATAGCGTCAACCAGTGTTTCAATCTCTGTTTGCATCGTAGACAATCTCCCGCTGGCTCACGTCAAAAACGTTTTAGGAATACGCAATGGGCGCCCTCTCGTCCAGAAGGCTGATTTTATGTCAGGTCAAGATCGTGATTCAAATCCTGAATGAGCCGCTTGTGTGTTCGCGCAGCGGCGATCATGTCCCCAAAGGTTCTGATCCCCTTGGCGTCACACATAGCCACCATTCTGACAAAGGCCTCAGCAGTGGCAATTGTGTCCCCCATGGCCGTGTGCCGTTTGTTAGCAGGGATCACGATACCCAAACGATCGCAAATCGCGTCCAGCGTATGTTCGGCATCTTGTCCAAAAACCACAGCAGAAAGCAGGACAGTATCAAGAACGGGATTGGTGAATTCCGCCCCGATTGCCTTTTCGTGACGTTTCAGGAACGCCATGTCGAACGGGGCATTGTGCGCGACCAGCACTGCGTTCCTCGCAAAAGAATGGAATGTCCGCCCGACCGTGTCGATCTTGGGAGCATCCGCAACCATCGCGTCGGTGATGTGATGCACATCTGTCGCTTGCCTTGGAATGGGGCGTCCGGGGTTCACCAAAAGATCGACCTTTTCACCCGAAACCACCTTCTGATTGACAACCCGAAGCGCGGCTATCTGACAAATCTCGTCTCCTTGAGACGGTAAAAGCCCCGTCGTTTCGGTATCAAAAACAACGTATGTCAGGTCTTTGAGCGGTGCTTTCACGAGTTCCGCCGACGGTGGTTTTGTCAGCAGATCAAAATCATAGGCCAAGCCGCGTCGGCTCATTGGGAGTTTTCGACCGATGATTTCCGGCAGCGGTATCTTTAGAACCCGACGCCCGAGCTGTCCGAACTCAGGCCAGCAATCGGTTCCATGCATCCTCAGAACCGCACCCGCAGAAACTCCGGGAACCCCGAAATCGATCTCTTGGCCAAGCCAATCCTGCAAAATATCATACGGTAGCGCTTCGCCACTCCAACCGAGGGCAATCGTAACCTCTCCATCATCGTCCGAAACCAGAAGCGACAGCACACGGCCACCAAAGTCCTGCGCCAAATGCACCGCGAGATGGGAAACCAGTTCGATCAAAGGAAGACTTGCGATGTGGAGCAAGACCGTCTCATCACCTTCGACCGTTATGTCCAGCGTCCCCAAACGCGCATGAACCGCAGAAACGAACTGCCGAGCAGTGACATTTTCCATCGGCCAAAGATCTGTGCGCGTTGCATCGTATTCGGCCGCGAGAGTGCTAATTTGTTCGAGCGTGTTGAATGTCGCCTCACAGATCGCTTCGCTATATTCCGGATCGTCCTTCAACGCGGGGATATCCTGACGTAAGGCAAGCGCACTGCGCAATGTTCCGACACGCGGTCGTAATCCCGCAAACATTCGGGACAACAAAATTGCGCTTTTCGCCGAAAGCTCCATCTCTTGCGTGACATCATCAATCGTCAGCACGTAGCTGGGTGAACGATCGAACTCGGTCACGGCATGAACCAGCCGCATCCGGGCATTCAGGGTCCGACCGCCCTGACACGTCGAAACGAGCGTTGTCAAAACTTCGTCCTCACCATGCTCATTCGAACAAAGCCGGTTATAGGCATCCAGAACCGGCCCCTGCGCGATGTAGTCGAATAACAAATGGTTAAGGCCGGGATGATGATCACTTTGATCCAGAAGTTCCGCGGCAACACCGTTATAGAATGCAATTCTATGACTGCCGGAACAAACGATCATCCCAAAAGGAACATCAGCTGTAACCGCAACGAGCCGCTCTTTTTCCTCGATCAATCTGGTGGTTTCCTTCGCCACCGTATCAGCAAGAGCATCACGGGTTTTCGCAAGGTTTCGCGTAACCTCGCGGGCGGCAGGCACCATATCACCGAGATACCGCGCAGTACGCGGATCTAGATCATCGGCCACGTCGGAATGTGCACGAGACAGCAATGCACCAGCAAGCCACTGCATCGGCTGCGCGAGGTTCAGATCAAACAGATACCAGACCCATGTCACCAAACCCAACAAACCGAACCCGCCGATGATTCCGGCAAAAACAAATCCGTCAGAGTCTTTGCGGCTCCCCAGCCATAGACCAATCCCGAATATTACGATTCCTGCCAACGCCAGAAAAGCAAAGAACAGAAAGATCCTTAGACGGAGATGTAGTCGGTCCAGTCTCATGCGACGTTACTCTCTGTGCAAATGTCATCCAACGCTTGCTCGAAACTACGTCGATCAAACGGCTTCGGAAGAACACCATTTGCCCCGACAGCGAACGCTTTGCGTCGTTCAAGTTCGGTGTTTCGAACTGTCAGCAAAAGAACCGGAAGGGTGTCAAAATGCTCTGACATCCTAAGCGTCTGGCACAATGCATGCCCTGACATGTTGGGAAGATTCGCCTCAACAATAATGGCGTCCGGCGTTTGTTTTGAAAGGTCTTTCAACGCATCTTCAGCGCAGCCAACGGTCGAGACCGAGTAGCCTCTGTTTTCGATCAAATACGTGACCGCTTTTGCGATCGCCCCGTCGTTCTCGACTAACAAAAACCGTTTTGACCCCATACCAAAACCTTGCCCTTCCTACTTACAAACCTGTTCCAGAATTGGATCTCCGTCACCCAGCGGTGAAAACGGTTCAAATCCGCCATCAGTAAGCGCACGCGCAATGGCCCCTTCGGTGCATCGGACACGCACAGGCACCGCTTCGGGTGTTTGCCAACGTACCAGTCGATAGATCATCGCGTCGTTCTCTCCATCGGTATCAGTCGCCGTTATCTCCCCAACTGCCAGAAAGCCGGAAACCTGTGGCCAGATGTAAGTCCATGGTTTGTAAAAGACCTGCGTCTCTACCCGATCCACGACAGAGGTTCCCTCTGGCATCTGTGAGATGGTGCTCTCAAACCAAGAATATTCAAGAGAAACACTCGTCCCGATCATGCCCAACCCTGCGACCGCGGGCACAATCCACTTGGGCAGTCGCCCACGCGACAATTTTCTCAGACCGACAGCGATCCCGGCCAATCCGACCCCGGCAAAAACGACAGCAATAAATTCAAAGAGCATGCAACCTCCTCTAGTGCGACGCCGATGATGACGAGAGCGCGCTTTGCATTGTGCGGACGATGACAAAAGCATCGCGCAGATGGGACCGTTCGAAAGCCGGCAAAGTAGATGGTGTCAGAAAGTTATCCGGCGCTTCACCGGCGCGAATTTGTGCCGCCTGATGTTCCAAACGAACCGTAGCGATCGTGTCATAGGCGGCAAGCAAATCCGCCCCACCCGCACCGGAAACCAGTCCGGACTCTAGCGCGGCATCCAGTCGTGCACGGGTATTTACCGCCGCAATCCCGCCGCGCAGGGCGTAGACGCGGCCAAGATCAACGATTGGGACCACCCCGTTGTGCTTCATATCAAGCTGGTTGCGGTGTTCGCCCGACTTGATCGTCGCAAATCCCCTAAACAATGACAGCGGAGGCGTGTGTTTCAGAGAATTACCGATCATGTGGGCCACAAAGATCGAGTTTTTCGCTGCCGCATCCAGTACACCGTCTTGCATCGCTGCAAACAGTCTCTCATCTCCGGCAATCGGCCGCAGGTCAAACATGACCGAAGCTAACATCTGTGCTTCTTCGTCCGGCCTTGCAATCCAGTTGCGGAAGTACCCCTTCCACACCGAAAGCCGTTGGCGCCAACGATCCGCAGTCGCCATCATATCGCCCGGACAATAGACGTATCCACAGGCATTCAAACCGTCGCACACAAATGTCGCCAGCCTTTCGAAATAGCGCATATCGTCATCCGTCGCGCTGTCATGAATGATAAGACAGTTGTCCTGATCCGATACGCCCGTCTGCTCGCGTCGACCCTGCGATCCGCAAGCCGCCCAGCAGTAGGCAGCGGGTGCCGCACCGAAATGTTCCTCACCCATCTTGAGCAATCGGCGGGTCACAATGTCTGCAACGTCGGTTACTTTGCGTGTCACGACATCATGTGCCAGATGGCTCCCCACCAATTGCATCAGCAATTCAGGGAGCCGTTTGGTCACTTCGGCCATTTCCTCGACCGTCGCCGCACGGCTAAGATCGGCGATCAGATGCGCCTGCGAACTGGCCATAAATCGGGTCAGATCGGTTTGGGTAATCATTCCCTTGAAATGCCCGTTTTCAACGACCGGCAAGTGGCCGACACGATGATCAATCATTTCATGCATCACATCCGAACCAAGCGCCGTCGGGTCCAGTGTGATCGGATTTTCTGTCATAACTTCGGACACAGGCATATTCGGATCACGCCCGTCTGCTAGAACCTTGTTGTTCATGTCGCGCACGGTAAGAATGCCGACCAGAACATCATCCCGCGTGATACCAAGCGACGAAATCTTTTCGTTCCGCATCAAACGGGCCGCATCGCGAATGGTCGTATCCGGTGGGCAGGTCACTGGTTCGTGGGCGATCATATCAGCCACGTGCAAGGTCATCAGGCCGCCCTGCGTCACCGCCCGAGTTGCTGACCCGCGCATGAAGTAGCGGTTAAATGTCGGATGATCCTCAACCGCCTTTTGAAACTGTACCGCAGGGAAAAGATACAACACCGCGTTGTTCTTTGCTTTTGCAGTGGTTGCAGCAACACCATCGCGCAAAAGCCCGCGCTCACCAAAGTGGTTTCGCGCTCCAAGAATAGACACCAGCGCACCCGAGGCATCCGAAATCTCTACCGTGCCTTCCTTGATCAACCAGACACCTGCAAGCGGTTCACCGAAAGAATAGATCGTTTCACCAGCCGCAACTTCCTGACGCTGCAAACCTGATCCGATGCGATCACGGTCTTCGGTGCTCAGTCCGTCATAGGGGTGCGTGGTGGCCAAAAACCGGCTTAAGTCCTGATGTTCCACATGAACCTCTTGAAAAAGGGCGCGAAGGATACTCCCCCGCGCCCGTTGCTAACTTAACCAAAGCATTCGGTAACTGACGTACGTCAACCTTAGTGATCGACCGCAGAGCCTGCACCGCGCGGGATGCGGATGCTTTCGACCAGGTCCTGAACGTCCTGCGGTACATCATCCGTGGCGTTCGAAACCATGAACGCGACAGCGAAGTTGATCAGCGCACCGATTGAACCGAACGAAGTCGATTTGATCGACAACAGCAACGGATCAGCATCAGAGAAGCTGGCGGTGCCTTGAACAAAGAACCAACCTTTATGCAGGAAGATGTAAACCAGCGTGGTCAACAGACCAGCAAGCATACCTGCAACAGCGCCCTTGTTGTTGATGCGCTTAGAGAAGATGCCCATCATCAACGCCGGGAAGATCGACGATGCCGCAAGACCAAAGGCCAAAGCCACGGTTTGCGCTGCGAAACCCGGAGGGTTCATACCGAGGTAGGTTGCAAAAGCAATCGCAACAGCCATCGCGATCCGGGCTGCCAAAAGCTCGCCTTTTTCGCTGATGTTCGGGTTGATCTGGGATTTGATAAGGTCATGCGACACAGCAGACGCAATCGCCATCAACAGACCAGCAGCCGTGGAAAGAGCAGCAGCCAGACCACCAGCAGCGATCAGTGCGATCACCCAAGACGGCAGGTTTGCGATTTCCGGATTTGCCAGAACCATGATGTCACGGTTCACGGTCAATTCATTGTCCGGACCAGCCTTGTACTCGATGGCACCATCACCGTTCTTGTCTTCGAAACCAAGAAGACCGGTTTCGCTCCAGTTACGAACCCAAGAAAGTTCCTCTTTGCTTTCGATGTCTGCAAGAGTCAGAGCCTGCTCGTTGATACCGTTCGGGTAGAAGGTATTGATCAGGTTCACACGACCCATAGCACCGATTGCCGGAGCAGTCAGATACAGCAGCGCAATGAAAACCAGCGCCCAACCAGCCGACGAACGAGCATCAGCAACACGCGGCACGGTAAAGAAACGAACGATCACGTGCGGAAGACCTGCGGTACCGATCATAAGCGATACGGTGAACAGGAACATGTTCAGCGTGGTATCCGACTGCTGAAGGTACGAAGCAAAGCCCAGATCGGTCACAAGACCTTCGAGCGTTTGCAGCAGCGGCTCGCCGGTTGCTGTGGCTTCCGAGAAAAGGCCCAGAGCCGGGATCGGGTTGCCGGTCAACTGCAGCGAAATAAAGACAGCCGGAATTGTGTAGGCAACAATCAGAACGCAGTACTGTGCGACCTGAGTGTAGGTGATGCCTTTCATGCCGCCCAGAACCGCGTACATGAACACGATGGCTGCACCGATCAGAAGGCCGGTTGTTTTGTCCACCTCAAGGAAGCGCGAGAAAGCAACACCAACACCGGTCATCTGACCGATAACATAAGTGATCGACGCAACGATAAGTGCGATAACAGCGACTGTACGAGCGGTTTCACTGTAGAAACGGTCTCCAATGAATTCCGGCACCGTGAACTTACCGAACTTACGAAGGTACGGCGCAAGAAGCATGGCGAGCAGAACGTAACCACCGGTCCAACCCATGAGGTAGGCAGAGGTGTTATAGCCACCGAACGAAATGATACCTGCCATCGAAATAAACGACGCTGCCGACATCCAGTCAGCACCAGTTGCCATCCCGTTGAGAACAGGGTGAACCCCGCGGCCAGCCGCGTAGAACTCCGAAGTCGAGCCCGCGCGGGCCCAGATTGCGATACCGATGTAGAGCGCGAAAGTCGCGCCAACAAACAGCAGGTTTAATGTAAACTGATCCATGTTTGCGCTCCTTACTCGTCCACGCCGTGCTCTTTATCGAGCTTGTTCATGCGGGCCGCGTAGACAAAGATCAGAACCAGGAACACCAGGATCGATCCTTGTTGGGCAAACCAAAATCCCAAATCCGTACCACCTACGTGGATGCCAGACAGCACCGGACGTAGCAGGATGCCAAAGCCGAACGAACAGATAAACCAGACCACCAGGCTAATGCCGATAATCCGTTTGTTCGCCGACCAATAGGCGTTGTTTTCGCCGTTATTAGCCATTCTTATTTCCTCCAATTTACCCCCCTTCCGGTCCCTCGGCCGAAAGGCTTTTGATCAGGGCGCGTGCGCCCAAATCCCTCCCCCTTGCGGGGTGCAAAGGCGCGGCGGGAAACCGCGCCCGTTTCAATCAGCCCTGATTGTGGGCCGAATTCTTGATCAAATCATCCACGACGCTTGGGTCGGCGAGCGTTGATGTATCGCCGAGGCTTCCGGTGTCGTTTTCGGCGATTTTGCGCAGGATGCGGCGCATGATTTTGCCGGAGCGGGTTTTCGGCAGGCCGGGGGCCCACTGGATGACGTCGGGCTTGGCGATCGGGCCGATC
>JBNKUW010000087.1:0-10972 GCA_050298835.1 Marivivens sp.
ATCTGGTGCATCAGATCAAACGGACATGGCCCGATCTGCACATCTCTATCAACGGCGGGGTTGCGACACTGGACGAGGCCGAGGTGCAGTTACAGCAGGGCTTGGACGGGGTGATGATCGGGCGGGCGGCCTATCACAATCCTGCGGACGTTCTGCAAATGGCAGACGCACGTATCTATGGCGGGGTTGCTGGGCCGGACCCCGTGCAGGTCGTTCACGACATGGTGCCATATGTAGAGTCGCATCTGGCGACGGGTGGTCGTCTGAACCAGATCACGCGGCATATGTTGGGTCTGTTTACCGGCAAACCGGGGGCGCGGGGCTGGCGGAGGCATTTGTCGGAAAACCACACGCGCGACGGGGCAGGACCGAAGGTGATGCTCGACGCGCTGGCCTATGTGACCGGCGGCTGATAGCTCTGGGCCAAAGACTGGAGAGAGGGCGATGAACGATCCGATGATGTTGGCCACGATGGCAGGTGTTTTGCTGGCGATCGGCGCGGTGGCAGGAGTGCTGGCGGGATTATTGGGCGTCGGCGGCGGGGTCGTTCTGGTGCCGGGGTTCTACTATGCCTTTGCCTCTCTCGGGTATTCGTCCCCGCAGCTCATGCAAATCTGTCTGGCGACCTCGCTCGCCACGATCATCGTCACGTCGTGCCGGTCTGTACTGTCGCACCACAAGAAGGGTGCGGTCGAATGGTGGATTTTGAAAATCTGGGCGCCGGGGATCGTCATCGGGGCGATCCTTGGAAAGTTCACCGTTTCGTCGCTTAATACTCAGATGTTACAGTATATTTTTGGTATCCTGCTGGTGTTCATCGGTCTGTACATGGCGTTCGGAAACAGCAGTTTCCGCGTGGCCGATCAGCTTCCCAAGGGGATCAAAGGGCGCGTGTTTTCGCCTTTTGTCGGGTTCCTGTCGGTGTTGATGGGTATTGGTGGTGGCTCGTTTGGCGTGCCGCTCATGACGATGTTCGGGGTGCCGGTGCATCGCGCGGTTGCGACGGCGGCAGGCTTTGGTGTGATCATCGCTGTGCCGTCCGTGATCGGGTTCCTGTTGACGCCGTTGCCCGAAGGGACTGCGCCGCCGTTCACCATCGGAACAGTGAATATCGCGGCCTTCCTCGTGGTGATTGCGATGACAACGTTCACGGCCCCGCTCGGAGCGCATCTGGCGCATATGACCGACCCGAAAAAGCTCAAGAAATTTTTCGGAGGTTTCCTGTTGTTGGTTGCACTGAACATGCTGCGCAAAGCAATGGGCGTTTAGGTCCCACGTTCCAATCGGGCTTTGCGACCGCCGCGCCGTTGTCTGAGCAGAGGCTCGCGGGCGGGCAGGTCGTTCATGATTTCGCGCCGTTGTTCCGGTGTCATACGGCCCCATGAGGCGATTTCGTCGATGGACCGGAAGCACCCCGTGCAAATTCCGGCTTCGGGATGCACAACACAGAGCTTTTTGCAGGGGCTTTCGATTTCAGCCCGTTTCCAAACGTCATCTGTCATTCGCCCAACACCCTCAAACGATCAAGAGCGCCCTGCAGGATATAGCCCGCGGCGACGTGGTCGATGACCTCACCGCGTTTCTTGCGGGATGTGTCCGCTTCGAGCAATGCCCGTTCAGCCGCCACAGTAGAAAGGCGTTCGTCCCAGAATGTAATCGGCAGATCGGTCAGCTTTTCCAGGTTGCGGGCAAAGGCGCGGGTCGATTGAACGCGCGGCCCTTCGGAGCCGTCCATATTGAGCGGAAGTCCAAGGACGATCCCTGCGATGTCGCGCGCCTTGAGAATCGAAAGGAGCTTTTCCGCGTCCACGCCGAATTTCTTGCGTTTGATCGTTTCCAAAGGCGTTGCGACCTGACGCATCCCGTCAGAAACCGCGACGCCAATGGTCACAGTCCCCAGATCCAGCCCGCAAATCGCACGGAAAGGCGGGATCATCGGGGCGAAATCTTCGACCGTATCGCAGATCATTCTGCGACCCCGGCGGAAATTGCGGCCTGACGGATCAGATCGACAGATTCAGGTGACGCGGCAAAGTTCTGTTGGGCCTCACCCCAGATTGCCGCAGCCCGTTCGGTATCCCCCAAAACGCCCAAAGCGCGGATCAACTGCGCCCATTCTTCGGGTGTGCCACCTTCGTTGGCGAGGCGATTCATAAGATTGCCGACCATGCCTTGGATCATGGCTTGCTGGTCTTCGGCGGACATATCAGCGGCGGCAGCCATATCCTCACCGGACGGGCCACGCAGCATTGGGGCATTGTTCGGAGGTGTGTAGCTTTCTTTGCCAGCGTACCAAGCAAGCTCCATCATGCTGTCACGAATTTCGCCGACCCACTCTTGGTCAGCCGGAGCGACCTTAAGAAGACGGTCCCAATAGATGAATGCCTGATCCGGTCGACCGTTCTGCCACAGCATGACGCCAGCCCAGTACAGCCCGACAAGGCTTTCGGGATTGCGATCAAGAACTTCGCGCAGAACACGTTCCGACTGCGGTGAAACAGTTCCGCCCGCCGCAGCAGCCATGAGTTCAAGCAATGCTTCGAGGTCTTCGATGCTGGCGTTTTCACCGGTGATCCGGATGACGCTTTCCTGTGCACGCCAAGCTGCGGGCGTATTGCTCAGGATGGCTTCCATCTGCACCAGTTCGCGCATGGCGACTTCGTCATCGGGGTTTTCTGCTGCGGTTTGGCGAATGCGATCAACGGTTGCTTGCAGGTTGTCGGGCAGGGCGATCTGTTCCGCAGTCGGTTGTTCAGCTTCGAGTTCGTCTTGCGACAAGCGGTTGTTGTAGCGATCCAGCGCGTCAGCCAACCGTGTTTCCCGCGGCAGATCTTCGGCTCCGGGACGACCGAGCGTGTCATAAAGTGCCACAGCGCCACCCCCGATGACGACAACGGCCACCATCATCGCAACACGTCCAAGACCGGCAGGTGCACTACGAACTGAGGCCTGTCCGGCTTTGTCCGCGGCCAGAATGCGACGCGCGATTTCGGTACGTGTCCTTTCGGCTTCGACCTCATCAAGGATGCCCCGAGCAAGATCGCGGTCTACTTCGGCAAGCTGGTCCTTGTAGATAGCAATGTCGTTTCGAACGTCGTCATCCTGATGTGTGCGACTGTTCAATAGCGGCACGACCAGCATGACCGTTGCGGCGACAGCCAGCAAAGCAGCGATAATCCAGAACGTCATGGGGCCTCCCGTTCGCGTTTCTCCTTACCTATCTGTTGAATGCTTCAGGGAAAAGGCCCTGCGGCTCCATGACCCGCGTAGAAAATGCCACTACACCGAAAGGTGAAATGACGCATGTCGCAAAGATGCAAAAATCCGGCGTGTCCGGTCGCCAAGAGGGCTGTCATTTTGTCCACTTAGGGACAACAGGGACGCCTGCGGCCAACAAGAGGGGATTCGCACGCTATGAGACGCTATTCCGTTTTCGCCGTTGCCCGAGAGGGCCTGCGATATCACACTGGTTGGGAGCGCGCTTGGCGATCGCCCCAGCCCAAAAAGAAATACGATGTGATCATCGTCGGTGCAGGCGGCCACGGGTTGGCGACTGCTTACTATCTGGGCAAGAATTTCGGGATCACCAATGTGGCGATCATCGAAAAAGGCTGGCTCGGTGGTGGTAACACCGGCCGGAACACAACGATCATCCGGTCTAACTACCTGCAAGATCCGTCTGCAGCGATCTACGACAAGGCGCTGAGCCTGTACGAGACGCTGAGCCAAGACCTGAACTACAACGTTATGTTCAGCCCGCGTGGACTTATCATGCTGGCGCAGACGCACCACGAGGTGCGCGGTTACAAACGTACCGTTCTTGCCAACCAGCTTCAGGGCGTTTCCACCGAGTGGGTCACGCCGGAGCAGCTCAAGAAGATCGTGCCGATTATCGACATCAACGGCCCGCGCTACCCTGTTTTGGGTGGTCTGTACCAGAAACGCGGCGGCACCGCCCGTCACGACGCTGTTGCATGGGGCTATGCCCGCGCCTGTTCCGACATGGGCATGGACATCATCCAGAAATGCGAAGTCACCGGTGTACGCCGTGACGGCAGCAAAGTTGTCGGTGTTTCGACCACCAAAGGCGACATTGATTGCGACAAACTGGGTATGATCGTTGCCGGTCACACCTCGGTTCTGGCTGAACAGGCCGGTTTCCGTCTGCCGATCGAATCCGTGGCGCTTCAGGCGATGGTGTCTGAACCGATCAAACCCTGCATGGATGTGGTCGTTATGGCGAACACCGTGCACGGTTACATGTCCCAGTCCGACAAAGGCGAGATGGTCATCGGTGGCGGTACTGACGCGTTCAACAACTACACCCAGCGCGGCAGCTTCCATCACATCGAAGAAACCGTACGCGCGCTTGTCGAAACCTTCCCGATGGTGTCGCGTCTGAAGATGTTGCGCCAGTGGGGTGGTATCGTGGACATGACCGGTGACCGTTCGCCGATCCTGTCAAAAACACCTGTCGACGGCGTTTTCGTCAACTGCGGATGGGGCACCGGCGGCTTCAAAGCCATTCCGGGCTCTGGTTGGGCCATGGCTGAACTGATGGCCAAAGGCCACAGCCCGCTCGCCGAAGAATTCCACATGAACCGCTTCCGCGAAGGCAAATTCATCGATGAATCTGTCGCCGCCGGCGTGGCCCACTAAGGAGCGAAAGACATGCTGACCTTACATTGCCCTTATTGCGGCGTGGATGCCGAAGAAACAGAACTGAGCGCGGGTGGCGAAGCCCACCTGGTTCGTGCCACCGTTGGCGACAATGACGAGGCGTTCGAAGAATACCTCTTCATGCGTGAGAACAAGAGAGGCGTTCATCTGGAACGCTGGCGGCACGCCTTTGGCTGCGGCAAATGGTTCCTCTGCGCCCGCGATACAATGACACTCGAAGTTTACGGAACCTATCCGGCGCAGACACACGAGCCGCCCGCAGAAGTTGCCGAAAACATTCGCGCTAAACACCCCGGCTGGTCGTGGAAGGAAAACGCATGAGCACCCGTCTGGCAAACAACGGTCGCCTGATCGACCGCTCCAAACCTGTAGAATTTTCGTTCAACGGCAAACGCCTGCGCGGTTACGAAGGCGATACGCTCGCCTCTGCTTTGTTCGCAAACGACCAGATGATGGTCGGGCGTTCGTTCAAATACCACCGCCCGCGTGGTGTTGTGGCCTCTGGTGCGGAAGAACCGAACGCTCTGGTCAACATGGGCGAAGGCGACCGGTTCGAACCGAACCAGCGCGCAACGACGCAAGAAATCTTTGATGGTCTCACCGCGATGCCGCAGAACGTCTGGCCGAGCCTGGACTTCGACATCGGTGTCGTGAACCAGCTTGTTGCCCGCTGGCTGCCTGCCGGCTTTTACTACAAAACGTTCATCCATCCGCGTCCGTTCTGGAAGCATGTCTACGAACCGTTCATCCGTCAGTCTGCCGGTTTGGGTCAGGTTCCCAAAGAGGTCGATGCGGATACCTACGAACACTTCTATTTCTACTGTGACGTTGTGGTTGCAGGCGGCGGGATCGCCGGTCTGGCTGCAGCGCTCAAAGCCGGTAAAGAAGGCAAGCGCGTTCTGCTTCTTGAACAGACTGCTGCTTGGGGTGGTCGTGCGGTTGTTGACGGTGTCGAAATCGACGGCAAATCCGCAGAAGAGTGGGTTGCTGAAACCGTTGCTGCACTTGAAGCCATGGACAACGTCACACTGCGGACCCGCAACATGGTATCCGGTGTCTATGACCACGGTTATGTTCTGGGCTACGAACGTCTGACGGACCATCTGGCTGTGAAAACCGGCCCGCGTCACCGTCTGTGGCGGATCCGCACAAAGCAGATCATCACTGCAACCGGTGCTATCGAACGGCCGATTTCCTTTGCTGGCAACGATATTCCCGGTGTTCTTCTGGCCTCTGCTGTCCGCGACTATGTGGTCAACTGGGGTGTGTCTGTTGGTGATCGCACCGTTGTTGTAACCAACAACGACGACGCTTACCGCACCGCGATTGCGATCAAAAAGGCCGGCCTTTCGGTTCCTGCGATCATCGACGCCCGGTCTTCTGGTGCTGGTCCGATTGCGGCTGAGGCTGAAAAGCTGGGCATCAAGGTGCTCAAGGGCAAAGCCATCGCATCTGTCAAAGGCAAAAAGCGCGTCACTGGCGTTCAGATCTGCCTGCAAAGCGGCGAAGGCGCTGTCACCGAAGAGATCGCTTGCGAATGCGTTGCGATGTCTGGCGGTTGGTCGCCGGTTGTTCACCTGTGGTCCCACTGTGGCGGTAAGCTGAACTGGGATGACGATCAGGTCATGTTCCGCCCCGATCCGGCACGTGCACCGACCGGTGCAGACGGTCTGCCGTTCGTGTCTGTCGTAGGGTCTGCCAACGGTCATCTGACCAGCGGTGCGGTTCTTGCTGATGCTGGCCTTGACGCACAGACCAACGATCTGGCCGAAGCAGCCATCCAGCCGGTTTGGATGATGCCGCAAGGCGCTGGTCCGAAAAAGCGGATGAAGGCATGGCTTGACCCGCAGAACGACGTGAAAGTTTCCGACGTTCAGCTTGCAGCCCGCGAAGGCTATGAAAGCGTCGAACATACGAAGCGTTACACCACGCTCGGCATGGCGACCGATCAGGGAAAACTGTCCAACATCAACGGCTTGGCGACTCTTGCTCAGGCATTGGATGCGCCGATCCCCGAAGTTGGCACCACCACCTTCCGTCCGCCGTACACGCCGATTTCGATCGGTTCGATCACAGGTGCTGCCCGTGATGAGCTGTTCCAGCCGGTTCGCAAAACCCCGATGCACGCATGGCACGACGCCAATGGTGTTGAATGGGAACCGGTCGGTGGTCAGTGGCGCCGTCCGTTCGCCTTCAAGCGTTCGGGTGAGAGCACCCATGACGCTGTGAACCGCGAAATCCTGAACGTGCGTGAAAATGTCGGTCTGCTTGATGCGTCGACCCTCGGCAAAATCGTTGTCAAAGGGCCAGATGCGGGCAAGTTCCTCGACATGCTCTACACGAACATGATGAGCACCCTGAAGGTCGGCAAATGCCGTTATGGCCTGATGTGCAACGAAAACGGCTTCCTCATGGACGACGGTGTTGTCATTCGCCTGTCCGAGGATACATGGCTCTGCCACACCACAACCGGTGGCGCTGCACACACCCATGACTGGATGGAAGACTGGCTCCAGTGCGAATGGTGGGATTGGAAAGTCTACACCGCGAACGTCACCGAACAATACGCGCAGGTCGCGATTGCAGGCCCGAAAGCACGCCAGCTTCTGGAAAAACTGGGTGGTATGGACCTCTCCAAAGAGGCTCTGGGCTTTATGGAATTCGTGAACGGCACGCTTGGCGGGTTCGACGCACGGGTTCACCGGATTTCGTTCTCGGGCGAGCTGTCGTTTGAGGTCGCGGTTCCGGCAGCACAAGGTCAGGCATTCTGGGATGCCCTGATCGAAGCTGGCAAAGAGCTCGGCGTGATGCCTTACGGTACCGAAGCAATGCACATCATGCGGGCCGAGAAGGGCTTTATCATGATCGGCGACGAAACCGACGGTACGGTTATTCCGCAGGACCTCAATCTTCAGTGGGCTCTGTCCAAGAAGAAAGAAGACTACATGGGCAAGCGCGCCCAGCAGCGGAGCTACATGGACAACCCCGACCGCTGGACACTGATCGGTGCGGAAACGCTCGACGGGTCTGTGATCGAGGACGGCGCCTATGTTCCGGCGGCAGGCAACAACGCCAACGGACAGCGCAACGTTCAGGGGCGTGTGACCTCGACCTACTATTCACCGACGCTCAAAAAGGGCATCGCGATGGCGCTCCTGCACAAGGGCAACGACCGTATGGGCGAAGTCATCGAGTTCAACAAAGAAGACGGAACGACTGTAAAAGCCAAAGTTGTCGATCCGGTGTTCTACGACAAGGACGGAGAAAAGCAGAATGTCTAACGCAGTTAGTGCTTTGAACGGCCTTACGGCCCAAGGGGACGTCACCGTCCGTGAACTCGGTCTGCAAGGGATGATTACCCTGCGTGGTGATTTCGAGGACGAAAACTTCGCCGCTGCGGTGTCGCAGTTTACGGGGTTTGCAATCCCTGCCGTGCGTCAGTTCGAAACGGACGGAACCAAAACCGTCCTCTGGATGTCGCCGGACGAACTCCTCGTGATCCTGCCGTATGCAGAATCGCAATCCACAACGGATGCGATGAACGAAGCGCTCGCAGGGAGCCATTTTCTGGCTGTGAACGTTTCTGACGCTCGTGCGTTGATCGCGATCGAAGGGCAGGGCGGTGCCGAGGTTCTGGCGAAATTGTCGCCTGTTGACCTTGCTGCTGACAGCTTTGGTGCCGGAGAGGTCCGCCGGACTCGTCTGGGTCAGGTCGCTGCGGCCTTTTGGAAGCTCGAAGATGGTTCCTACCACCTGATGTGCTTCCGCTCTGTCGCGGATTACGCGTTCGGCCTGCTCGAGGTTTCGGCCAAGGGTGGCGCTGTCGGCGTACTTTAATCAGGTTTCGGGAGGGAGCGTTATCTGCCCCTCCCGTTCCAACGCTTTCAAGTGTTCCAGATAGTCGCGGAACCGCGGCGCATTTCGTTGCCTTAGCACGTAGGAACACAAACGAGCTGCCAGATAGGGACGCTCTCCAAGGCGTCGAAGCAGCGTTCTTTGATACACTCCGTAAAATTTACGTTCTCTTAGCAAACGTGCCACGTCTAGCGATGCAAGGCGCTTTGTCGCCAGATGCTCAATCGCTCTACCCAAGATCCCCATTTGCAGGAACGCTTGTCTGAGGTTGACCCCCAGTTGTCTGGCGCGAACTGTGGTTACATTCGGACCAGTAAACATAGCTGCATGACGGGCATCAAACGCGATCTCTGGGTCAAAGACGATTGTCGCTGATTCAGCAGCATCAAGAAGATCGGGCGCGTATCCGTACCGGTCGGTAAAATCCAACTGTGCAGCCTGCGGAAACCGGTCGTCCCAAGGGGCTGTGTCTTGATCCAGACTTGCCTGTGGTGACAACGCCAGAACCTGCGCGCCGGGGGCTGCAACCGAATAGGCGCAGGCCGCGTAACCACAAGGCCCCGTACCGAAAAAGATCACCTGATCGAAGTCATCAAAGAAATGGTCGTCGATGAGGTCATCGAAGAACCGGTAAATATGTTGGTCACGGAACCAAGGGTTTTCAACCGCGAAAAGCCCCAAGTGGGACCACCCGTTGGCCGCGACGATATCCCAACCTATGGGGCGACTATTGGTCAGTTGTCCCATCGCTTCGTCCACGCTTTCAAAGGTGACGAGGAGGGTTTTGCCAGCATCGACAAATGTCGCGAAATGCTTTGGCCCCAATGGCTGATACTGGCCCGTGCGCCCCGCTATGCTTCGGACACTTTGAAGCCACGCACCAAAGTCAAGGCCGGTCAGAGGCCTATTCAGATCGGGGTCTTGTGTGTTCACCGTGGAGAGTTCCGTCACTCGTTACGCAGGTTCACTGGTCGGGTTTCCCTGCAAGATACGGGCTCTTTTGGACCTTTGGCAGAAAATTCTGAGGCAATGTTGGACCAATTTGCCGCCTATCGGGGTGTTTTTCGGTGGGCGGATCGGCTGACGGTGGAAAAGACGCGGGTCCTCAATTAAGGTTTGCTGAAAATCCGAGACCCTGCTGATGTGCTCAGCCGGGGCCAAAGCGAAGGCAGGTAATCAAGTTTAACGGATGGCGGGCAAATTACATCACCGTTCCCTTAACGGAGTGACCCAAGGCGGGATCAGTTTGATCGATGCCGTTGGAACGTTTGGACCGGAGGGCGAACCTGCAGTGACGCTCTATTTTGGGGCGGCAATGCCGTCAGACAAGGTGGGGTTGCCCAAAGGAACACAGGTTTTGAAATCCTTTGGCATTGGTAGATGCCCCATCGTTCAAATCGCCATTCCCGAGGTGGGAAATCTGCAGCTCGACTTTGCGGGTCAGACGGTTGATGTGCAGCCCGTGGCACCCGAACTGGATCTTCTGGCTGACACGAATGCTCTTTTATCAGTTCGGAATGGCGAAGACGCTGCAACAGTTTTGCAGTGGCTGGAGTATCACGCAAATCACCAAGGCGTTAACGGGGCGGTCATCCTCGATCGAAGCCCGCCTGACGCAACGGATCCTTTTAGCGCAGAATTGGAAGCCGGATTAGCCGCGCTGGACAACGATGTTGAGGTGGTGATCGTCCGGTCGCCCTTGCCATTGGGACGGGATGACCTTCCCGACGAAAGCCACCCGTATTGTGCCGCAGATGCACCGAGCAAAGAGCGGATGGACCTGCCAGAGCCGCAACCGTGGTCTTCACCGCTCGGTATTCTGAATATCTACGAACTGCTCAAAGACAGGTTCCTTCTCAACGCCCGTGCGGTCGCAAATATCGATGTGTTCGATTTAATCGTTGATGATGGCGAGCAGTCGATTTTTGATCGCGCCCTTACTGTGAACAGCGGTGCGATCCTTCTTTATGGAACGCAGGCCTATCCGTGGCGGGTGCGCAACGAAGAGCCCGTCCGATTTGCGGATCATATCTGTGTTCAATTCGATGCAGGTGAGCCGCGTCGCCGATGGTGTGTTGCGCCCTCCATCGCCAATGATCGTGCTGTTTGGCGGCTTAACTGTCTGGGGAACATCAAACCGGACCGGCAGCTTACGGGAACATTCTATAAATTCATGAACCTGCGTCATGGCGTTGAGGCGGTTTCGCAGTTGGTGTCCAAGAATTCATTGGTCGAAGATGAACGGCTCTTGCAGTTGTCGGTCGGTGAATTTGGCCACAAGCCGATCCGACTACCGAGCCAAAAGCTAAAGAAAACCGGCAAGACGTCAGGCCGGCGGGCCATTGTGACGACGATGAAAAACGAAGGGCCGTTTATCCTTGAATGGTTGGCCTATCACCGTGTTATCGGGTTCGACAGTTTTCTGGTCTACACCAAC
>JBNKUW010000088.1:0-10963 GCA_050298835.1 Marivivens sp.
CCTATGCTGCGAAAATCGACAAATCAGAAGCCAAAATCGATTGGACAGAACCTGCAGAGGTTGTTGACCGGAAAATCCGTGGGCTGTCCCCATTTCCCGGTGCTTGGTGTGAGATCGACGGGGAGCGGATCAAGCTCCTAGGATCAAAATGCGCGGATGGTACGGGAGACGCGGGTGAGGTGCTGGACGGTTTTACGATTGCTTGCGGAAGCGGAGCGGTCGAAATTACGCGGCTTCAGCGTGCTGGAAAGAAACCAATCGACGCCGCTGATGCGTTGCGCGGTATGACCTTGCCGGAGCGTATCTAGGTGTTCGCCCTGTTTGCCATACCGCGTATGGCGGTAAATTTTGTGCTCTGGTTTCTTATCTGGATGTTCACACGACCGGGTGGATGGCTTTTCGCCTGTATTGCAGCGGTCCTGATCGTAAAAATTGTCCCGCCCGAGTTTTGGGGGCGAGTGATCCCTTAATCCTTTAGATTGATCGTATGTTCGCGCAGCCACGTCATGAACTCGCGTGGCGATTTGATACGTTCGGCAACTTCCTCAGGAGGAATAGGTTTGCCGATGATCGGGCGCTGCGGCTTGTCAAACGCATGTGCAACTTCATGAAGAAGCAAGCTCTGCCGGAGGGTGGCAGAAATGCAATTCGCGATCTGGTAAGCGCGCGAGTTGGTGCCGGGGAAGAAACAGGGGACGACCGTTGCACCGGATGTACGGATCATCTTGGCCGTAAAGACGTTCCATTCTGCCTCAATCACGGGACCGAACGGCTTTTTCGCTGCGGCGACGACACCCGACGGGAACAGAGCAACCAGTCCCTTCTTCGATAGATGCTCCATCGCGAGTTTGCGCATCTCCAGCATTTTGCGCTGTGCATCCTCTTCGTGCGGGAAGGGGACAGGAATCATATAATTCGCGGCGTCTTCGTCGATACCGGTCAGCATAGAACGGACCAATATGCGATAGTCGTTCCGGCGACGGCCAATGAGATCGGCCAGAACCATACCGTCGACCATACCGTGCGGGTGGTTGGCGACAAAAATCACCGGACCCTCTGAGGGGATACGTTCGATCTGTTCTTGCGGTGTTTGAAGGTCAATCCCCATGACTTCCATGGTCGCAGGCCAGAAAGCCTGTCCAGCCGGAGCACCGCGACGTTCGAACTCACGGATGCGGCGAATAATGGTAACCTTACCGGTAAGCCATTCGATCGCACGGATCACATTACGTTTGGTAGCACTGTCAAAGGTATTGGAATACGTCAGGCTACGACGATCGTAGACTTTGGGCGCGTCGTCGTTCGGTCCCAATCGGGTCATCGCAGTATTCCGTGTCGTGTCAGACAAGAGGGTCTTTTCCTTCGGTTCGGGACCGCTCTGGCTTAGTTCCCTTCATCGAACATGTTCGCAACAAGCGTTTCAATGGCATCTGCGAGCGGCTCGGCGTCGGGTCCGTTGGTTTGGACCTCAATAATGCTTCCCTTTGCTGCTGCCAACATCAAAAGACCCATGATGCTGTCCCCTGAGGCTTGCATACCGTCCTTGGAAACGCTGGCGGTTGCATCGAAGGACTCAACGACCTCTACCAGCTTTGCGGATGCACGGGCATGCAGTCCCTTGATGTTCACGATCTTTAGGTTGCGTGTGATACTCATGGGGCGTCAGTCGCTCGTTACTTGATGAAAATCGATATACTTGCGCCCTGCCTTCAGTGCCGCTTCGACGGCTTCATTGACAGTAAGCCTACGGCTCTTGGCGAGCTTGATAAGCATTGGCAAGTTCATGCCGTATAGGATGCGGCGGTTTGAAGGACCACAGGCACGAAGTGAAAGGTTTGACGGGGAACCACCGAAAATATCGGTTACGATCACAACGCCTTTGCCGGTATCAACGGTATCAGCTGCGTCGCAAATCTCGGCTTGTTTTGCGTTTCGATCATCATCGGGACGGGTCGCAATTGCCAAAACATCATCTTGATGTCCGACAACGTGCTCCATGGCTGCAAGGTATTCCTTAGCGAGCCCTCCGTGTGCAACGATGACGATACCTATCACCTGATTTAACCTCGATCGGCGCTGATGTCGTTTGACTGGCGCTCTAGTTCCCTGTGGCGTTTAGATACATGCCAACCTTCGTCAGCAAGGGCTCCTGCTAATTGCTCGGTCAGAGCAACCGAACGGTGTTGTCCGCCTGTGCATCCAAATCCAATAGCAAGGTGAGTTTTGCCAGCATCTCGGAACGCAGGCAATAGATGGGTCGCCATGCTCTTCACGTTTTGAAAGAATGTGTCATATCTCTCATCTTGCATGATGTAGTCCAATACGCGCGGATCACGCCCATCAAGCGAACGGAGATCCGGATCCCAATGCGGATTACGTAAAAAACGGCAATCCAAGGCAAAATCAAGCCCTCGGGGGAGGCCACGCTTGTAAGAAAAGCTCTGCACGGTGATCGACAATAGTCTTGTGTCGTCGGTGGTGAACCATTCTTGCACTTCCAATCGTGCTTCGTGCGGGGACATGCCAGAGGTGTCGATAAGGAAATCAGCTCTGGCCCGAATCGGGACGAGGAGCGTTTTTTCCTTTTTTACACCTTCGGACGGATCCCCTTCGGGTGCCAACGGGTGGCGCCTGCGGGTTTCTGAGAAACGACGGATCAGAACATCGTCAGAGCAATCCAGATAGAGAACTTGCAGGTTCACCTCGGGATTGATGCTCAGTTGGTCGATAAGATCAATGACGGCATCTACAGAAAAATCGCGGTTTCGGACATCCAACCCGAGTGCGAGCGGATGTTCGAGAGTGTGGCCGGTGACCAAACGGTCGATCAAGGACAACGGCATATTGTCTATGGCTTCAAAACCGATGTCTTCGAGAGCGCGCACTGCAGTCGTACGACCGGCACCAGACGGGCCAGTTACGAGCACGAGGCTTTCTTTTTCGGTTTTCCCGGTCATTCTGGTTCCTGCCTTCCAACTTTAAGGTATTGCAGAAGTGCGTATGCAAAATGAGTGCCGTCAACTTTGTAGATCAAATCCACGTCATTTCCATGGATTGATGCTGTTTGCTTTTGGGGGAGCCGGTCTGTTTCCGTGTGATCCAAATCCACTACCAAAACCAGTTTTGCATCAACGTGTTCGGCTTTTAATAGGCCGATTCCGCGTGCTTCGACTAATCCGCTGATTGATGTAGGGCAAGATACGGTGAGATCCGGATAAACATCAGTTCGGTCATCGGCAACCAACGTGCAACCAAGCGCCAGAAGCTGCAATGCAAGTGTGGATTTTCCGGATCCCGATGCACCACGTATCAAAACTGCTCGTCCGTTGTAGGAAACGCAGGATGCATGAAAATTCAGCGGCGTCGGCACGTCAGACAGGCAAGCCAACGACGAAACGTGCGCCGAGCGGATCGGAGGTAATGTCAGCGTCGGTTGGTCGGATGTTCTCGGCCCAAATGACACCGCCGTGCGCCTCGACAATTTGTTTGGAAATTGCAAGACCGAGGCCGGAGTTGTTCCCGAACTGACCCGCCGGGCGTTCAGAATAGAACCGTTTGAAAATCTTTGTCAGTGCCCCGTCGGGAATGCCTGGGCCGGTGTCTTCTACAACAACCAATACGCGGTTTTCGCGTTTACGTGCCCAAACACGAATGGCATCGCCGTCCTCACAAAAAGAGGTGGCATTCGTGATCAGGTTGACAAAAACCTGTGCAAGACGCCCCTCAAGGCCACTGATCATGATTGGACCTTCGGGAAGGTCTGTCAGATAGTCGATACCTTTGCCTTGTGCCTGTTCCCCCAAAAACTGGTTGAGGTTGCCCAGCATCTTCAGGAGGTCGAATTCGGTTTCGTCTTCTTTAACCAGCTCTGAATCCAGACGGGAGGCGTTGGAAATATCACTGACGAGCCGGTCAAGCCGGATCACATCGTGTTCGATGACTTCCAAAAGCTTTTCGCGTTGGTCCTCACGCTTGGCAACGCGCATGGTGCCAACCGCAGAGCGGAGGGAGGCCAAAGGGTTTTTGATTTCGTGAGCAACATCGGCGGCAAACTGTTCGTTTGCTTCAATCCGGTCATAGAGTGCGGCGACCATTCCGCGTAGCGCCCCAGAGAGGCGGCCAATTTCATCAGGACGCGCTGTGAGGTCCGGAATGCGAACCCGCCCCGGAGACATCTTTCGAGCATTCCGGTCGCGTCCCGCCTCTGCCGCCGCCGCGAGATCTGAAAGCGGGTTGGCGATTGTCGAAGCAAGTATGAGCGACAAGCCGATTGAAACAAGTATACCGATGATAAACATTTGGAGGACTTGTTCCCGTTCGTGCCGGACAAGCGCATCAAGCTCGCCTGCGGCACCGGTTAGCACTACAACTCCGACAGGCGTACTCCCCTGCATAATCGGGGTGCTCACGTGAAATACGGTACGGCCGCTCTGATCATAGTTGGACGCAACACGCGTCCCCTGAGCGATTGTATCGGCAACGGTTGCCTGCGCTATTTCCTGCGGAGACCCTACGTCAGAGTCTGAATCCTCACTCGACAGCAGTCCTGAGATGCCATCCCAGACTTTGTTCAGAACATTGGTAAGGAATGTCCCGGATCGGTCGTTGTTCAGCCCGTCGACACTGCTCCCTATCGGAGCAACCGCGCTTTCAACGAGTGTAGCAGACGGGTCAAAAACAAAGAGGTGCACACCGCCGCGCAGATCAAGATTAGAGATAACGTGCCGGACGTCGACGCCATCACCTGCTAGCAAATTCACCGGTGCGCTGTCAGGAAGTTGCGCTTCAAATACGTCCGCAATCAACTCGGCTTCGTTCACGAGACCGCTCGCTCTTTGGAAAGCGAGGTTGTCGCGTGAGGGGTTCATCCAGAGTACGCCACCTACCAACACGACAATTGCGAGAAGATTGAAGGTGATGATCTTGCGAGCAAGAGGGGAGCGGTTAAGCGTAATCAAACCGCGCCGCCGACGCCGGTCGAGAATTTCCCGATCCAGTGTCGTTTCCGGAGATACGTATTCATCCCCGAGAACGACGTCGGATTCCGTTGCGGCCTTGCGGACGGAACGGAGGTCTCTGACGTCGATCTGCGGGTTTGCTGTCATATTTATTCTTCGTTGTAGCGATATCCGATGCCATAAAGTGTCTCGATGGCACTGAATTCATCGTCAACTTGACGCATTTTTTTACGAAGACGTTTGATGTGGCTGTCGATTGTACGGTCATCGACATAAACTTGGTCGTCGTAGGCGACGTCCATTAGTTGATCGCGCGATTTCACAAAGCCGGGGCGCTGCGCCAGTGCCTGCAGCAGCAGGAATTCGGTCACAGTCAACGAAACGTCCTGACCTTTCCATTTTACCGCGTGACGGAGCGGGTCCATGGTCAGCTCACCGCGCGTCATGATTTTGTTTTCTTCGGTCTCTTCCGGGATGTTCCCGCTAATCGCGTCCTGGCGGCGGAGCAGAGACCGGATGCGTTCGACCAAAAGGCGCTGGCTGAACGGTTTCTTTACATAGTCGTCAGCCCCCATGCGAAGGCCAAGCACTTCGTCAATTTCATCGTCTTTGGAGGTCAGGAAGATCACCGGCATTGTGGTCTTTTGACGAAGGCGCTGGAGCAGGTCCATGCCATCCATGCGGGGCATTTTAATGTCCAGCACGGCCATGTCGGGAAGCTTCTTGTTGAACGCGTCGAGAGCCTGTTGCCCATCATTATAAGTTTCGACCTCGAACCCTTCGGCTTCGAGTGTCATGGCAACGGACGTCAGAATGTTGCGGTCGTCATCGACCAAAGCAATGCGATGCATGGGTTGTAACCCCTTTTGCCTGTATGTTTGTTTCTGCTCTTATTTTTGTTCAGTTGTCCCTTTTTTGCAGGGACGAATCAATCGGAAACTGCGATTCGCCCTGTTTGTAAGGAACGGATCGGCACGAAAATTTCCTTGATGTGTCTTTTACGACTAATAGCGGTATGGTCGCGCTAAATGATTGCGCTAACAGAAATATGTTAGCGATAAATGCGACAAAGCTGTCTTTCGTCAATGAAAACCATGGTGTTATGGAGCCATATATTCCGGGGCGTCTTTCCTCGCCCCCTACATCAGGAGAAAAAGACAATGGACCACGGACGGGTCAATCCTACCATGAAGCTTGAAGACCAGGGCATCACGGGTCTGGGCAATGTCTATTACAACCTGATTGAGCCTGCGCTTGTTCAGGAATCGCTGAAAGCCGGAGAAAGCACACTGGGTAACGGTGGCGCGCTGTTGGTTTCCACCGGAAAACACACGGGTCGTTCGCCGAAAGACAAGTTTGTTGTCGCAACCCCTGATGTGAAGGACACAATTTGGTGGGAAAATAACCCGCCGATGGACGCTGATAAATTCGACGTTCTTTACGAAGACATGCTCGAGCATATGAAGGGCAAAGACTACTACGTACAGGATCTTTTCGGTGGTGCAGATCCTGTTCACCGTCTGGATGTTCGTATGGTGACTGAGCTTGCTTGGCATTCGCTGTTCATCCGTACCATGCTACGCCGCCCCGAGCGTGCAGAGCTTGATGGCTTCTCTCCTGAGTGGACGATCATTAACTGCCCGAGCTTCAAGGCCGATCCCGAAAAGCACGGTTGCCGTACTTCCACCGTCATCACACTGAACTTCGCTAAGAAAATTATTCTGATCGGCGGCACAGAGTACGCAGGTGAGAACAAGAAATCGGTCTTTACCCTGCTGAACTACATTCTGCCGGGCAAAGGCGTGATGGCGATGCACTGCTCTGCCAACCACGCAATCGACAATCCGGTCGATACCGCGATCTTCTTTGGTCTGTCGGGTACGGGGAAAACCACACTGTCCGCTGACCCGTCGCGCACTCTGATCGGTGACGATGAACACGGTTGGTCCGAGCGCGGCACTTTCAACTTTGAAGGTGGCTGCTACGCTAAAACGATCAACCTGTCTGCCGAAGCAGAGCCGGAAATCTACGCCACAACGAGCAAATTCGCGACCGTCGTCGAAAACATGGTCTACGACGAGGAAACGCTGGAGCTGGACTTCGAGGACAACTCGATCACAGACAACATGCGTTGCGCCTATCCGTTGCACTACATTTCGAACGCATCGGAAACTGCGCTAGGTGGCCATCCGAAGAACATCATCATGCTCACCTGTGATGCATTCGGTGTTCTGCCTCCGATCGCCCGTCTGACACCTGCTCAGGCAATGTACCACTTCCTATCCGGCTTCACTTCGAAAACTCCGGGGACCGAAGTTGGTGTGACCGAGCCGATCCCGACCTTCTCGACCTGTTTTGGTGCACCGTTCATGCCGCGTCGTCCGGAAGCCTACGGTAAGTTGCTTCAGGAAAAGATCGCAAACTACGGTGCAACATGCTGGCTGGTTAACACTGGCTGGACCGGTGGTGCATTTGGAACCGGTTCGCGTATGCCGATCAAGGCAACTCGCGCTTTGTTGACTGCAGCGCTGGACGGTTCGTTGAACGACGCCACCTTCCGCAAAGACCCGAACTTTGGTTTCGACGTTCCGGTTACTGTGCACGATGTGGATGCAAAGCTGCTTGATCCGCGCGCTACGTGGGAAGACAAAGCTGCATTCGATGCGCAAGCGCAAAAACTTGTGGAAATGTTCGCTGAGAACTTTGCTCAGTACGTTCCTTTCATCGATGACGACGTGAAAGCCGCTGCCATCGGCTAAGGCTATAACTTCAAACAACATAAACGGGCCGGATATCGCAATATCCGGCCCTTTTTGTTGACTTGCCCAGATTACGTGGCAAATGTCACCCTATGTATGATTTCCGCCTTTGGCTCTTGGTCGTCACCCTGTTTCCAACCGCTTCTCTGGCTGAGGGGTATCGTGCCAAACCTACGATTGTCGTTGGGGAGGTGGGCCTTCATTGTCCATACGAAGTTTCGCGCTCAGAGCCGGCGCCCGAGACGGAAATCGGTGCAATTGACGTTATTACCGGCGAACCTCACGTCATTGCCCTGACCATGACAGTTCCGGCGATAGCCGATCTTGGTTTCGGGGTTCAGCTCAAGCTGGCACCAGATACCGAACTTCCCGGAGCTGAGATTGTGGTACATCATCCACCGATGGGACCCAACGGGGTTACTGAACAGCGCTGGATTCCCAACCTGACTGATCAATCCTTTAATTTGAGCATGTACAGGTTCGATTTTCCCTACGAACTACTTGTCGGAACGTGGACCATCGCGCTTGAGCAGGGTGGAACAACACATTTTTATGCGGAATTTGACGTTGTCCCAGCACCGAGTGGGCTAACCCTTGATGCACTCTGCTCGGGTGAAGCTTTCGTTTCCTGACTATCCCATAATCCCTCGACGGACGAGGTTTGCGCCTGCAATCAGCAGAATCCAAAGAGTTGCTTTGCGAAACATCACCTGATCGATCCGGTCATGGATTCTAAAGCCAAGTCGCATCCCTAAAAATGCGGGGAGCAACAGGAAGGCCGAAAGCGTTAGAGTCTGGGCATTCAGAATACCGGAACGTAGGTGACCAGCGAGGAGCATCACCGCGCCTGTGAAATACACCACACCTTGAATGGTGAACTGTTTTGCCTTCGGCGTATCAAGAGCAACAAGGTACAGGATAGTCGTCGGCCCCCAGGTGCCAGCAAAGCCTCCCAAAACCCCCGAAATGATACCTGTAGCAATCGATGCGATAGTCCTGTGTTCTGGTGGTAAGTGAATGCGGACTCCAGCAAGCTGGATGGTGCAAAGCGCAACCACGACGATCCCGAGTCCAAACAAGAGTAAATCTTCGGATACAAAGGCTACAAATTGAGACGCGATCAGGATCGTGAGGCAGACGATCAAAATATACAGCCAAAACTCTTTGAGCGCATCGATGGCATTGGAAATGCCGCCTTTGGCGACCTGCAGAAGATTTGAGAATACGATTGGCAGAATGATTCCCGCGACGACCAGTTTCGGGTCTATCAATATCCCCATACCCGAGATCATGATGAGCGGCATGGCAAAGCCGACAGCACCTTTTACGGTTCCGGCAAAGAGTGTTACTGCGAAGGAAAACAAGAGTAAGTTTATTGATAATAAAGAGAAAAAACTCTCCACTTTATTCTCCCTCCACTGCCGATTTGTTGGTTGCCGCTGAAATCAGGTGCGACATTTCCGTTCTCAATTAAGTTCCAATACGAAATTATGTTGCGCTGCAACTGCGAAGTAGTTATCTCTGCACAAGCAAAATAATCGCCTCTGACCATGTTCACGACGGACAGGAGACCACCATGACCGCTTCGCCCATTCTTGACAATCTTCTGGGTTTGACTGGCGCAACTATCGCGCCGCTGCAAGAGCTTCTGAAAGACGCCAAGGACACCATCAAAGCAATGGTGAGTGAAGACGGGCGGGTCTCAGGTCAAAAGATCGAAGAAAACCAGACGCTCGCACATGGGCTGTCGTGGCTTGCGACCTATGTTGAAGCGCTTCGCGAGATGCAGGGGTGGGCTGAAGCACTGAATTCCGAGGGTAAATTCGGTGAAGTCGAACAGTTGATCCTCCAGATCGCATTCGGTGAATACCTTGCTCAGATCAAAGGCGGTATCCCGATGTCGCAAGGCGAAATCATGCGCCTTTCCGATCTGGGAATCGAAGATACGCTGTCTCAGGTCGAGGTGGTCACTCTGGTCGTTGCCGGTAATACTCAGGCGGCTCGGAGCCGACTTGTTGAGCTTATGCAAGACCAGCACGGCGCAACGATGTTTGGCACCTCCGGGCTGGAAGAAGAGCTGGAAATGATCCGTGACCAGTTCCGCCGTTACGCCGTTGAAAAAATCGAACCGCTTGCCCACGACTGGCACCTGAACGATGAACTGATCCCGATGGAGGTCATCAACGAGCTTGCAGAAATGGGCGTGTTCGGCCTGACTATCCCCGAAGAATTCGGTGGTTTTGGTTTGTCCAAAGCATCGATGGTCGTTGTGTCCGAAGAGCTTTCGCGCGGTTATATCGGTGTCGGATCTCTGGGTACTCGTTCCGAGATCGCTGCGGAACTGATCATGTGTGGCGGAACCCAAGAGCAGAAAGAAACGTGGCTGCCTGCAATTGCGAGCGGAGAGAAGCTTCCAACGGCCGTGTTTACCGAACCAAACACGGGTTCTGACCTTGGTTCCCTGCGCACGCGTGCTGTGAAAGGCGAAGACGGCGATTATAGCATCACCGGCAACAAGACTTGGATCACTCATGCTGCACGGACCCATGTGATGACGCTACTGGCACGGACTGATCCGAACACATCGGACTATAAAGGTTTGTCCATGTTCCTTGCCGAGAAAACGCCGGGCACGGATGAAGAGCCGTTCCCAACCGAGGGTATGACCGGCGGCGAAATCGAGGTCCTTGGCTATCGTGGAATGAAGGAATACGAACTCGGCTTTGATAACTTCAAAGTTAAGGGCGCCAACCTTCTTGGTGGTGAAGAAGGCAACGGGTTCAAACAGCTTATGCAGACGTTTGAATCGGCCCGTATCCAGACCGCAGCTCGCGCTATTGGGGTCGCTCAATCAGCGCTGGACGTGGCGATGCAATATGCGCTGGATCGTAAGCAATTCGGTAAGTCGTTGATCAACTTCCCGCGTGTTTCGGGCAAGCTGGCTATGATGGCTGTCGAAATCATGATCGCCCGTCAGCTCACTTATTTCTCAGCTCGGGAAAAGGATGCTGATCGCCGTTGCGACCTTGAAGCTGGTATGGCTAAACTGCTGGGAGCGCGCATAGCATGGGCTTGTGCGGACAACGGTCTGCAGATTCACGGCGGCAATGGCTTTGCACTCGAATACAAAATCAGCCGGATTCTTTGCGATGCACGTATCCTGAACATCTTTGAAGGTGCGGCGGAAATTCAGGCACAAGTGATTGCGCGCCGTCTGCTGGGTTAATCCAGTCGGGCGATCGCCTT
>JBNKUW010000089.1:0-10841 GCA_050298835.1 Marivivens sp.
GCACTGAAGGATCAGGAAGTTCGGGCGCTTGAGACCATTCAGACTCTAAAGAACAGGATCGATCAGCTTGCCCGCGATATCGAACGGGAAACTGGCCTGAACAAGGATGCAGAGCAGACGATCGAACGTCTTGAGTGGGAGCAGCGCGAGATTGCTAAAGTTGGTGAAGGCCACGACGCCAAACTTGATGCTGCGCAGGCGGCCGCCCGAGAGGCAGCAGCAACCTTGCAAGATCGTGAAACACTGCTGTCCGAACAGACAGAAGATGTGGCGCGTTTGTCTGCCCGACATCAGTCTTCGCAACGGTTGATCGAAGACAGTCGCAAGACGCTAGCCAAAGCCGAAGAGGACGCAGAGCGTGCGCGAGCCGCAATGGTCGAGGCAGAAACTGCATTGGCCAAAGCCGAAGAGGATTTCGTTCAAGCTCAAGAGGTTGAAGTCGTTGCCCGCGCCACCGCAGAAAACGCCGAAGAAACCCTGATCGAAGCCGAAGCTGCACGATCTGAAGCGCAATCACGCGAGGTTGATGCGCGGGCTTTGCGGTCTTCTGCTGAGGGTGAGGTCAATGCACTCAGGGCAGAAGTGGCAGCGCTATCGAAACTGGTTGAACGTGACGCCAAAGAAGGCGGGCAGTTGCTCGATCTGCTGACGGTTCGTTCGGGGTACGAAAAAGCACTGGGCGCAGCTTTGGCGGATGATTTGCGAGCGCCGGTTGTCGGGGATGACGCTGCCTCTGGTTGGGCGGCGATGCCCGGTTACGAAACACCGAATGCTTTACCGGACGGCGTGTCTCCGTTGACCGACTTTGTTGAGGTTCCTGCGGTCTTGACCCGTCGGATGGGACAGGTTGGTCTTGTGGATCGTGCCGACGGTTCGCATTTGCAATCCGCATTGCAGCCCGGGCAGCGTTTGGTCAGCCGGGACGGTGATCTTTGGCGTTGGGACGGTTTCCGTGCCGGGGCAGAGGATGCACCATCCGCTGCAGCACTGCGTCTTCAGCAGATCAACCGATTGAACGAATTGCGTGCGGATCTTGATACCGCGGTAGAACGTGCGGATGAAGCGCGCACTGCTCACGAGCAGGTTACAGCCCGTTTGGAAAATTTGAGTCAAGCGGATCAGATGGCGCGAGCTGCGCGTCGATCTGCTGACCAACAAGTGGCAGATGCAGCGCGTGCCTTGTCTCGTGCCGAAGCAGATCGCAATCTGGCTGAGGGGAAGCGCGAAAGCTCTGGCCTTGCCGTCCGTCGCCATGAAGAAGAGGCGATGTCTGCCCGCAAAGCGATGTCTGAAGCAGATGCAATGGCTAAAGCTCTGCCCGATTTGGCTGAGGCTCGTGGTGCCGTTGAAGATGTCAAAATGGCTGTCGAAGCTGCCAGAATGACCATGATGACCAAGCGAACTACCTTTGATGAGGTACGTCGCGAGGGCGAGGCTCGTTTGCGCCGGACGCAGGAAATCACGAAAGAAGTCAGCGGTTGGCGCCACCGTTTGGATACAGCAACGAGCCGCTCTGCTGAATTGGCTGAACGTAAAGCCGAAAGTGAAGAAGCGCTGTATGAGGCCACTGCGGCACCCGAGGAAATTGCTGCCAAACGCGAAGAGCTTGCTGAAGCAATCGAAGAGGCGGAAGAGCGCCGTAAGGAAGCAGCTGACCGCTTGGCTGAAGGCGAAAGCGCATTGCGCGACGCGCAGGTCGAAGAGCGGGACGCAGAGCGTTTAGCTTCCGAGGCTCGTGAAGCGCGTGCCCGTGCTGATGCGCGAAACGAAGCAGCGCGCGAAACTGTCGCCTATGCCGCCGAGCGCATTCAAGAGGCGCAAGAAGTCACTCCTGATCAGTTGCTCGACCGGCTCGACGTAAACCCCGAAGACATGCCGCCTGCCGAAGAGATCGAAGTTCAGGTCAACACGTTCAAACGCCAAAGGGACGCATTGGGCGCCGTGAACCTTCGTGCCGAAGAGGACGCGATCGAAGTTCAAGCGGAATATGACAAGCTCACCGGTGAAAAGGCCGACCTCGAAGAAGCGATCAAAGCACTGCGTCAGGGTATCTTTGGCCTCAACCGCGAAGGACGCGAACGTCTTCTGACCGCGTTCGAACAGGTGAACGAAAACTTTGGAACTTTGTTCACACACCTCTTTGGTGGTGGTGAAGCCAAACTGGTTTTGGTGGAATCCGACGATCCGCTTGAGGCCGGTCTGGAGATCATGTGCCAACCACCAGGCAAGAAGCTTTCGACGTTGTCGCTACTGTCCGGGGGGGAGCAGACGCTGACCGCGCTGGCTCTGATCTTTGCCGTGTTCCTAGCGAATCCGGCGCCGATCTGTGTTCTCGACGAGGTGGACGCACCGCTTGACGATGCAAACGTGACCCGTTTCTGCGATCTACTGGATGAGATGACCAGACGCACTGATACGCGTTTCCTGATCATTACTCACCATGCGGTAACAATGGCGCGCATGGATCGTTTGTTCGGTGTGACCATGCAGGAGCAGGGTGTGAGCCAGCTTGTCAGCGTCGATCTGAAAAAGGCCGAGGCAATGGTCGCCTAATGAGCGACCGTTACCTTGTTAACATTGACCGAGCGGGCAGTAGTGGCGTCGCAGGTCCGACGCCAAGCCTTTATCAAAGTGCGTTAAGCAAACCGATCGTCGGCCATGCGTCGGCTGGCAGTCCCAAGCGAACTTGTTCTGCTTGAACAGCTTCGCGGGTTTTTTCCCCAACGATGCCGTCAACGCCGCCAACATCATGCCCACGCGCTTCAAGTTTGCGCTGAAGGGCCATGATCTGCTCACCGGAAAGAGCCGGATCTGGATTGCCTGCATCATACACGGGAGCGCCCATCAAACGCGTAGCGAAATAGGCTGCGGTGGTCACGTAGACCATCGACTTGTTCCATTCGAAATAGATTTCGAAGTTCGGATAAGCGAGGAACGCTGGTCCATTGCGGCCAACTGGCAGAAGGACTGATGCCTGCAGGTTTCCGGCAATGTCGCCAGTTCGGGCGCGAACACCCATTGCCTCCCATTCGCGGCCACGTTGTTTGTGGTTCATACCGGTCATCGACCAGTCTAGCGTTTCCGGGAGTGTGACTTCCTGAAGCCAAGGTTCATTCGCACGCCATCCAAGAGATGAGAGCATAGAGGCCGCCGACAAGAGCGCGTCGGGTGACGAACCTTTGAGGTCAACATGTCCGTCGCCGTCCCCGTCACGTCCGTTGCGAAGGATGTCGTCGGGGAGCATCTGCACCTGACCGACTTCACCGGCCCAAGCACCCGTCGTCCGGTTCGGATCGAAGTTCCCTTGTTCGAATAGAGTGAGTGCAGAGAAGATTTGAGGCCGGAACAGCTCTGGTCGGCGGCAGTCATGGGCGAGCGTCACCAGAGCGTTCAGTGTGTTGAAGTCCCCCTGAACCTGACCAAAATCGGTCTCAAAGGCCCAGAATGCCAGCAACACGCCACGTGGAATGCCGTACTCACGTTGAATGCGATCAAAAACCGCGTCGTATCGGTCACTGTAGATGCGACCGTTATCGACACGGTTCTGCGAAATCAATCTCCGCGAAAAAGTGACAAAATCCATTTGAAACACACCCTGCCGGCGGTCCGCTTGGAGAACTGCGTTGTCCTGACGGACGTTTGCAAAAAAGCTTTCCACATTTGCGCGGCTGTGCCCCGAAGAGATTGCTTCGGATTTTAGATCGTTAACAAAGCTTGAGAAATTGCCTCCGCAGGTTTGGGCACTGGCGGTTGAGGCAAGAAAAATGGCGGCTAGGCTGGATAAAATTCGCATGTGTCCTCCGGAAGTTATCCGGAGCGTAGCAGGCGGGTCTTTCGACGCAAGTCTAGATACCCACCGTCAGCGCAACGATGACGAAGAGAAGCATCCAAGCGGTCCAGAGTTGCTTTGTCGCGGCTTCAATCTCATTTGGTCCTATGTCACGTCGCCCGTCTGCATGCACCCATGGAAAGTCTTTCATTTCCCCGTGATACGCGCGCGGGCCGGACAAAGCGACGTCTAGAACTCGTGACAAAGTGGCCTCGGGTAGACCCGCATTCGGGCTTCGATGTTGGCGAGCGTCGCGAAATACTTCAGGGAGTTTGGGCCAGAGGTCGGGACGTAGCGCGAGGAAAAGCAAGGCCGTCAGGCGGGAGGGGATCAAGTTCAACAAATCGTCGAACCGCGCTGCCGCCCAGCCGAATTCTTCGTGTTTCGGGGTGCGATAACCGATCATGCTGTCCGCAGTATTTGTGATTTTATAGAGCAGCAAGCCCGGCAGTCCGCCGACAACAAACCAGAACAAGGGTGCCGTCACACCATCACTGAAATTCTCTGCCGCGCTTTCGATCGCCGCGCGAGCGACCTGCGGTTCTGTCATATCAGCCGTATCGCGACCGACGATCATGGCGACCGACTGCCGACCGTCCGACAGAGAGCGGCGGAGATTCTGGGCAACGTCTTTTACATGTTCGACCAGCGACTTCTGGGCAAGTAGCATTGCACCAACAACTACTTCGGCCCAGATACCTGGTAAGTCAGAGAGGAATTTCCCCAGAAGGACCATTGCCACAGCCAGCAGCGCAAAGGACGCTATTCCTTTGTCACGTCGCAATTCGCTATGGTTGAACTGCTGATCAATGAGCCCGACGCATTTTCCCATCAGGACTGCTGGATGCGGAATTCGGGACCAAAGCCATTTTGGTTCACCCAACACAGCGTCCAAAAGCATGGCGAGAAGGATGCTCACAACGCGGCCTCAAGCTGATTCCAGCGGTCGGGCGTTGGCAAGCCCAAGCGGATCCATGTTTTCGAGTAGGGGAATATGCGTGACCAAACGCTACCAGAGGCGAGGCGGTCCTGCCAGACCTGCGCATCGTCCACTTCATAAAGGCGAAAGAGCGATGTGCCGCCAACAATGCTTGCCCCTTTGGCGGTCATCAGGGAATCGAGTCGGTTCGCATCGGCTTTCAGTCGAACACGGGTCTCTGTAGCCCAAGTTTGATCCCGCAACGCTCTTGCACCGATTTCGAGCGCCGGCCCGTTTACCGACCATGGTTCTTGAAGGGCTGCCATCTGAGCAATCTTGTCAGGGTGCCCGATCAGAAACCCAAGGCGGAGGCCGGCAAGCCCCCAAAACTTTCCAAAGCTTTTTAGAACAACAGTATCGGTGCGATCACTTCGCGCGATGTGGCTGTGTTCCGGACAAACGTCACAAAAGCTTTCGTCAATGATGGTCAGGCTTTGTTCGCCAATTTCGCTTGTTTGCCAAAGACGACCGTCCGGATTGTTCGGGTGCACGTAGACATGGGTATCTGCCGCAACGCTCGATCCCAGTTTGCGGGCAGCTTCGAATGCAGCGGCGTGTTCGTTGTAGGTAGGCTGAGGAATGTACGCGTGGGTATCGCCCGCTAGTTCCGGCATGCGTGAGATAAGGGCTGATGCTCCATTCGCGGGTAGAATATCCGCACCTTCTGGAACGTTCCAAAACGCGCGCGCAGCGTCCTTTAGGCGGTCTACAGCGCCTTGATCAGGTAGAGTGTTCCAAGCGGTTTCAGAGATTTCTCCAACCGGATAGGGCACGGGATTAATCCCTGTCGAAATATCGAGCCAGTCTTCCCGCGCGCCACCCCAATGGGAGACAGCGGCATCAAGTCCTCCACCGTGGTCGCGGCTCATTCGTCAGTGGGCAGAGGGAGCTGCCGGCTCACAAAATGACCTTTGACGCCGACGGGCCACTGGCGGAAAGGGATTTGCCCTGTTTCGCTTTCACTATGCATGGCGGCATAGTCTACGATGGCTTGCGCATCTTCTTGTGTGGGTTCGAATTTCCCAAGTGAGTAACCGATTTTGCCTTCACCCTGCACAATCACGTTGCACGACCGCTCGCACCCCATTGTGCAAGCGACACGACGCGTTCTCACGTCTTGTCCGTCGACCGCAGCCTCGATCATGTCGGCGAGGTGCTCACCGTCCGGCATTTCTTTGCCTCTATCAGCCCAATCGTCGCGTTTGCAGGTTACGCAAATGGTGATCCAACTCGTCATCGTTCATCCTTGTTCACTTGGGACACGGTTGAAACGGATTCGGCGTCCAATCACAAGACACCAGATGAGGAGGCGGGCAAATTAACCACGACCATGTGGTTGGTTCCAATCCAGCGCAGGCCCGGTCGGTATAATCCGGTAAGGGTTAATTGTATCATGGCTGTAGTGGTAATGATGGGTGATATGGTCGAAGTGCGTGGTCTCGGCCACGCCGGGTATTTGGTACAGTTCGCGGCTATAGGCCCAGAGGTTCGGATAGTCCGCAACCTTGCGTCGGTTGCACTTAAAGTGCCCATGATAGACGAGGTCGAACCGGACGAGTGTTGTCCAAAGACGCCAGTCAACCTCGGTCAAGGTATCACCTGTCAGGTAGCGGTTCTTTGTAAGGATACCTTCAAGCCAGTCGAGACTATCAAACAGAGGTCCCACGGCATCGTCGTATGCTGTCTGCGTTGTGGCAAAACCCGATTTGTATACACCGTTGTTCACGGTGTCATAGATTCGGGCGTTGAGGATTTCGATTTCGTCTCTCTTTGCAGCGGGCCAATAATCATCAGCGTTTCCGGTGATCCCGTCGAACGCCGAATTGAACATGCGAATGATTTCAGAGCTTTCGTTGGACACAATCGTATTACGATCCTTGTCCCACAGGATCGGTACCGTTACGCGGCCCGATACATCGGGCACAGCGCGCGTGTAGATGTCACGCAAAAAAGGAGATCCGAAAAGCGTGTCACCGGTAGTTCCTTCAAAATCGGTTTCAAAAGTCCACCCCTCCGACAGCATGTGGGGATGCACAGAGGAAACGCCGATGTGGTCACTAAGGCCTTTTAGCGCGCGGAATATCAGCGTCCGGTGTGCCCAAGGGCAGGCGTATGAAACATAAAGATGATAGCGGCCGCTCTCGGCTTTGAAACCGCCTTCACCGCTAGGACCGGCAGATCCGTCGGCCGTAACCCAGTTGCGGAATGCTGCTGTTGTGCGGACAAATTTCCCGCCCGTTGATTTGGTATCGTACCATTCATCGCGCCATTTGCCGTGATCAAGATAGCCCATTTACCGCTCCTTTGCCGATGTCCAAGCAACCTAAGGCTTGCTCAGAACAGAACAACCAAAGCAACCGCGCAGCGGACTTGCGCCAGCGCACAAGTCGTTTTCTGATCACTCTACGACGTTTAACCATTTGCTCCGCACGTTGAGGCACTATAGGAACGTCCCAGACGAAGCCCAAGCGGCCAGAGCGGTTGGTGGTGCTGATGTGTTGACCCAGTCAGGGGACATGATGCCCACATCGTCCGAATCCCCGTAGTTTACGGGCCTCTGGTCATGCCGGAATGGAGGTCCGAATCGATGCGTGTAGCGCTTACTTTGTATTTTGTGGTGGTGGCTGGTGCCGCCTCTGCCCACGTTGGTCATATTGGCGAGGTCGCCGGTCATGGCCACTGGATTGGTGCCGCCGCGCTGGGACTCGCTGTGTTGTTGGGACTGCGCGAAGCTCTCAAGGCACGCAAAGACAACGAAGCCAAGGAAGCTGACGAAGAAACCGAAGAAGAGCTCGACGGCGAAAAGGCTCCGGCATGAAAACCGGCGTAATGATTTGCGGTCACGGGTCGCGTAGCCAATCTGCGGTTGACGAATTCAAGGTTCTGGCTGACGCGTTGCCTGCGTTCCTCCCAGACGACTGGATGGTGGACTACGGATACCTCGAATTTGCAAATCCGGTTCTCCGCGATGGTCTGGACCGCCTTCGTGATGCTGGGTGCGAGCGGATCCTGGCAGTTCCCGGGATGCTCTTTGCCGCGATGCACTCCAAGAACGATATCCCGACTGTTCTGAATACTTATGCTGCAAAACACGACATTGATGTGCGCTATGGACGTGAACTGGGCGTCGATCCGAAAATGATCGCGGCAGCCGCTGATCGTGTAAAAAGCGCAGTGGACAGCGCGAATGCCGAACTGGGTGATGTGCCTTTGCATGACACCTGCCTTGTTGTCATTGGGCGCGGTGCGTCCGATCCTGACGCGAACAGCAACGTGTCGAAAATTGCCCGTTTGCTGCAAGAAGGCATGGGGTTCGGCTGGTGTGAGGTCGGCTACTCTGGCGTAACCTTCCCGCTTGTTGAGCCATGTCTCCAGCATGTCGCACGACTGCCCTACAAACGGGTCATCGTTTTCCCGTATTTCTTGTTCTCAGGCATTCTGATCGACCGGATTTACGGGTTCACTGACGTTGTGGCTGCGGAACATCCTGAAATCCAGTTCGTCAAAGCCGACTATCTGGGGGATCATCCGCAGGTGCTTGCGACCTTTGCGGAACGGATCAAGGAGCTTGCCGGTAATCAGCCTGTAGCCAACTGCGGCATCTGTCCATTCCGCACGCAGGAATTGGCGTTGGATGAGGGTAAGCGGATCATTCCAGCCAATGATCGTGCTTCGGCCCATCCTGCGCTTGCGGAAACACCGCCGCCGACGTGTGTCCTTTGCAAATACCGGACGCAAGTGATCGGGTTTGAGGCAGAGGTTGGCGCAGTTCAGGAAAGCCATCACCACCACGTCGAAGGGCAGGGCGCTTCTGCACCCGGTTCGAACGTGTCCGATTGCGTTCTTTGCGATACGTTCTGCACCGGTCTGTGTCGTCTTCAGGCGAACGACCACCATCACCATCATCACGATCATGACCATCACCACCATCACGATGACGGTCACCACCACCATCATCACCATGACCATGATCACGACCATCATCATGCGCACTATCCTCATGCGGACCATCCGCACGGACCGCAAAGTGCGATGAAAATGAAAAAGTCCTGATCCACCATCTTGCCCTGCATCCTCAACAGGAGGCGTCGGGGTCACGTTCGTGAGTCCGAATTCGGAACCCGCCATGCGCCCTTATGAAACCGACCCAAAAGCGATCTACGCCCAAAGCTTTGCCACTGTTCGCAAAGAAGCACGCCTTGATCGTTTCCCGACGGCTCTTCAGCCGCTGATTACTCGTCTCATCCATTCCTGTGGCATGGTGGAGATTGCGGATCGTTTGGCATTTTCCCCACAAGTGGTCGAAGTCGGTCATGCCGCGCTTAAGGCTGGCAAACCGGTTCTCTGCGATTGTGAGATGGTACGCTCTGGGATCATTCGTCGCTATTTGCCGGCTGAGAACGAACTGATTGCGACGATTAACGATCCTCGTACACCAGAACTGGCCGCAGAAATTGGAAACACGCGTAGTGCTGCTGCCGTTCGCCTTTGGGAACCACATATCGAAGGCGCTGTTGTCGCGATCGGGAATGCCCCGACGGCATTGTTCCACTTGCTCGAATTGATCGACCAAGGGTTCCCGAAACCTGCTGTAATCCTTGGTTTTCCGGTCGGATTTATCGGTGCCGCAGAATCCAAAGCGGAACTAGCGGCGAATGCTCGTGGCGTCGATTTTATAGCGCTCAAGGGCCGTAAGGGCGGATCGGCAATGGCGTCAGCCGCGGTTAACGCTCTGTCTGCCGGACTGCCGGAGGAAAATGCATGAATCCTTGGCTGCACATCGTCGGGATTGGTGAAGACGGGATGGACGGGCTCCATCCGGTGACACGTGCAGTGGTCGAAACCGCAGAGGTGATCATTGGCGGTGATCGCCATCATAGTTTATCGCAAAACCTATCGGCCAAGCGGATTAGCTGGCCGTCACCCTTTGATGCGTTGATCGACACGATCCAGAGTTATCGGGGGCTGCGCCTTGTGATCCTCGCGACGGGTGATCCACTTTGGTATTCTGTCGGTGCGCGCATCGCACGTGCAGTTCCTGCAGCAGAGATTACGTTTCACCCGCAGCTTTCGGCGTTCCAATGGTTGTCCTGTCGCATGGGGTGGAGCCTTGCTGATCTTGAAACCCTGACGGTCCATGGTCGACCGGTTGAACAGATGATCCCGTTTATCCGACCGGATGCGCGATTGTTACTGCTCACCACTGGGAGCGACACACCGAAACAGGTTGCACAAATCCTGACCGACCGAGGTTATGGTGCATCTCTGATCAGCGTGTTTGGTGCGTTGGGTGGTGATCGCGAAGAACGGTTCGATGGAATCGCCGAAACTTGGGATCAGGACGTGCCGGCATTTAACAGCATGGCTGTCGAATGCATTGCGGGCGCGGATGCACTTGTCGTGCCGTTGACCGGCTTGCCAGATAACAGTTTCCGGTCTGACGGAACGATGACGAAACGAGAAATCCGCGCGCTGACCCTGGCAAAGCTTATGCCGATGCGCGGTGAAATTTTGTGGGACGTCGGCTGCGGTAGCGGGTCTGTTGCGATCGAATGGATGCGCGGCGCACGGGATGCGCTCGCCTACGGAATAGAGCAGCGCGAGGACCGGATTGCGTTGGCATACGACAATTCTCTGGCATTGGGGGCACCACGCCTGCAACTGATCCAAGGTTCTGCGCCTACTGCTTTGGCTGATCTGCCAGCACCGAACGCTGTCTTTGTAGGCGGGGGATTGTCCGAAGAAGTCTTTGATATCGCGTGGTCGACACTTCGTCCGCACGGCCGATTTGTGGCGAACGCAGTGACGCTCCAGTCCGAAGCCGTGCTTATGCAGCTTCATGCCAAACATGGCGGCGAACTGGTGAGAGTTGCGGTTGAACGTGCAGAACCTATCGGAAGGCTTACCGGATGGCGCCCGGCAATGACCGTTACGCAATGGAGTTTGATGAAGCGATGAGTGGTACACTTTACGGTGTTGGTCTTGGGCCGGGGGCTCCTGATCTAATCACCTTGCGCGCGGCAAGATTGATCG
>JBNKUW010000090.1:0-10702 GCA_050298835.1 Marivivens sp.
TTGCCCGTGGGGTTCACCCACCATTCGGTGTCTGCGGTGATCCAGCCCTCTGGCAGGACCTCTTGAATATATGGCTCGACAATCGCACGGATGTCTGCGCTGGTCTGCGCCTCGTCCGCGTGCTGCGTCGACAGCACGATCGAGGTCACGCCGACCGGTTTCCCGCCTTCGTAACGCACGGAAAGCTGCGATTTTGCATCGGGGCGCAGGGTCGGTTCGGCACCGGATTTGCGCACCTCGGCCAGACGGCGCAGGATGGCGTGAGAAAACTGGATCGGAGCGGGCATCATCGCCTCGGTCTCGTTCGTGGCATACCCGAACATGATACCCTGATCGCCTGCGCCTTCGTCTTTGTTGTCCGACGCATCAACGCCCTGGGCGATATGTGCAGACTGTTCATGCAGCAGGTTGGTAATTTCGACGGTTTCCCAGTGGAATTTGTCCTGTTCGTAGCCGATGTCCTTGATTGCGCTGCGCACAAGGTCCGGTACGTTGTTCATATATTCGGTCAGTTTCGACTGGTCCGAAAGGCCGACTTCGCCACCAACAACAACGCGGTTTGTGGTCGCAAAGGTTTCGCAGGCGACACGTGCTTCGGGTTCTTCGGCCAGAAACGCATCGAGAATAGTATCCGAAATCCGGTCGCAAACCTTATCGGGGTGACCCTCGGAAACAGACTCCGAAGTAAAAGTGTAATCCAGTCGTGACATGAAGTGCTCCATTAGGTTTGACCCGCCACGCCAGGAAGCCGTTGTGGGGGGTTCAGATTATTGACGGCTATACCTCCGCCTGTGTTAGGTCAACGGAGTTTATTTCTGCGAGTATTTACTGTTGCTAGACACGACAAGAATGTCAGAACCAAAGCAGAATAACGCCCAAAACCCGAATAAATCGTTGATGCACCGAGCGGTGGGAGCTTTGCATCGACAAAGCCGGTTGTCTGGAACGGTATTTCTGCAACGGGACTCCCTGCCGCATCAATCATCGCGGTGATTCCCGTGTTGGCCACGCGCGCCATCGGAATCCCTTGCTCGATCGACCGCAACCGGGCTTGGGCAAAGTGTTGTTTGGGCCCTGCCCCTTGCCCGAACCAACCATCGTTCGTGATCAGGAGAAGCAATCGGGGACGCTCTGCGCGTTGGGACATCGATGGGAAAATACCCTCGTAGCAGATCAAGGGCAGAACGGGTCCGATGTTCGGAACGTCGATCAACTCCTCAGACTGCCCTGCGGCATAAGCGGCCCCGTCGCGGGCAGCAAATCCGTGAATACCCAAATCCGCCATGACCTCCCCGCCAGGGATATACTCCCCAAAGGGCACCAACTGGCGTTTGTCATAGGTTTCGAGCGGCACACCACCCGGTCCGAGAAGAGCAAGACTGTTGTAATACAGCCCCCCGCTTTCGCGGTTCACCCCAAGGATCACCGGAACATTCCGTGCCCGTTCCGAAATCTCGGAAAGCGTGTAGTCAGCGTAGTTCAGCAGGTAGGGGATCGCTGTCTCTGGCCACACGATCAGGGCAGGCGGATCATCCGCAGCGGACGCCGCAAGTTGACGTTGCAGGAATTCTTCGGCTTTTTCAGGAAGCCATTTTTCTGCCTGCGGTGCGTTGGGTTGAACCAATCGAATGACGGGCGCATCAGGGTCTGCTGGCTCGGGTGCCGGATGATAGGGAAACGCAGGAAGGCACAGGATGAGCAAGACCGGAGCACGCGCCGCACGCTGCCGAAGCGAAATCGTAACCGCGGCTCCTGCGACGAGGATAAATACGATACTTAGCCCTTGCGCGCCGATCCATGCCACCAAAGGCATTGCAATGGTATCCAGATAGCCTTGGGCGAATTGGCCCCACGGAAAGCCTGTGAATAGGTAGGCTCTACCCAATTCTGCCAGTATCAGACCAAACGCGGCGGCTGTTGTCCCCCGCCCAATTCGGTACGCGATCCAAGTGCCCGCTCCCCAGAACAGGGCAAGCCCTGCAGGAAGGAGCACGACCGCGAAAGGCGCCATCCAAGCGTAGAGATCCGGTTCGACCAGAAACGGATTCACGATCCACGTTAGTGAAGCGCCAAAATACCCGAAACCCGCAATCCAGCTCCGAACTGCGGCGTCACGTGGTCGGGAAGCTTTTGAAACAGACCAAAGGACGACGGCCAGTGCAGGCAAAACCACAACCGGCCAATTGAACGGCTCCAGCCCGAGCGCCATTGCAGCACCTGCTGCCAGAGGGAGCAGCAGGGACATGAGCCGCGCAGGCATCCGGTCAGGTCGCTTTCTTGTTCGAAAGACGCACGCGAAGACGCTTGATCCGGCGGGGATCGGCATCGACAACTTCGAATTCAGGCCCGTCGGGGTGTTGAATGACCTCACCACGGACCGGAACATGTCCGGCAAGCATAAAGACCAAACCGCCAAGAGTATCGACTTCTTCTTCGTCGATCTCTTCATTCGAGGTGAGGTTTACACCGCTCTCCGCCTCGAATTCATCGAGCTGCGTTTTGGCGAGTGCCATGTAGACGCCCGGCGCCGTGCGAATAAAGGTTTCATCCTCTTCAACGTCGTGCTCGTCTTCGATCTCGCCGACGACCTGTTCGATCAGGTCCTCAATAGTGACGAGCCCGTCGGTGCCGCCGTATTCGTCAATCACCAACGCCATGTGGGTCCGTTCGGCCTGCATCCTTTGCAACAGAACGTAGAGCGGCATTGAAGGCGGAACAAAGATCAGGGGCCGCAACATTTCGGTCACGTCGAACTCGGTCGAGTTCCCATTAAACCCGTGACGAAGCGCAAAGTCTTTCATGTTCGCCAAACCAACCGGCGTGTCGAGCGTGCCGTCATAGACCGGCAAACGGGTCAGGCCGCTGTCACGAAAGACCTGAACCAGATCATCTTTGTCGATGGTGGAAGGGACAGCGACGATATCGGCCTTGGGGATTGCCACGTCTTCGACCCGCTTTCGGCGCAAGTTTGAAAGCCCCAATGCAGGGTGCATTGGAGTTGGAACTGCTTCGATGTCGTCGGTATCAGGAGTTTCATCTGACGGAGTAAAAACGCTGATAATACGGCTCAACACGCCGCCACGTTGATCGTCAGATTGTTCCGGTAGCGCGCTTTGCGCTGCGATAGAAGGCCCCTCACTGGTGTCGCCCATTTTCTCCAAACCTATGGTCGCGGCTGCTTTGCCCGACCTTCACTTAATCGAATATGGGTCAGCTATACCCATTTTGCCAAGTACCTCGGTCTCAATTCCTTCCATAAGCGCCGCATCACCGTCGCGTATGTGATCGAAACCCAACAGATGGAGCACACCGTGGACCATCAAGTGCATTGCATGCTCTGCAAGAGGCTTGCCAGCCTCATCGGCCTCGCGTGCGCATGTATCGTAAGAAATCGCAATATCGCCGAGCTCAATCGCGCCGAAAACGTCCGGTTCGGGTGTTTCAGGCATGTCACCGTCATCCTCGGCCCCGCGTTCATCTGCTGGCCATGACAGGACATTCGTTGCCTTATCCTTTTCGCGGAAATCCGCGTTCAGGTCCTTAATGCGGTCATCGCCACAGCCAAGCACGGACAGTTCGCAATCTTCCGCGTCGATCCCCAGTCGATCCAAAACGGCCACAGCCGCGCGTTCACTGATCCCGATCAGGTCCAGCGCTGTCCAGCGGTCATCCGTAATGTCGATATCGATTTCCATATGCGCTTTCCGGTCGTTGAGCGGCCCATAACAGGCCGCCCCCTGCCCGTCTAGCGGTTCGCATCCGCGTCGTAGGCTTCGATAATCGCAGCAACGAGCGGGTGACGAACAACGTCTTTGGACGTGAAGTAGTTAAAGCTGATCTTGGGAATACCCTTGAGCAACCGTTCCGCATCCACCAGACCCGAGTCCTGCCCGCGCGGAAGGTCGATCTGGCTCCGGTCGCCTGTGATGACCATACGCGATCCTTCGCCCAGACGGGTCAGGAACATCTTCATCTGCATGGACGTCGCGTTCTGCGCCTCATCCAACACGACAAAGGCGTTCGAAAGCGTCCGGCCGCGCATAAAGGCCAGTGGCGCGATCTCGATCTTTTTCTCTTCCATGAGCTTTGCCGTCTGCTTCCCCGGAAGGAAATCATTCAGCGCATCATAAAGCGGCTGCATGTAGGGATCGACCTTGTCCTTCATGTCACCGGGAAGGAAACCAAGCTTCTCACCGGCTTCGACAGCAGGACGTGACAGGATGATCCGGTCCACGTGGCCCTGAATGAACATGGAAACGCCCACGGCGACCGCCAGATATGTTTTACCCGTACCCGCCGGTCCGATGCCGAACGCCAGTTCGTTTTTGAACAGGTTCTGGACATAGGCTTTTTGCGCTTCGGTGCGGGGTTCGATGACCTTTTTGCGGGTCTTGATCTCAACATCGCCGCCCTTGAACATCTCCATCTGGTCACCGCGCTGGGGCACTGTGTCTTTTTCGGAGTTGCCCATACGTAGTTCGCGGTCAACGTCACCCATTCCAACACTGCGACCGGCTTCCAACCGCTGGTAAAGCGCTTGCAGGACATCCTGTCCCAGCTTTTGCGACGCCTCTTCACCGATCAAGATCATGTGATTTCCGCGTCTTGCGATCTGTATCCCCAATCGCTCTTCAATTTTCGCCAGATGCCTGTCGTGCTCTCCGCAGAGTTCGGCCAACAGGAAGTTATCGGGAAATTCGATCGCCACTTCGGTGGACTGGGTCAAGATATCGGCTGGCAAACACGACTCCTTACAACTGGTTGTGTTTATAGGTTGGCAATATGCGTGCCACAAAGCAAGCATGTCATGCGAATATGACAGATACAAAACGGATATGGCCGCAGATTTCTCTACGGCCATACTCTAATTGCATAGTCTGTAATCAGATTACAGAGTGTCTGCGATCGGGCTTCCGTCTTTGAACGGGCCAACCGCGGTATTCGGCGGAGCAACACCCGAACAGACCGGACGACCATCAGGCGTCAGGCGCGGAGAGAGGTACCCCTCAACACCGTCATCGATGATCCAGTGGTCACAGCCGTGCGGGTCAACCCAGATACCTGCGATCATGGTCGACAGGTGGTGGGCGTTGATACCGTAGTCAGTATCCTTGTTCGGGCCAATCTGACCACCAAGGAACGGACCCGTACCTTCTAAGTTTTCAGCACCGACGCAAGCAGAGAGCGTTGCAGCAGCAGAAAGAGCAAGGGCGAGTTTAACCAGTTTCATGTTCAATCCCCCTTACTTCAGACAGTAGATTTCGACGCGACGGTTCTGCGCCATACCACCGTTCGGCGTATCGTTCGGAGCGCGCGGGCTCCGTTCGCCGAAACCGCGTACGTCAACAACGGCTGCGCCAACTTCGGCGGCAACCCGTGCAACCGCATTCGCGCGGTTTGTCGACAGACGCATGTTGTATTCGTCAGATGCGCGGCTATCGGTGTGACCGTAAACTAGGAACGCAAAGGTTCCGTTTGCCATCGACTGGGTAAAGAAGTCCCGTAGTCTTTGGCGGCCCGCCGAATTAATCGCGTAACGATCGGTTGCGAAAAGCTGGTCGGTCGGAACCACACCACAAATTTCGCTCCGGTGACAAACGGCCGATCCGTCAGGAAGCCGGTTGGCATCCATGTACCCTTCGGCACCATCGTCCATGACCCAATGTTCACAACCATCGGGGTCGATCCAGATAGTGGGAATATATTGTTCCCCTTCTACGACCCGCGTATCCTGAGCCGAGACCACAGAGGTCATCGACGCAATTCCCAATGCTACAGCCGCTGCGCCCCCAAACGCCTTGGCCGCAATAGAACCCATTCTCGTCTTCACAGCTTCGCCCTTTTTATTACGCGTTCTGGAATCGAGCAGAGAACCCACAACGCCACTCATAAACTTTTAGTCGATTTTACTCTAAACCAACAACAAATAAAGCATATTTTGTGGCGCGTTGTAGCCAGCGGCACAACAATCAGGCAATTTCAGCACCTTTGGCGAGGCTTAGCGACCAATGGCCGGATCAGAGCAATACACCAGCAAGCGAGTTCGGGCCGCTTTCTACAATTCGAACACGACGCACTTGACCGCGCATCTCGACCGGAGCCTGAACATGGACGGCGTGAAGATAGTCGGATTTCCCGACCAACTGACCCTCAAGCCGGCCCGGTTTTTCGAAAAGAACCGATACTTCGCGGCCCACCATGTCTTCTTGGGCTTTACGCTGTTGCTGGCTCAGAAGCGCCTGCAACTCGGCCAGACGGGCTGACATCACGTCTTCGGGCAACTGCGGTTTCTCAGCGGCTGGCGTCCCCGGACGGGTGGAGTATTTGAACGAATAAGCCTGCCCGTAACCAACCTGACGGATCAGGTCCATCGTATCCTCGAAATCCTTATCGGTCTCACCTGGGAAACCGACGATAAAATCACCAGACAACAGCAGGTCAGGACGTGCGCCACGGATGCGATCCACCAAACGGAAGTAGTCGTCCCGTGTGTGTTTGCGGTTCATCGCCTTAAGGATTTTATTGCTGCCCGACTGCACGGGAAGATGCAGGTAAGGCATCAGCTTTTCGCAGGTGCCATGCGCTTCGATCAACGCATCGTCCATGTCGTTCGGATGCGATGTCGTGAACCGGATACGCTCCAGCCCGTCGATATCGGCCAGTTCCCAGATCAGACCGGCAAGACCCTTTTCGTGGCCGTGATAGGCATTCACGTTCTGACCCAACAGGGTGATTTCGCGCACGCCCGCTTCAACCAGATCGGCGGCTTCGCGCAAGATACGTTCTTTTGGACGGCTGACCTCGGCACCACGGGTGTAAGGCACCACGCAGAAAGCACAGAATTTATCGCAGCCTTCCTGAACAGTCAGGAACGCGGTCGGACCACGGGTCGCACGCGGGCGTTTGTTCAGCGTGTCGAATTTATCCTCTTCGGGGAAATCCGTGTCTACTGCACGTTCACCTTTGCGAATGGCGTCTTCCATCTGGGGAAGACGGTGATAGCTCTGCGGGCCGACAACCAGATCGACCATCGGCTGACGCGCCATGATCTCGGCCCCTTCGGCCTGAGCGACACAACCAGCCACGCCGATCTTCAGATCAGGATTCGCCTCTTTGAGATCCTTGTAGCGCCCCAGCTCCGAATAAACCTTTTCGGCAGCCTTTTCGCGGATATGACAGGTATTGAGCAGGATCATATCCGCCTCGTCCGGCGAATTTACCTGCGTATAACCTTTGCCGCCCAATGCTTCGGACATGCGTTCACTGTCGTAGACGTTCATCTGACAGCCATAGGTTTTGATAAACAGCTTTTTCGGCTCGGACATGGGCGGAATTCCGGTTTTCGGCTCTAAGGGGAAGTTGGCGCTACCTAACGCCTTGCTGATCGTCTTGCAATGGCGGCTGTTTTCGCAGACGTTGACAGCATCAAAACAACCAGATCGTTCAATGCACTACCCGACTCTAAAATCTTTTCTCGCACAGGCGTCAAAGCTTCTCGCCAAGGGGCCGGTCGCGTTGATCATGCTCGAAGACGATGTCGAAATTGGCAGCACAGTGCGTCATCATTTGGATCTCGGCTTTAAAAAGGTGGTGTTGTTCGGTTCGAGCGAAATTGAACTACCCGCCGAAATCGATGACCTGACAGAGCGTGTAGATCTGGACCTGTCCGTTGAGGGCGCGGTGCAAGCTGCGGTCAACGGCTGTATTGACGCAGCACCGGGCGTTTGGATGTACTACTGCTACAACGCAGAGTACCTGTTCTTCCCATTCTGCGAGACCCGCAAGATCGGTGAAATGCTGGCGTTCCATACCGAAGAACGCCGCGATTCAATGCTCACCTATGTCATTGACCTCTATGCGGAAGACCTCGACAAACACCCGCTTGCGGTTTCTCTGGACAGTGCCCAGTTGGATAAAACCGGCTATTACGCGCTTGCCCGACCGGACCCGTCAAACCACAATCACCCGAAAGAACGTCAGCTGGATTTCTATGGCGGATTGAGGTGGCGCTTCGAAGAATACGTCCCCGCAGCCCGACGCCGGATCGACCGGATTGCAATATTCAAATCCAAAACCGGATTGCGCCTGCAGAACGACCACACGTTTAACGATCAGGAATACAACACCTATTCCTGCCCTTGGCACCACAATTTGACAGCTGCAATCTGTTCGTTCCGCACGGCTAAAGCGCTCAAGCGCAATCCCGGTTCGGCGTTCAATATCGGAACATTCAGTTGGCGCAATTCAGTGCCATTCGACTGGCACTCTTTGCAATTGCTGGACCTCGGGCTGATCGAACCGGGTCAATGGTTCTGATTTCAGGCGTTGCGCCGCAGGCGGATCACCAGATCAACAGCGGAAACGCGCATACCATCCGGCGCATCGGGCAGCCCCTCGATCCGGAGTCCGTTCATCGGGGCATCCGTCAGGCGACCTTCGTCTTCCCAATAGAAATGCGGGTGATCGGTCAAATTCGTGTCAAAGTAGCTGCGGGTTCCATCCACAACGATTTCGCGCACCAGACCGGCTTCGGAAAACGCACGGAGAGTATTGTAGACCGTCGCCAGCGAAACGCCCGAGTTCTCGGCGATCGCAGCATCATACAGCCATTCAGCGGTCACATGCCGGTCCTTACCGTCGCCGACCAACAGCGCAGCCAAGGCCACACGTTGCCGTGTCGGCCGCATACCTGCGTCCGCAAGCCAATCCGCCCCGCGTTGTAGCCGCTCGTCGTGCATGATCATCCCTTCATCTGGTTGACCCACAATAGAGTATGTCCCCTGCGTTTTTCAATTATCTTCTCCAAATGCGCTCTTTTGCGACACTTGCCCTTATTCGGCACGGGGTGATAGACGGACGGTAAGTAACCTGTAAATCCAAGAACGGAACACCCAAGTATGGCCCAATACCCGAGCAGTTTTGATCGTGACGATCTCCTGAAATGTGCCCGCGGCGAACTCTTCGGCCCCGGCAACGCACAGCTGCCCGAACCGCCGATGCTTATGATGGACCGGATCACCGACATTTCCGGTGATGGTGGTGCCCACGGCAAAGGCCACGTCATTGCAGAATTCGACATCAAACCGGACCTGTGGTTCTTTGATTGCCACTTCCCCGGCAACCCGATCATGCCCGGATGCCTTGGCCTTGACGGCTTGTGGCAATTGACCGGCTTCAACCTCGGTTGGCGCGGCTGGGAAGGCCGCGGTTACGCGCTGGGTGTTGGCGAGGTCAAACTGACCGGCATGGTCCGCCCTGACCGCAAGATGCTCACCTACAAGATCGATTTCACCAAAGCCATCCAAACCCGCCGTCTGACCATGGGTGTCGCTGACGGGATTGTAGAAGCTGATGGTGAGGTTATCTATCAGGTCAAAGACATGAAAGTTGCACTGTCCGCCAGCTAAGGCAGGGCACGCTCTAACGACTATATGGGAGGCTGCACATGCGCCGCGTCGTTGTAACAGGACTCGGGATCGTTTCGCCTATCGGCAACAACGCTGCCGAAGTAGAAGCCTCGCTCCGTGCGGGTAAATCCGGCATCGAAGCCAATGCTGATATGGCTGAGCGCGGGTTCCGCAGCCAGATCGCAGGCAACGTCAAAATCGATGTCACTGAACACGTCGATAAACGTGCCCTACGGTTCATGGGACCGGGTGCGGCCTATGCCTATATCTCGATGCAGCAAGCCATCGAAGACGCGGGTCTGTCCGAAGATCAGGTTTCGAACACCCGTACAGGTCTGATCGCCGGTTCCGGTGGTCCGTCCACCAGCGCGATGTATGCCGCCCACCAGATCGTAGACAAGAACAACAGCCCGAAACGGATCGGGCCCTTCGCAGTGCCGAAGTGCATGTCCTCGACCATCTCGGCCAACCTGTCGACACCGTTCAAGATCAAGGGCATCAACTATTCGATTACATCGGCCTGTGCCACCAGCGCCCATTGCATCGGCGCTGCTGCCGAACAGATCCAGCTCGGCAAGCAGGACATCGTGTTCGCCGGCGGGGGCGAGGAAGAGCACTGGAACCTGACGAGCATGTTCGACGCGATGGGCGCGTTGTCGACCAAGTACAACGACGAGCCGACAAAGGCGTCGCGTCCGTACGACACGAACCGCGACGGCTTCGTCAGCGCAGCCGGCTCCGGGATGGTCGTCGTCGAGGAGCTCGAGCACGCGAAGGGACGCGGGGCGAAGATCTACGCCGAAATCGTCGGATATCATACGGGTGGCAGCGGGGAACACGTAAGTCAATCCAACGGAGCGTCGATTGTTCACTGTCTCAGGGAGACATTGGCCTCTGCGAAGCTCTTGCCCGGCGATATCGACTATATCAGTGCTCACGGGACTGCGACGAGACACGGCGACGAAGTCGAGGCGAAAGCGATCGCTGAGGTCTTTGGAGATACCGTTCCCGTCAGCAGCCTGAAGGGATACATCGGACACACTCTGGGTGCATCAGGAGCGCTGGAGCTGATCGTCTCGCTGGCAGTCATGAAGAAAGGAGTGATCTATCCGACCCGGAACCTGGATACGGTGGATGAAGCTTGCAGGGGCATCGATCACGTGAGGGAGCCCCTGCACCGGGACGTCAGCGTCGTGATGAAGAACTGCTTCGCGTTTGGTGGAATCAACGCCGCTTTGGTGTGTAGACGACCGGAGTGTTGAGGATTGGGGTCCTGAATGACAGAACAGGAAATC
>JBNKUW010000091.1:0-10306 GCA_050298835.1 Marivivens sp.
GGCAGAACGCAGCTACCTTTGCTGCCTCCTCTGCTGCAGCATCACGTAAACCGTGATCGACGGTTACTGCCAAAAGCGTCTGTCCCGTATGCTGAACCAGCCGATGCGCCAGATGTAGGAGCGCCTTCGAGTCACCCCCGCCGGACACGGCAACGGCGAACCGATCCGGCGCCGAAACACCGAACACTGTGGTCAGGGATTTCAGCAGGCCAGCGTCACTGCCCTGCCGCTGTAGCCAATCTGGATCTAAAAGCATCCGAAGTTGTGCATTGCGCTCTGTGCGTCCAGAGCGGCCTCACTATTGGGGAAAGAATTACCCACCTGTTGGAGCGTCACACAGGCGTCCTGCGTCTGTCCGATAGCTCCCAGCGCAAAGCCGAGTTTGAACATAGCGTCAGGTGCGTAGTCACCTACGCGATCAGCTGAATAGCTATCAAGATACGCCCGCGCTGCGTTGGTCATTTCCCCGAGACTTTCATAGGCTTCGCCCCGAAGATAATGCGCCTGTTGCGAAAGCGGGCTGCCCGGATACGAAGTCGTGAAATTCTGGAAGGCGGTCACAGCGCCGCTGAAATCGCCCGCTTCCATCAGATTTTGAGCGGTTTCGAAATCGGTCTGTTCTCCGATAGCCAACTGCGGACCTGAATCATTGGTGACGGGTGTCGCAACCGGAGTCGACGGCGCATCCCCGCCACCCAAGGTCGGGGTATCCCCCAAGGCCCCGATGTCACAGTCAGCCTCTAGTTCGCACAGGCGGAATTCGAGGTCACCGACACGGTTTGTCCCGTCACGAACGACTTGTCCGATACGGAACTCAAGCTCTTCGGTTTTGGCGGTTAGTCGTTGGACCTCTGCTTCAATCGAATTGAGCCGTTCGAGGGCCGACCCGCCCGCAATCCCGCCGTTCATACCAGACCCTGTGGTCGACAGTTCGACACTGAGGTTCTGTATCTGGACGTAGAGCGTGGAAAGCTGCTGGCGAATATCCGCCAAAGTTTCCTCCTGAGCTGTCGCTTGCAGCGGCAGGGCAAGGCTCATCGCCAGTGCGAAAACGGTTTTGCGGAACATCAGCCGATCCCTCTTTTTCTTGGATTAACCTAAGGTCGCAATGTTGATTACGGTCACTGCACGACGGTTCTGGCTGTAGCAGTTTTCTGCTGCACAGGTCGCGAGAGGACGTTCTTTACCGTAGGAAATCGTGCGGATCCGGTTTGCCGGAATACCTTTCGAGATCAGGTATTCATAAACCGCATTTGCGCGACGGGCCCCAAGGGCAAGGTTGTATTCGCGGGTACCCTGTTCATCGGCGTGACCTTCGATCACGGCAAGATAATCGCTGTTGGTCATGAGCCACTGGGCTTGACCGTCGAGCACCGCCATTGCATCCGATGACAAAGTCGACTGATCCACGGCAAAGAGCACGCGATCACCGATCGTCTGGTTGAAGTAGGCGGGGCTGGTGGGATCACCTGCAGCACCCATGCCGTCCGCACCGAATGCACCGGCACCATTCAGATCGCCACTGTTTCCACCAGCTGCGAACCGGTCGGGATTTGTGCAAGCCGCAGTGCTCAGCGCGAGCACGAGTAGGGCTGCTTTAGTCAGGAGTTTCATTTGTTTGTCCTGTTGTTTGACTGCTCTTGGCAATGACAATAGCACGGGCGGGGTATCTTTGGGAATTCCGCCCGTTATCTTAGCGAAGCAACGGCCCCCAAGACGGGTCCGAAGCGAAACCGGATACGGGAACCTGACGCAAGTTCCTGCCCGAAATATCAACTGTGTAAAGCGACGGACCACCATTGGGGCCCAGTGCTTCGCGGAAAAACATGAGAACGCGTCCGTTCGGTGCCCAAGTCGGGCTTTCATCAAGGAACCCGCCCGAAGCCGAGGTCAGCAGACGCTCTTCGCTGCCATCCGTGCGCATAACCCCGATATGGAATCGACCTTGGTTCTGTTTGGTAAAGGCAACCATGTCTCCCCGTGGCGACCAGACAGGCGTTCCGTAACGGCCGTCACCAAAGGAGATACGACGCGCCTCTCCACCCGAAACTGGCATGATATAAAGCTGCTGTGATCCCGAGCGGTCGGATTCGAACACGATCTGCGATCCATCCGGCGAAAGTGACGGCGCCGTTTCGATCGACGGAGCGCTGGTCAGGCGCATGTGCTGACCACTGGCGATGTCGGTCATCCAGATATCGGTGTTCCCGCCCTGTTCGAGCGAATAGATCACTCGCGTTCCGTCACGATTGAACCGCGGTGAAAACGCCATGTTGCCCGGTGCTGTCACCAAAGGCAGCGGCCTTGCCGATGATACATCAAGCATATTGATCCGAGAACCGGTATCGCCGGAAATCGATGTATAAAGCACCCGATCACCCGACGGTGAAAAACGTGGGGCCAGAACAATTGAATTTCCGACGGTCAAAGGTTCGGCATTGCGGCCGTCATAATCCATGATCGACACAATCTTGTGCCGATTATCCTTCGGCCCGCTTTCGGCCACGTAGATTACGCGACTGTCGAAATACCCTGCTTCACCGGTGATGCGGGAATAGACCTGATCCGCCACTTTATGTGCCAACCGTCTCCATCCGTTGCCGTCGGCGGACGCGACAAGCTGCTGGCCGTCGCCCATTTCTACACCCGTGAACACATCATACAGCCGGAATTTCACAACGACCTGCCCGCCGGTAACTGAAACCGCGCCGGTCACAAGAGCCTGCGCGTTGATCGCACGCCAATCAGGATAGGCAGGCGTGGTGTTAAACACATGCCGGCTGATGAACGCGCTTTGCGGTAGCGGGCGGAAAAGACCGGTTCCAGCAAGGTCTTCGGAAATGACCTGACTGACCTGCTGGGCCATTGCCTCCGATCCGGCGACTTCGGCGTCGAAAATCGGAAGAGCAAACGGGAGCGGTTCGATAACACCGTCAGTGATCGTCAGCCTCAAAGGTTCTGCAAGGAGCGGTCCGCTCAGGAATATCGCCATCAAAAGGGCCAGTAGTTTCTGAAACATGCTTGTCCTCATGTAGGGGCCTGCGCCAGTCGCAGCACCATCGGTGTCTAATCTTTGTTTCACCAGTTTCCCACGAAAATCGCGGGGAAAATGGGCGAAAAGGTGCCAAATGGGCGATACAAATAAGCGGGTCATCACCGGAGCCTCATCGTCGATGGGTCAAAGGTCAGTTCGACCTCTTTCCAGTGTTCGTATTTTTCAGGTGGCAGCGGATATCCGGACGACTGACAACGCAGGATTGCCCGACGTGCTGTTTCAAATGCGGTGCGCGCCAAAGCGTCGTCACCACCCGAGTAGTTGATCATCCGGACATCTCCGGTAACCTTGCCATCGGGTGCCAGACTGAAGCCGACTGTGACGGTCACGTTCGCCCATTGCGCTCCACTATCGACCACCCAGCACTGGCTGACAGCACGACGGAACCCGTCCTCCTCCCCGCCGGTGAGCGGCGGACCCGCGGTGGCGGGACCTTCGTTCGCAGCGGCTGAACTACTGCTCGCTTCAGCAAGGGCCGCTGCAATCGCATCTGCAGCTTCGTCGCGCTCGGGTGCAGCGGGAGTTGGTGCAGCATCAGCCACTTGCGGTTCAGGTGCAGGCGCGGGGCGAGCCAGGTTTGACGGACGCGACGGCGGGCGGGGTGACGTGGTCGGTGCCGCAGAGGGCGTTTCATCTGCGGTCACAATCCGGGTAGCTGTCTCCTCTGGTGCGGCAGGCGTTTGTTCCTCAACGACTGGATCAGGGGATTGGTTCGGTGCGTCTTCGACAATCTCTGTTTGCGGTTCCAGCGCTGTATCCGCATCAGGCGGCGGCGGAGCGGTGGGAGTGCTTGCGATCCGGTCAGCGGGTCGTTCGACTGGGTGATCCGATTGCGGCAAATCCTCTGCACCGGCAGGGGTTTCAGGGAGTGCCGGCTCTGACACAGTTTCCGCAGGGGTTTCAACAGGTTCAGGTCGGGCCGGAGGTGCTGGCGGAGGCGTTTCTTCAACCGGTGCTTCCGGTGCCGGTTCCGGTGTCACTGCGGCGGGTGGCGTTTCTTCGACAATCGGTGCCGGTGGCGTATCCGCGACTTCCGGAGAAATCATCTCGGGCAGTGGATCGGTTGTGGTTGTCGGTGAGGTCGCAGCCACCATTGCCGCATAATCTTCACCAGAAACAACGCTGACCTGTGTGACCTGAAAATCCATCGGATCACCGTTCAAGCCCCAGCCGACAACGAGCCAGAGGATCAGGCCCGCATGGCCGATCCCTGAAATCCAAGTGCCTGTACTGTAGCGTTGAAAGTCCACGTTACTGGCCTACCGCGATATCCGTCACCAGACCGATGTTTGAAAAACCGCCAGCGTTCAAAAGCCCCATGACCTCTGCCACGCGGTTCCAATCGTTCGCCCCATCCGCACGCAAGTAAATCCTGTCGCCTGTGCGTTCCGCAGCAATCGCTTGCAGCTTTGCCACCAGCTCGTCTTGCGGCGTTTCGGTGTTCTGGATCGCGATGGTGCCTTCCGCAGTGATCGTCACGGTCAGCGGCTCTTCGTCATCCGCAGGCAATGCACTGGCCTGTGTTTTGGGGAGCTCAACGGGGACACCAACCGTCATCAACGGTGCTGCGACCATAAAGATGATAAGAAGCACCAGCATCACGTCTACAAACGGCGTGATGTTGATTTCGGACATGGCGGCACTTCCACCGCGCACGCGGCGACGGCGACGCGATCCGCCTCCCCCGCCTTTTTTTATGACACCGCCCGCCATTTTCTAGCTATCCAGCTGGCGACCAAGGATGGTCGAGAATTCGTCGGCAAAGGCTTCGTAGCCCGCGATGATATGATCGCTATCCGCGGTCAGCTTGTTGTAGAAGATAACAGCCGGGATAGCAGCAAGAAGTCCAAGACCGGTTGCCAAGAGGGCTTCGGAAATACCGGGGGCAACAACGGCAAGATTGGTCGTTTGCGACTGGGCGATTTCGATGAAGGAGTTCATGATCCCCCAGACCGTCCCGAACAGACCGACGAACGGAGCGGTGGACCCAACGGTCGCCAGAACCGGCAGACCCTTTTGCAGTGAGGCGGCCTCTTTGGCGATGGCAACGTCCATCGTTCGGTCAATGCGCGCATGAGCGTTGGCGATAAATCCGCCGTCACCTTTGAGGCTGCGCTGCCATTCGAGCATACCTGCCACAAAAATCCGCTGGCTCGGGCCTTGGGGATTTGTACCGATCTGGTCGAAAAGATCGTTCAGCGGCTCACCCGACCAGAATGCGCGGTCGAACTGCGCAGCTTCTGCGCGGGCTTTGCGGTATTGAATGATTTTGTCAACGATCACCGCCCAGCACCAAATCGAGGCGCCGACCAGCAGGATCATTACCAATTTCACAATAAGAGTCGCGCGGGCGAATAACGCCCACATCGTGTAGTCGGTTGCTGCTTCCATCTGCCTGCTCTTTTTATGCGCGGTTCATTCCGCGATTTGAGAGCAGAAATACAGTATTCCTGTATCATTTGCCAATAGAGACACGATCACAGCTACGTTTCAGGACTGAAATGGGCGGAAAAACGCGGGTCAGTGGCAATTCATGACCGCTGGAGGGGCTCTGCCCCTCTGGCCTTCGGCCATTCACCCCGGAGTATTTTCCAAGCAAAGAAGGATCAGTGGAGCGGGCGACGAAGGATTTCCGGAAGCCGCGCCGGAGCACCGGTCGAGCCGATCGCAACGATCGTGACGAGTGAGGTAAACAGGAGTTTCCCGTCGCAAAGCACATCCTGCTTCACCACAAATCGGGCACCCGAGATCGACTCCGGTGTGGTTTCGATGGTCAGCTCATCATCGAACTTGGCGGGATAAAGATAATCGGCCTCTACCTTGCGGACGGCAAAAACAATTCCTTCTTCCTCTTTGAGCTTCCCTTGGCCGACACCAAGGGAGCGGACCCATTCGGTGCGGGCACGTTCAATGAACCTAAGGTAGTTTGCATAATAGACAATACCGGCGAGGTCGGTGTCTTCGTAATACACGCGGCAGGAAAAACGATGGGTCATTAAGGCTCCTTCTGCGGGGCAGTCTGCTCAGAGCTTGCAGAGCTGTCCAGAGGCAAAAATGCCATTGCGTCGTAGCGGGCACCGGTCGGCAAGAGAGTGGATTGCCAGAGTAAGATGTAAGTTCTCAATTGGAACGGGGTGGCCGATAGCCGCCTCGCTCACCCAATCTGCCAAAGCTGTGGCAAGTTCGTGCGGTAGAGAAATGCCTACAAACGTACGCACTATTGCGATAGCAGCCGTGCGGCCAGTCGGTAGGCATGGCTTTGGTCTCGTGCGACAACAGGCATCACCGGATCGTAGGCCGCGCTGATGATTGCACCGACCTCGGGCCGGAGGACCGTTACGTCCCCGGCGATTGCCAAAGGTGAACGTCTTGCAAATGCCCCCTCTCCCCACGTCAGAAGCATCTGGGCTGCCTGAGCCAGAGCGATATCTTCGGCGGGTTGTGAGGACATAGACTTGTCCATCCGGATGAAGATCACGCAAGCCATGATCGCCCCGTCTGCATCAAATCGGAATGTACGATACTGGTTGGCGTCACCCGTTTTCAACCGGCCAACGACATCACCCAGTCCCTCAACCAGCTTTTCAAGGTTGGGTACCTCAAGAAGGTCATCCCAGTCGCGACAGAAGAACAACATCAGATTGGCACCGATTTCGGGATCGGTTTCAGCCATCTTGTGACCAGCCATTGCAACGGTAACTTCAATCGCGCCCTTTAGGATCTGGAGCGTTTCCTCCTCCACACCAAACACCACCGGCACAATCGGACGCCCCCATCGTGCGCAGAGATAGGAGCCATCAGGGCGGGTGAAATGCGTTGTGATATCTTCTGGTGTCATGGGACGCGGAGATAGCCCGAGCAGTGGAGCAGATCAACCGCTTCACTACGCTCTGCTCTATCCCTGCATCGTCAAGAGCACTCACCGAAATCAGGTGAACAAATCCGTCTGTGATTTCGGAGCGTCCAGTCCGAGGTGCCGCCACGCCGAAGCCGCAAGCATCCTCCCGCGTGGTGTGCGCTGGATCAGGCCCTGTTGTAGAAGGAACGGTTCGATCACCTCTTCCAGTGCATCGCGGCTTTCGGAGAGTGCTGCCGATAAGGTTTCAATCCCGACCGGACCACCACCGTAACTTTCGGCCATGAGGCGCATGTACCGACGGTCTGCACCATCAAGACCCAAATCATCAACGCCAAGCCGGTTCAGGGCCCGGTCCGCTATGGCTTGGGTCACGCGACCATTGCCTTCGACGACGGCAAAATCAACGACGCGACGCAGAAGCCGCCCAGCGATCCGCGGTGTCCCACGTGCGCGTTTGGCGATCTCATGCGCACCGTCGTCATCCGCAGGAGCCCCCATCAGGCGGGCGCCACGGGTAACGATCTGGTGGAGTTCGGCGACATTGTAGAATTCGAGCCGCGTGGGAATGCCAAACCGGTCCCGCAGCGGAGTTGTCAGTAGTCCGAGCCGAGTCGTCGCCCCAACCAGCGTAAACGGCTGCAATTCGATCCTAACTGTCCGCGCGGCAGGGCCTTCACCGATAACAAGGTCGAGTTCGTAATCCTCCATCGCGGGATAGAGCACCTCTTCAACCGCAGGATTCATCCGGTGGATTTCGTCGATAAACAATACGTCCCGCGCTTCGAGGTTGGTCAGGATCGCCGCAAGATCCCCCGCTTTGGCCAACACGGGGCCAGAGGTCATGCGGAAATTCACACCCAATTCGCGGGCCATAATCTGGGCCAGCGTCGTTTTCCCCAAACCCGGAGGGCCATGGAACAACGTATGGTCCATAGCCTCTCCGCGACGTTTGGCGCTCTCGATGAACACGCGCAAATTCGCACGTGCTTCAGCCTGACCGACGAATTCGTCCAACCCTTGCGGACGCAATGCGCGGTCGTTGTCACTCGGCTTACGCTCAGGCGTGAGATCGTCGCTACGGTCCATCGGTTAGCCTTTCGGTGCGAGCTGTTTGAGCGCGGCTTTGATCAGCGCACCGGTATCAAGATCGGGATCTTCTTCCAAAGCTGTCACAACGGCCGATGCCGCGTCGGAGGGAGAATATCCGAGGTTCTGAAGCGCCGAAAGCGCCTCGGGTTGTGCGGTGGACACCTTGGGCGGGGCCTGCTTTCGTGGTTTGGGTGTGGGAGCATCGCTTACAACGACGTCGTCCGAAACTGTTGCCTCCTGCCCGCTCATTGCCATGACACTGGGGGCTTTGTTCTTGAGTTCGAGCACGACCCTTTGTGCGGTCTTGGGACCAACACCTTTGGCGCGGGCAACTGCCGTCGCATCGCCCAGTGCAATTGCGCGGCTCACACCTTCGGGACCAAGAGTACCAAGGATAGCCAAAGACGCCTTGGGTCCGATGCCTTGAACGCCAGTCAACAGACGATGCCATTCCTTTTCCACAAGTGTCGAAAAGCCGAAAAGCTGCAGAATGTCTTCGCGCACCAAAAGGTCGGTATAGAGCGCAACAGCCTCCCCTACCGGTGGCAAAGTCGCCATGACGCGATCAGAACAATAGACCACATATCCCACACCACGCACGTCGATCAAAACATGATCCAGTCCCTTGTAATCGACAATACCAGAGAGTTTCCCGATCATGAGGCGGCCTTTGCGATAGCGCGGGACAAATGACCCGCAGATTGACAATGATGAGCGTGACAGATCGCGATGGCCAGCGCATCAGCGGCATCAACGCCGGCGATTTTCACACCGGGCAATTGCAGTCGCACCATATGGTCGATTTGTTTCTTATCCGCGTGCCCAACGCCAACAACCGCTTTCTTAACTGCGTTCGGAAGATATTCCCCGACAGACAACCCTGCCTGAGCAGGAACCAGAAGCGCAATCCCCCCGCCTGACCAAGCTTTAGCGTGGCAACCGCGTCTTTGTTCACAAAGGTCTGTTCGACCGCCGCTGCGTCCGGAGCATATTCCGAAAACACCGCAGTTAATTGATCATGAAGATCCAAGAGGCGCGCAGCGAGGTCGGCCCCGCCGTCAGATCGGCAAATACCATTCGCCACATGGCTCAACTTTGAACCGGAAACATCGATGATTCCCCAGCCCATGTTTCGCAGTCCCGGATCTATGCCGATGACGCGCATGCCTACCTCTTTTCTGCTCTTTTTAGCCGAATAGCACAAAAGGCGAACAAACGCCAAGCTGCAATCTATCCGTCCGGAGCCTGAGACCGTGGAGAACCGATGCGAAAACGACCGTTCTGCACACAAATGAGGCATGTTTAAAACGCATAAGAACTATGCAAATCCGATGCTGGTTTTTCAAATTTCGCGATATTAAATGGCAATTATCAAGACAACTTTGCTGCGACGCGGCAACCCGACTTTAAGAGGACAGAACTATGGCAATGGTTGACACCCAATTCGCAACGTCGTCCCGCATGGCCTATCGCGCCGTGTCTTTCGTGTATGACGTAATCACCGAAATCGAACAGTGGAACAACATCCGCAAGGGCGTACGTGCACTCCAAGAACTGACCGATCGCGAACTCGCTGACGTTGGTTTGTGCCGTGCTGACATCGAATTCGCTGCACGCGGCCGCCGCCGCTAAGCAGCCGGTCAGATGTACAAAACAAAAGGGCCACCTAACCGGTGGCCCTTTTTGCTATTCCGCGATGTAAATCCGCTACAGCACAGACCGGACAACACTACTGCAGAAATTCTGAACAAGAACGGTCAAAGGATCAGCCTGCATCACCCAAGCACCAGCTTGTTCAACGACGTTCCCGCTCCGCAGCATGTCAACACGTTGCTCATAGGCGTTCGGTCCAAGATACCCCAGCACGAATGCTTTGAAGCCGATAAACGCAACGAGCATCATGAAAGCCCCACGCCACGGAAATCGCGGTGCGCGGCGGCGTGGACGTGCAACAATGAGTCCGTCATTCCGGATCATATGAACTTCGCCGGACAAGCGGCGACGTTGATGGCTCTGTTCAATACCTCGAACGCGAGACGAAAAAGCAGCTCTTGTTTGATCCATTTCACAAACCTCGTTACGGCCCCCACCGAACGACTAGCCATTGGTATACCAAAGGTAATCTTTTAGCAAAAAAAGAGACCCAATTGAGGCTCAAAGACCTGAAATGGGAAACATTAGCCAAATTTCAGCGTCAATGTCGTCCAATCGCCAACAACCTCACGATTGTCGAGCTTGAAACCGTTTGATTCGTAGACTGAAAGAACGCTGTCTGCTTGCTCGTTCAGAATACCGGACAGAAT
>JBNKUW010000092.1:0-10219 GCA_050298835.1 Marivivens sp.
TGCGGCAGAAGCTCCGGCAGAGGAAGCCGCCGAAGAAGCCCCCAAGCCCAAGCGCCGCACCCGTTCGCGCAAGAACGCGCCTGAAGCTGAAGCCCCCGAGGGTGACGCTGCTGAGGCTCCTGCGGAGGACGCTGCTGCAGAAGAGGCCCCCAAGCCCAAGCGCCAGACGCGGACCCGCAAAAAGGCAGAGCCTGTCGCAGAAGCGCCTGCTGAACCGGAAGCCCCGGTGGAAGCTCCAGTGGAACCCCCGGCAGAAGAAGCCGCCGCTTCGGAACCTGTGGTCGAGGCTGCACCTGAACCGGTCGCAGAACCAGCGCCTGAACCGACACCCGAACCGGCCCCAGCGCCTGTTCTGGAAACGGTCACGGAGGCCCCCGCACCGGAACCCGCAGAGCCGGAGGCCGATCCAAAGCCCAAGCGCCGCGGTTGGTGGTCACTGGGTCGCTAAGTTAGCAAAAAGCGCCGCCCTGTCACGGGGCGGCGTTTTTCGTTTCTTACAGGGTCTCTCCAAACTGTGACGATACGTCTTGGGCTAAGGGGATGACCTTTGTCCGCGGGCAGGGTATCGATTTCCTGCAGACGTCAAAGGAGCCTGAGATGGGCGAAATACTCTCAACCCAAGTTGTCATGGACGCGAGCCTTCTGGCTGCGATGGGTATTGCACTGTTTGCAGGGCTTTTGTCGTTCCTGAGCCCCTGTGTCCTGCCGGTCGCGGCACCGTATCTTGCCTATATGGGCGGTGTGACCGTGACAGAGATGGACGGCTCTGCCAGCGCGCGTTGGCGGGTGATCCTTGCTGCGGCTTTCTTTGTGCTGGGGCTATCGACAGTGTTTGTCTTTCTTGGCTACGGGATGTCCGCCATCGGGCAGCTATACTGGTCTGTCATCGAATATGTGAACTACATCGCGGGCGGCATCGTGATCCTGTTCGGTCTGCATTTCATGGGGCTTTTCCGCATCGGCTTCCTCATGCGTGAGGCGCGGTTCGACGTGAAAGAGCAGGGCGGCTCCGTTTTTGGTGCCTATGTGCTCGGCCTTGCGTTTGCGTTCGGCTGGACGCCGTGCCTTGGTCCGATCCTGTCAACGATCCTGACGCTCGCCGCACAAGAAACCAAAGCTGCGCGCGGGGCGATCCTGCTGGGCACCTATGCGGCGGGGCTTGGCGTGCCGTTCCTGCTGATCGCGATCTTCTTCCCGCGCCTCAAGGGCGTAATGGCGTGGATGAAACGCCACATGGGCATCATCGAAAAGATTTCAGGCCTGATGCTGGTGATTATCGGGCTTTTGCTGCTCACCGGACAATTTACCGCACTGTCAAACTGGCTTTTGACGGCGTTTCCGGTGCTTGGAACCATCGGCTAGGCCTTACTCTTGCCCGAAATCATCGCTAGGGTGCTGGAAACAGTCGCGGAAAGCGGATGACGGAGCTGGGCAAAACACGGGTGAAACGGCGTCGGGTGTTCTACATTCCGGGCTATGATCCTATTCACCCCCGTCGCTATCGGGAACTTTACCGCAAGGAAAGCGCCGCGCAAGCCGCCATCAGCGGATTTGAAATCGGCCTCAAACCCAAAACCACCAAGGGCGCCTACGGCTGGCATGTGGATGCCACCATCGACGGGGCTGACGTTTCGGCCGATGTAGAGGTTCTGGTCTGGTCCGATATCGTGCGCGACAGCATGTCCCAGACCATCCCCGCCACCTACAGCCAACTTGCCCGCACCGCATGGGAATACATCGCGACCGGCGCGTTGTTCCGGCTGATGCGCCTGCGCAAGGGGCCGGTGATTGCCGCGCTTTACCCCGTGGGAATGCTGTTGCTGCAACTTGTCGTCGCGCTGGGGTTCGGTGCGTTCTTTGGACGGGTCGCGGGATTTGGCGCAGGGATCATGGGGCTACCGGCGTGGATCGGTTTGATCCTCGGACTAGGGGTGGGCGCTGTCACCGCGCTTCAAGTGCTGGAGTGGTTCAAAGGCAAGGACGGTAAACTGTTCGCCTACTACCTGATGCACGACTATGCCTATGGGGCGCTCTGGAAAGGGGCAAACCCGCCAGAGTTGGAACAGCGCATGGCCGAATTTGGCGACACCATAGCCGAGGCATTGACCCAAGACTGGGACGAAGTTCTGGTCGTCGGGCATTCCTCTGGCGCGCATCTTGGGATTTCCATCCTGTCGGACCTGATCCGCGACGGGCGGGTGCCACAGGGCAAGCTGGCGTTCCTGTCATTGGGTCAGGTCGTCCCGATGGTGAGCTTTCTGCGGGACGCAGTGCGGCTGCGGACGGATCTTGCGTTCCTGTCTGCCCGTGACGAACTGACATGGGTGGACGTGACCGCCCCGGGGGATGGCTGCGCCTTTGCCCTGTGTGATCCTGTTGCGGTCACCGGCGTTGCGCCCGATAACCAGAAATGGCCGCTGATACTCTCTGCGGCCTTTACCCAATCGCTTTCGCCAGAGCGATGGAAAGAACTGCGCTGGCGGTTCTTCCGGCTGCATTTCCAGTATCTTTGCGCCTTTGACCGGCCCAAGGACTATGACTACTTTCAAATCACTGCAGGCCCGTTGACGCTGGCCGACCGCTATGACGGGCGTCCCCCGTCGCGCAGCCGGATCACCGAACCCGCCTCAAGGTTCACATCGGTATATCAATGACACAACCCGTGAAACCCGCCCCCCGAGCGGACCGCGTATCGCTTTTCAAATACATGAAACTGTTCCGTCAGGACATCCTGAGCGCCCAACCGGCGCGGCTCTATCGGGCGTGGATGGCGGAATTCAAAACACCGTTTTTCCGCAGCTACATGTGCAATGATCCGGAACTGGTCAAAACCGTTCTAAAGGATCTAACCGATGACTTCCCCAAACGCGACCGGATCGCTGCGGGGTTGAAGCCCTTGCTCGGGAAATCGGTGTTTCTGACAAACGGAGAGGTCTGGAAACGTCAGCGCCGGATTATTGATCCGGCCTTCGAAGGCGGACGCCTGCGCGATACCTTTCCGGCAATGTGGGACGCCGGAGAAGCCGCAGTCGAGCGGATCGCCCGACAAGCAGGGCCAACGCCTGTGGAAGTCGAAGAGATCGCGAGCCACGCCGCCGCTGACGTGATTTTCCGCACGCTGTTTTCGATCCCGATCGAACATGAAACCGCCTCTGCCGTGTTTTCCGTTTTCCGCACTTATCAACGGAGCCAACCCATCCTGAACCTGCGGGCCTTTATTCGCGGGCCACGCTGGATGCCACGGTTTTTCAAACGGGAAACCAAACGGACGGCCAAGCAAATTCGCGAACTGATCAAACAGCTGACCCGTGAGAGGATGGCCCAGATTGAGGCGGGGACGGCACCGGACGACCTTGCCACCAAAATCATGACCACGACCGATCCACAGACCGGAGACCGGTTCGATACTGCCGAAATGGTCGATCAAGTGGCGATCTTTTTCCTTGCAGGACACGAAACCAGCGCATCGGCCTTGGCCTGGACGCTGTATCTGTTGGCGCTGTTCCCCGACTGGCAGGAGAAAATCGCAGAAGAGGCAGCCGGCCTCACCAACGATTTCAGCGCCGCCAACCGTCTGAAAATATCGCGCGATGTATTCCGCGAGGCATTGCGTCTCTATCCGCCGGTGCCGATGCTGGTCCGCGAAACCACATGCCCCGAAACCTTCCGTGAACGGAGTGTACCCATCGGGTCGCAGATCGTGATTTCCCCGTGGCACCTGCACCGGCATGAACGTCTTTGGGACCAACCGGACGATTTCGACCCAACTCGCTGGCAGACTGAGAACGGCAAACAGTGTCAGCGCGACGCGTTCATCCCGTTTTCAGCGGGCCCGCGTGTCTGTACCGGTGCCGGTTTCGCCATGGTCGAAGGGCCGCTGTTGCTGTCGATGATCGCGCGACGCTTCAAAGTCTCACTTGATCCGAATCGTTTGCCCGTTCCGCAGGCCCATTTGACCGTTCGGAGCGCAGACGGCATCTGGTTGCGTTTCGAAGAGCGTTGATCGTTCGGAAATTAACGACCTCAAATCGACCTACTGTCTTGGAACCGGAAACGGTGCCCGATTTTTGCTGCATTATAATAATCATGGTTAATGCAATATTAACAACGCTTTAAGCGGCGACTCTCCCCAAGGTGTAGTCTCAATTTTGACTTACATCTGGCAAAAGAGAGGCAAATGTATACTTAAGGTCAGTGGGGGCTAAACCGAATGGGTGTCGGTTATGGCTATGATTGATTTTACTGCTGCTGACGGCGGGCTCCGCCAGTCTTTGGATCGTGTGAAAGGCCTCGTTCTGCGTGGTCGCTTTGCGTCGCAGGGTCCTAAACAAACAACAACAGACCTGCTGCGTGAGCGTCGTCGTGCGCCTTACGCAAAGCTGTTGGAATCCGAACTTCGTGAATTGCAGGATCTCGCACGGGTGCGGGCGTCGCTCTACGAAGTAGACTGAAGACGTTTCAGTATCCAAACGCGGATCGCAGAGGCGAGGCCAACGTCGCCTCGGGCTTCGTCAATCATGACGGCAAGCTCGTTGATCGCCTTGCGTTCTTCTTTGGCGGCCTGACGGAAGGCAGCCCAGAATTCGGGCTCAAGGGATACCGACGTGCGGTGACCGCGTAGGGTCAACGAATGTTTTTCGGGTCTGACGGTCATTCGTCGTCTTCGAACCTGAGCTGATCCAGACGTTTGCGCGCCTGATCCTCACGCGACGCATCCAGCAGCCGTTCGGCCTTGGTCCGGCCGAATTTCACCGCATTGGCATCGGCCTGCGCCTTTTCCTCGGCGCGGGTCTTTTGTTTGCGAAACTTGTTGAGGTTGGTCACGGTGCTCATAGACGCAGAGTGCCATAGCACCGCGACCGTGAAAAGAGACTAACCGTGGATCGGCCCTTCGGGACGATAGCTGTCCATCACGGCGTCCAGCCTGTCATTGGTGATGGTGGGGTTTGCAGCCTGTAGACACGGCAGCAAAATCGCCTTGTTGTCCTGTTGCCTTGCGCCGGTGGGCGCGTGATCCATGGCTGGATTTACATTGGCAAAACAGGCGACAAATTCGGCCTGAGTAATCCCCAGATCAGCGGCAATTTTATCGGTCGGTCGCTGCGGATCGTTGCGGAGCAGCTCTTGCGCAGACGATGTTGCGGGAACGCTCAGCAGCGTCAGGGCGAATAGGGCGTATTTCATCAGGTATCCTCCGGTTTGCGATAGGGATGATACGAGGCGGGAAATCGTTTCCGTCGCATTAACCTGCGGACTATGGTGTAACACATTGTTAATAAACAAAAAAACCTTCCCTGTAGGGAAGGTTTCTGTGCATTAACAGGACCAAAAGGTCGATCAGTCTTTGGGGCCGATCATCTGTTCGGGGCGGACAACAGCGTCAAACGTCGCCTCATCAACAAAGCCAAGGGCGATTGCTTCTTCTTTGAGGGTGGTGCCGTTCTTATGCGCGGTTTTCGCAACTTTGGTGGCGTTGTCATAGCCGATCGTCGGGGCCAGCGCCGTCACCAGCATGAGGCTCTCATGCAGCAGTTTTTCGATGCGCGGTTCGTTGGCCTGAATGCCCGCAACCATGTTGTCGGTAAAGGCCGAGGCGCTATCGCCCAACAACTGCATGGATTGCAGCACGTTGTAGGACATCATCGGGTTATAGACGTTCAGTTCAAAATGGCCCTGCGAACCAGCGAAACCGACAGCAGCGTCGTTGCCCATGACGTGGGCGCAAACCATGGTCAGCGCTTCGGCTTGGGTCGGGTTCACCTTGCCCGGCATGATCGACGAACCGGGCTGCGTCGGCGGCAGCTTCAGCTCGCCGATCCCACAGCGCGGCCCCGAGCCCAGGTGGCGGACGTCGTTCGCGATTTTGAACAGTGATGCCGCAACGGTCTTCAACGCACCAGAGAACATAACCATCGCGTCATGCGCCGCCAGTGCTTCGAATTTGTTCGGCGCGGTCACAAAGGGCAGGCCGGTGATTTCCACCATGTTGGCAGCAACAGCCTCGCCCCAGCCCTTTTTCGTGTTCAGACCGGTGCCAACAGCAGTACCGCCCTGAGCCAGTTCGTAGATGTCGCCCAAACAGGCTTCGACGCGTTCGATCCCCTTGCGGACCTGATGGGCGTAACCACCGAATTCCTGACCAAGCGTCAGCGGAGTCGCATCCTGCGTATGGGTCCGGCCGATCTTGATGATGTCCTTGAACTCTTCCGATTTCGCTTCGAGAGCAGAGAGGAGTTTGTTCAGACCCGGCAGCAGAACGTCCCGTGCCTGCATGGCGATACCCACGTGCATCGCGGTCGGGAAGGTGTCGTTCGACGACTGACCCATGTTGCAGTGGTCGTTCGGGTGAACGGGGGACTTCGATCCCATTTCGCCGCCCAGCATTTCAATCGCGCGGTTCGAGATAACCTCGTTCGCGTTCATGTTCGACTGGGTGCCGGAACCGGTTTGCCAGACAACCAGCGGAAAGTTGTCGTCGAATTTGCCGTCGATCACTTCGCCAGCGGCGGCGATGATCGCATCGGCAATCTCTGCATCCATCTTGCCGGTGGCTTTGTTGGCCATGGCGCAGGCTTTCTTGATTACGCCAAGTGCACGGATGATCGGCACGGGCTGACGCTCCCAGCCGATCGGGAAGTTCATGATCGACCGTTGGGTCTGTGCGCCCCAATACTTGTCGGAAGGAACTTCGAGCGGGCCAAAGCTATCGGTTTCGGTGCGGGTTGCGGTCATTGCTGGGACTCTCCCTGTTAAGGCTCGTCCGTTTCATACCTTATGCGCAGGGGAAATCAATGCGGTATACAGATGCATACCGCATGGGATCGCTAACAAATCGAAGATTATTTGCGGAACTGGTCGAGGCTGACGACTTCGGCCTCTTTACGGGGTTCTTCGGCCTCTTCGTCTTCGGCCATTTCAGCCATCGGGGCCTCTTCGTCGTCCGCATCGTCGTCATCATCGGCGTCGTAACCGTCTTCTTGCGTTTCAAAACGCAGACCGAATTCGACGGACGGATCAACAAAGGTACGGATCGCGTCATAGGGGACGTAGATCGGTTCGGGATTGTCGCCAAACGACAGGGTTACTGAAAAGCCGTCGTCCGTCACCGTCAGGTTTTCGAACCAATGTTCAAGAACGATCGTCATTTCCCCCGGATACCGGTCCGAAAGCCAGTCAGCCAGTTCGACATCGGGGTGCATGGTGTCAAACGTGATAAAGAAATGGTGCTTACCAGGAAGACCGTCTTCGGAAACACGCTGCAATACTTTCTGGATGAGACCACGCATGGCCTCGTGCATCAGGTTACCATAGTCGATCTTCTGAGCCACGATCTGTCCTTTCCACGTCTGTCTTTCACAATACGGGATTCTTGCCCTTTGGAAAGGGGATAGTCGGGACAGGACGGGGGTTGCAAGCTCTGGCGTGACCGGATGCGCAAAATACCGGAACGAAAGGATATTTCAGCGTCACAAAAGGATCATCGGGATTGTACGTTTCGCGCATACGGTATGGAAATTGCATGAGGCAGCGCAGATTCATCTTTAAGGGGGAACCCTATGGGCAAAGCACTTGCAGCTATCGTCATCGTAATCGCGATTGTCGGTGGCATTATCTGGGTAATTTCCAACGATGTGTTCGGCGACCCCGCAACCACGGCAGCCCGAACGCAGGAACAGTTGACCGAGCTCGGAGAAGACTTCCGCGATACCGGCCACCTGCCGTGGAACCGCGACGCTGAGATCACCAGCATCCGGTTTGATCCGATGCGTTTGACCCTGACGGTCAAAGCCATCGCCCCGTCAGAAGACATCGTTCAATCAACGGTCTGCAACTACCGCAGAATGCGACAACTGATCGAAAAGGGCGTGAAGTTTGTGATTTTGTGGAAACCCGAAGGCCACGGACCAAGCATGGCGGTGTCCGAAATCAAGGAATGTATGCCGGTGCGGTGAAGGAGCCTAGTTTTCCGCCAATCGAAATACTTCAGTTTCCAAGGCGTCGGCTTTAACCGCGTTATTCAGCTTTTTGACTCTTGATAAAGAGATGGATTTTTGGTGTTCTGGAAGCTGTTCCGCTTTGACCACAATGAATTCCCATTGCTCAACAACGCGTTGGTCTGTGCCATCGTGCCAAGCAAAGATATAGATATCCGCTAAACGTTTTTGGCTGTTGAGCCGAATGTATGTGACACCGTCAAGATAGTACCCTTTGGCGGTTGAGATTCCAAATTGTGCGGCACTTTTAGACGGTCCCCAAGTCTGCATTCGTGCGGATTGCTTGATTTCAATACGCAGTCCGTCCCTCGAACGTTCAAGGTCCCATCCTGCCCAGTCGTCGCCTGCGTGTTCCCATCCGTTTCCGAGGATTTCACAGATCATTTCCTCGACCCAAAGGCCACGCAAATTGTTTTGTATGATTGGCCGGTCGAATTTCATTCGAATTCGACTGAGAATTTTTTCGTACATGGAAGCATAATTGAACACACAAGGTGGTCAGGTAAATCACCGATGCGCTAGGAAGTGGAGGTTTCTGTTGCCAGGTACCTCCGAACCCCGCCTTAGGCTGCTAGGCGTAAGGACTTAAATTTCGGTATCTCCGACTGCTTACGCAGCCATTGCTACCGGAGCACGATTGTCATTTGCAATTGTACAGTTTGAACCGATAACGGTGGTATCTCACCGAAACAAAGCAACACCTTTAGACGTTCGTCGATCCTATTTCGGCCCCATGATCCCCAAATGAAGGATGTTTGGTGGAGCCGCCGGGTACCGCCCCCGGGTCCGATCCGCTTATTACGAGCGCGTTTATGTCCATAGTTCCCGAGGGAACACATGAGATATAGGCAGCTTTATTGCGCTCCACAAGAGGGGGATCGGGATCGTTCACACGATCCCGAGGCCTCTGGCCGGAGTATTTCGGGAAAGATGAAGTGGCGGGGTTGACCTGACGGAGGGGGCGCTATTTCCAGAAAACGGGGGAGTTAGGGAGAGCTATGTCGGGTAGGCCGGTTATTTTGTGGGTCCGCCGGGATTTGCGGTTGCACGATCATGCGGCATTGGTGGCCGCCTGCACATCGGGGCGGCCCGTTCTGCCCGTGTTCATCTATGATCCGGTCGTCGAGGCGACGGGGGCTGCTGCGCGGATGCGCTGGGGGATGTCTGTTGCGGCCCTGGCGCAGGCGCTAGAGGCGCGCGGAAGTCGGTTGATTGTGCGGTGCGGCCCTGCGTTGGAGGGTCTGAGGGCGTTGATCCAAGAGACCGGAGCGGGGGCCGTCTATTGGTCACGGCTCTATGACAGGGACGCGCGGGCGCGGGATGCCGAGGTTAAGGCAGCATTGAAGGCCGATGGTGTTGAGGCCGTGAGCCATGCCGGTCATCTGTTGGCAGAACCGTGGGAGATCGTGAACGGGAGCGGGACCGGTTATCGGGTGTTTACGCCGTTCTGGAAGGCGTTGCAGGGGCGGGGCCTTCGTGCGCCGCTTCCTGTGCCGGAGCATATCCCTGCGCCAGACACTTGGCCCGAGACTGAGGCGCCCGTTGAGTGGTCCCGTGACATGTGGCGCGGTGCTGCGGTTGTTGCGCGGTATCAAGAGGCCGGAGAGGCGGCGGCCCAGACCCGACTGGCCGCTTTCATTGAAGACGGGCTGGAGCGTTACGGCGAAAACCGAGATGCACTGGCGGTGGACGGGTGTTCGGGCCTGTCCGCTGCGCTGACCTATGGAGAGGTCTCTGCGGCAACCATCTGGCACGCGGGCCGACGTGTTCTGGCAGAGGGCACACAGGGCGCCGGGGCGTTTCTGAGGCAACTGGCATGGCGCGACTTTGCCTATCACGTGCAGCACCACGCGCCGGAGTTCGACCGGATATGCTGGCGGGAGGACTGGGAGAGCTTTCCTTGGAACAGGGACGAAACCCGCCCCGATGTTGTGGCTTGGAAGCAGGGCCGGACAGGGGAGCCTATTGTCGATGCGGCTATGCGGGAATTGTATGTCACCGGCCGGATGCACAATCGGGCGCGGATGGTGGTGGCATCCTATCTGACGAAACACCTGCTGACCGACTGGCGGATCGGCCAGCGCTGGTTTGCGGATTGTCTGACAGACTGGGATCCGGCGGCCAATGCGCTTGGCTGGCAATGGGTGGCCGGATGCGGGCCGGATGCTGCGCCCTATTTCCGTGTGTTCAATCCTGAAACGCAGGCCAAAAAGTTCGATCCGGAG
>JBNKUW010000093.1:0-10150 GCA_050298835.1 Marivivens sp.
GTTCATGTGAACCGCAGGAGTATGCGGGTTCTGCATATGCGCGACAAGAGAAATGCCGGATGCCCAAAACCGCGGATCTTCTTCAACGCCAGGTACGCCACGGGCAGCCATGGATTTTTGCGCTGCCAGCCCAAGTGTACCATGTACCGTTGACACATTCACACCGACCTTCTCAAAGACGCGACCACCACGCATAACGCTCATCAGTCCGCCACCGGCGTCCTCACCGGCATCACCTTGCCTGCGCGTTTCCGTCACTTCGAACCGGCCCGCGGGGGCGCTGGCAAACGGACCTTTGTTTTGGCTGTCTTCAAGTGCTTCGAATGCTTCGACGATTTCGTCACGCAACTGGCGGAACCACGCAGAGGCGCGTGCCTTTTCCTGTTCCATGGAGGCTGTCATTTCGGTCTCTCTGCTCCGTTGCTATTGTATATCAATCGGCTCTAGCATTGATATCATGGCAAAACCACCTTGGTCCGACACCATCGGAAAGACGGAGACTTCCATGCGCTTTGCTGTTCTTGCACTCTTACCCACCATCGCCCTTGTTGCCTGTTCGACACCGCAGGAAAGCTGCATTCGCGATGCACGGTCGGGTCTGTCCACGCTCAATAGCCTTATTGTCGAAACACAGGGCAATATTAACCGTGGTTATGCGTTGGAAGAGCGGTCGCAGGTTGTAACCACCAATGATACCTGTACCAGCACATTGGATTCAGGTGAGACCATCACCTTTGCGTGCGAAAAGACCAGCACACAGACTTATACCGTACCTGTCGCTATCGACCTGAACGCGGAACAAGCGAAACTGGATTCTCTGGTAGAGCGCCGTGATTTGCTCAACGCTCAAGCTCAGACGCGCATCCAGCAATGTATGGCGACATACCCAGAATAAGTTAGTGGGCAGCGCAACCGGCCGGGTCGATCAAGGTCCGGCCGCCATCTACTGTGATGATCTGTCCGGTCACAAAATTCGACGCATCAGACGCGAGGTATTGCACCGCGTCACAAACCTCGCCCGGCTTCGCAATCCGGTGGAGCGGTGTATGACGTAGAATGTCATCACGATAGCCGTCATGTTCCTTTAGCGCGCCTTTCAGGCTCGCACTCAGCACGCTGCCAAAGGCAACCGCGTTAACCCTGATACGATGCGGTGCCAAGGCCACCGCGAGGGATCGGGTCATCTGGTCAGCAGCAGCCGTCGAAACCGAATAGGCCATCAAATCAGCATGGGTCCGTCGGGCGGCGATCGACGAAAGGTTTATGATCGTCCCTACAGGACCTTCTTCAGTTCCTTCGGCCTGTTTGATCATCCGGCGTGCGGTCGCTTGCGACAAACGAAGGCCCGTGAGCATGTTCTGCTCCATCAAAGTACTAACGCTTTCGTCATCGGGGTCCAACAGGTCCGTCAAAACCACCTGCCGTGCAGCGTTTACCAAAATATCGATGCGTTCGAATGCATCGACTGTTGCGGACAGCAAGTTCTTGATCGTCAGTTTTTTCCGAAGGTCGCCCGCAAATATCCGCGCCGGTCCTTCTTCTTTTGCTTCACAGACGACTTCACGCTCCAGAGCGGCTTCGTCCATATCTGCGAACATGACATTGGCGCCTTGTTCAACAAAATGGCGCCCGATCGCAAGTCCGACGCCGTTGGCGGCACCAGTTACGATGGCAGTTTTACCTTCGATGGAAAATGACATTCGGTCTCTCCCGTTTCCGGACTCTTGCTGTACTCAACGTATCGGACGAGTCGCATGGAATAGTTTAAACGCGCCGTCGCCACCAATTTCATCGACATGGCGGAATTTTTCGCGGAGTGCGGCTTCATACGGAAGGTGACGGTTTGCCACCATCCAAAGTTGCCCTGACGCGACCAGATTCAGTGCGGCGGCGGCAATAAACGCGCGTCCTAACGCGGGAGACGCATCCCGCCCAACGTGAAAGGGCGGGTTCATGACAATACCATTGTACCCTTCGGATTTCCACGTTGTCGCATCACTCCAATGGAAACGGGCGCGTTCGTCTGTCACGTTCAGCTTTGCGCAATCAAGAGCAACTTGCTCTGCCTCAATCAGGTCAAGCGTCTCAACGCCGTCGCGCCTGAGAACCGCGTCCGACAAATAGCCCCAACCGGCCCCGAAATCGGCCATCCTTTTGGGAAGTTTTTCGGGAAGTGCCTCGGCCAGCAGTGCGGAGCCCTTGTCGATCTCACCATCTGAAAAAACGCCGGCGGAGGTATGGAACCCGTGTGCGCCCTTTTCCGGATCTCCAGCTGCCCAGTCAGCGAACTGATTTTCACCGCCGAACCAGAACAACCGGCCGTGTGCTTTGGTGACGCTTGGCACATCGCCTAAACGGGCCCGGCAGTCTTTGAACAAGCTGTCGATCCCGTCCGTTTTCTGACCATCAACAATGACCAAAGCGGATTTCGCAGCCTCAGCAATCAAAGCGCGGGCGAGCGCCTTGGCGCGAGGAACCACAACGATAGTCACAGGAGCGGGCTCTTTACCCAACCGATATCCGGCCCCTTCCCATGCATTCGCATCGGGATAGAACCCTGTGTCGATCCGAATCGATTCACGGGGCAGCGCGCTCAGGTCATAGCCAGCCGGAGCACGCATCACGCGAATATCGCCTTCGGGCAATACGACAGAACCCTGAGTTAGGGCGGTAGACAATCTAGATTTGGACATGGGCCTCAGGTGACACGAGCGGTCACTCTTTCTCCATAGTGCATTGCAACGGGTGTTGGTGCCGTTGGGCAAAATCCATCACCTGCGTCACCTTAGTTTCCGCAATTTCGTAAGAATAGACCCCAACGACTGCAACGCCTTTTTTGTGAACGACAAGCATCAGTTCAAAGGCTTGGGCGTGTGTCATACCGAAGAAACGTTCCAAAACGTGAACAACAAACTCCATAGGAGTGTAGTCATCGTTCAGAATCAGGACCTTGTAGAGTGGCGGACGCTTCGTCTTTGGTCGCGTCTCCAACTTGACGCCGAAATCGCTATCATCGTCGTCATCGTTCTGCGCCATCATATAGAGATCGGATCCGGTCATATCGCCTACTGGTCGTTTATGGTGTCGTCGTTATATAATCCGCAAGAGGGTTAAGGAAAGCCCACAATAGGGGACAAAACAAATGCCTCATCGTTGGACCATCGCTTTCGACGCCGATGACACGCTCTGGCACAACGAAAAGTTCTTTCAAATGAGTCAGGAGCGTTTTGCCGAACTTCTGGCGGAATACGTTGATCCTCATGACCTCAAAGCACGGCTTCTGGCAGCGGAAACGCGGAACCTGAAATACTACGGGTACGGCATCAAGGGGTTTACCCTGTCGATGATTGAAACCGCGCTCGAGGTGACAAATGCACAGGTTCCGCCACAAGTCATTTTGGCTTTGCTAGACATGGGACGGGATATGCTTGCCCATCCGATAACTCTCCTGCCGCATGTAAAGGACGTGATAACCGAGCTTTCGAACCAGACAGATATTGTTCTGATCACCAAAGGGGATCTCCTCGATCAAGAGCGGAAGCTGGCCCAATCTCAACTGGGTGATTTTTTCTCGGATGTGGAAATTGTCAGCGAAAAAAACGCAGCAATTTACCAGAGGATTTTCGCTCGGTTTGAAACGCCCCGCTTCATGATGGTTGGCAATTCGCTCCGCTCGGATGTTATCCCTGCAATTCAGGCTGGTGGATGGGGGATTTACGTGCCGCATGACCTGACTTGGGAACACGAGCATGCAGAAGAACCGGATCATCCGCGTTATCGGCGTCTCGAAAGTTTGGGGGACCTTCCCCAGTTGATTCAGGACCTCACCTAAAGGGTTGTCACCGTTTTACTTCAATCCTCCATCTTGCGGTTGAAGCGCGATTGCACCCCAAATGTGGAAACCGAGATCAACCCTACACTGTAAACCCCTAGAAATAAGGTGTTTTCCTAACAGCGATGCTGTGCTAACGTTGCTTTAATCAATAAAGCACCCGGCAAAGATCGGGGCTATGAGGCAGAACGAGGCATACCGTGGCAGGTCGTCCGAATTTCCGGGCCCTATTTGGGCTATTTGTATTTGTTGTTGCTTGGTTGTTGGCGGCAGTTCCTCAGGCTGTGCTTGCAGGACCCGGCGCGACCCTCGTCATGGACGCACGAACCGGTGAGGTCTTTGATAGATACAACGCCAATACGCGCCTCCACCCTGCCTCTTTGACCAAGATGATGACGCTTTACATCGCCTTCCAAGCGATAGAGCGCGGTGAAATCAGCGCTGACACGGTCGTGACGGTCACCCGCGCCGCTGCCGCAGAACCGCCCAGCAAACTTGGTCTGCGAGCAGGTCAGGAAATCCGCCTCCGCTACTTGATCCGCGCTGCGGCAGTGAAATCTGCTAATGATGCCGCGACCGCTATCGGGATTGCGCTCGAAGGATCAGAAGAAGCCTTTGCGCGCCGTATGAACCGTATGGCCCAATCAATGGGAATGAGCCGTACGACGTTTCGGAATGCAAACGGTCTGACTGAAAGCGGTCATATGTCTACGGCCAATGACATGGCCATTTTGGGCCGCCACGTGATCTATGACTTCCCTCAGTACTACAATATTTTCTCGCGCCGTTCGACCGATGCAGGCATGGCAACGGTTTACAACACAAACCGCCGTTTCCTTGGCGCCTACGAAGGCGCCGACGGGATCAAAACCGGTTTCACAAGCGCTGCCGGTTACAACCTTGTTGCATCTGCCCGTCGCGGTAACGTTCGTATCCTCGCTGTAGTGATGGGTGAATCATCGGTTTCCGCACGGAACGCGCGCGCCGCACAACTGCTGGATCAGGGATTCTCCCGTGCACCTCGGAATGCGCGCGTCCAACGACCTCGACTTCCTTCCTATGAACCCGGTGGCTCTGGATCAGAACCGCTATTGGTCGCTGCGACAACGACCGATGTTCCTGGAGCGGCGGGGCGAACCATCCGTGTCACCGGAGCAGTTGTAAGCAGCCCCCGACCACAAGCACGTCCGGTTCCTGACGCCCCTGTCGCAGTCGCAGCCGTCGCCACAACTGACATCGAAGAAGCACTTACCGCTGCAATGGCTGTTGCCGCAGCCGAGGTTCAACCGGCCGCACCGACTAGCGAAGCAGTCATATCGCTAGCCTCTGCACCACGCCCGCAAGCGCGCCCTGCCCCTGTTTCCATCGCTACAACCGACCCGTCCGATGTACAGGAAGCTGTCATTGCAGCTACCGAAGCTGAACCCGAAGTCGTCACGCGGGTTTCGACCTCTGGTGGGCGGCACTGGGGTATCAACGTTGGACGCTACAGTTCCCGCTACGAGGCGGAACGTATTCTTGTGCGTGTAGCGCTGAATGAAATGACAACGCTCGATGGCGCACTTCGTCGGGTCGTAAATAGTCCGCGCGGTTATGATGCCAACTTTATGGGTATGACCCGTGAAACGGCCGACCTAGCCTGCCGTAGATTGCAGGCACGCGGTATGACCTGCTTTATGATCGGTCAAGAAAGCTGATTATTCGACATGGCGGGCGCGGCCTTCAAAGGCTGCGGCCATCAAATCCTGCGTATAGTCCGTTTGCGGATTGTCAAAGATGTCGTCCGCCAGACCAGCTTCGACCACGTCGCCCGTCTTCATAACCATAATTTTGTGGGACAGCGCCCTCACAACCTTCAGGTCATGGCTGATGAACAAGTAAGCCAGCCGGTGCTTGCGCTGGAGCTCGCGCAATAGATCCACGATCTGGATTTGCACTGTCATATCGAGCGCAGAGGTCGGCTCATCCAGAACTACCAGTTTCGGATGTAGGATCATCGCACGGGCAATCGCAACGCGCTGTCGCTGGCCACCGGAAAACTCGTGTGGATACCGATCCATAAGATCGGGGTCCAAACCGACCTCCAGCATGATGTCCTTCACCATTTCTCGCTGTTCGAACGGTTGGGTATGGCCATGAATAGACAGCCCCTCCGCAATGATCTGTTCAATTGTCATCCGAGGGGACAGTGATCCGAAAGGGTCTTGAAACACGATCTGCATGTCTCCACGCAGCGGACGCATCTGGCGCTGATTGAGCGACTGGATCGCATTGCGATCAAAGGTGATGTTCCCTTCGGACTGGATCAACCGCATGATCGCCAGAGCCAGCGTTGTTTTACCCGATCCGGACTCACCGACGATCCCCAGTGTCTCCCCCGCTCTGACCGAGAGGGACGCATCGTTCACTGCTTTGACGTAGCCCGCAGTTCTTCGCAGAAGTCCTCGTTTGATCGGGAACCAGATTTTCAGGCTATCCGTTTCGACAATCGTTGGTGCTTCCGGCTCAACAGGGTCTGGCCGACCCGTCGCTTCTGCCGCGAGGAGTAGTTTGGTAAAGTCGTGTTGCGGGTTAGCAAAAATCTCTGCTGTGGCCCCCTGCTCAACGATTTCACCATCCTTCATCACACAGACCCGATCCGCGATTTTGCGAACGATGGTCAGATCGTGCGTGATAAAGAGCATCGCCATGCCTACGTTCTTCTTGAGTTCAGCCAAGAGATCGAGGATTTGCGCTTGAATGGTAACGTCGAGCGCAGTTGTCGGCTCATCCGCAATCAAGAGCTCCGGCCCGTTGGCAAGCGCCATCGCAATCATCACACGCTGGCGCTGCCCGCCCGAGAGTTCGTGAGGGTAGCTCGTCAGTCGGCTTTCTGAATCGCGAATACCGACCCTATCCAACAAGTAGATAATCTTTTCACGTACAGCATCACCGCGAAGCCCCTGATGGAGTTCGATAGACTCCCTGAGTTGCTTTTCAATCGTATGAAGCGGGTTCAGGGACGTCATCGGTTCCTGAAAGATAAAGCTGATGTCGTTCCCGCGTACCCTCTGCAGATCCCTCTCTGCTGCTCCGACCATCTCCTCATCATTGTAGAGGATCGAACCGGACAGCTCTGCACTGTCTCCCAAAAGATCAACGGTCGATAGCGCTGTCACCGATTTTCCGGACCCGGACTCCCCCACCAGCGCGACGGTCTCACCACGCTCCACGGAAAACGAAACGCCTTTGACAGCGTGGACGGTTTGCCCATCCTGTCTGAAATCGACACGCAGGTTCCGAACGTCCAGAAGGCTCATGAAAATGTCTTTCTAGGGTCGAAGGCATCGCGCACGCCTTCAAAGATGAAGACCAGCAACGAGAGCATGAAGGAGAACACAATGAACGCCGTAAAGCCCAACCACGGGGCTTGCAGGTTCCGCTTGGCTTGTAGCGTCAGGTCACCCAGTGACGGAGCCGAAGACGGCAACCCGAAACCAAGGAAATCGAGGCTCGCCAATGTCGCGATCGCACCCGTGAACAGGAACGGCAACATGGTAAGCGTGGCGACCATCGCGTTGGGCAATACGTGCCGGAACATGATCGTCCGATCACGAACGCCTAATGCACGTGCAGCCCGCACGTATTCGAAATTTCGCGCACGAAGGAACTCTGCGCGAACGACGCCGACCAACGCTGGCCAACTAAAAATCGTGGAGATAAAGACTAAGAGCCAGAAAGATTTCCCCAAAATCGCAACGATGATGATCATCACATAAAGCGATGGCATCCCGCCCCAAACTTCGAGGAAACGCTGGAAACTCAGGTCCACCCAACCGCCGAAATACCCCTGAACCGCACCCGCTGTTATACCGGCGATAGATGACGCGGTAACGACAACGATTGCGTAGAAAATCGAAAGACGGAATCCGTAGATTACGCGCGCAACGACATCTCGTTTTGTATCGTCAGTGCCCAACCAGTTGGTCGCGCTCGGCGGGGCTGGAGCGACGCCAGCGACGTCTACGATTGTGTTGTACGAATAAGGGATGACCGGCCAGAGCATCCAGCCCTTGCTGAAGTCTTCGACCTCTGGCGTTTCACCTGCTTCGACCGCTTTATAAATTCCGCTCGGATCATCGAAGCATTCGACGGCCCCTCCGGTAACAATGAGGCATTTAACTTCGGGGGAGGCATAAATCGCCTCTGTTCGGAAATCCCCGCCAAAATCGCGTTCGGAATAGAAGGAAAAGATCGGGCTGCGGATTTCTCCGCGATAGCTGACGAGGATCGGTTTGTCGTTCGCGATGAATTCCGCAAAAAGGCTTAGGAAAAACAGGCTGCTCAGGATCACCAGAGACCAGACCGCACGGCGGTTCTTTTGAAAATTCCGCAAACGACGCTGATTGAGCGGGGATAGTTTCATGCGCTTATCTCCGCCCTTCAAAATCAATGCGGGGATCGACAAAGACATAGGTGATGTCAGTGACAATACCAACGATCAGACCAAGCAAAGAGAAGGTATAAAGCGTTCCGAAAACCACCGGATAGTCCCGCTGCAAAGCGGCCTCATAGCCAAGCCGCCCAAGACCATCGAGGCTGAACAGGTATTCGATAATCACCGACCCACCAAAGAACACGGATATGAACAATGCCGGAAAACCTGAAATGACGATCAACATCGCGTTTCGGAATACATGGCCATAAAGGACACGGTTTTCCGGCAAACCCTTTGCGCGGGCCGTCATGACGTAGTGTTTCTTGATTTCATCGAGAAAGCTGTTCTTGGTCAGCAAGGTCAGCGTCGCAAAACCGGCAATGGTCGAGGCAAAAACCGGCAAGGCAATGTGCCAGAAGTAGTCCAGTACTTTGCCGATCGCGCTCAGTTCTTCCCAGTTCGAACTGGTGAGGCCACGTAGCGGGAAAATGCGCCAGTAGCTTCCTCCTGCGAACAAAACAACGAGCAGGATGGCAAAAAGGAACCCCGGTATTGCATAGGCCACAATGATCGCGCCGGACGTCCAAGTGTCAAACTTGCTGCCGTCCTTCACGGCCTTCCGGATGCCAAGCGGAATAGAGACCATATAGGCGATCAACGTGGACCAGAGGCCTAGCGTGATCGAAACTGGCATCTTCTCCAGAACCAGATCGACGACCGTGATCTTTCGGAAATAGCTCTCTCCGAAATCGAAACGGGCGTAGTTCCACATCATGTTCACGAACCGCTCTAGCGGCGGTTTGTCAAAGCCGAAACGCTTTTCCAACTCTGCCAGATACCGCGGATCAAGCCCCTGAGCCCCGGGATAGACGCCTTGAACATCCGCACTGTCTGATTGCATTTCCACATCACCGGTACTGCCCGCAATGTTTTCGAACACATCACCCTGCCCTTGCATCTGGGCGATGACCTGTTCGATCGGGCCACCGGGCATGAACTGGATGATGGCGAAATTGAGGATCATGATCCCGAGCAACGTCGGGATCACAAGCAGCAACCTGCGTAGGATGTAAGCGCCCATTTACCTGCCTTGTTACGACCTAGCGCAGCGCGCCTGCGGCCTTTAGCTCTTCGGCTTTTTCAGCGTTATACCACCAGAAATTCAACTGGCCCAGAGAGTATGGGGGTAGTTCGTCAGGATGTTCGAACATATCGTAGTAGGCCACCCAGTAGTTGGCGAGGTACCAGACAGGCACAACGAACATGTCACGCCGCATGATCCGGTCTAACGCGCGCACATGGGCAACCATATCTTCATAAGATGTTGCGGTTTTGATACTTTCTGCAATCACGTCCACTGCAGGGTTCGAATAGTAGGCGGGGTTAAACACATCGCCCAAGCCATCAGAGCCGAATTTCTGCCCCAGACCTTCACCTTCTATCGGGCCAACACGGTATCCGCCAAACATCATGTCAAAGTCGAAAGACCGTGTCCGTTCTGTGTATTGTGCGGGATCAACGCGGTTCCACGACGCGTTGATACCCAGTCGTTTCAGGTTATCGACATACGGCAGCATGATCCGGTCAAACGTCGGGGAGTAGCCAAGAAACTCTAGCGAGAATTCTTCTCCGTTTGCGTTACGCAGCATCCCGTCGTCCCCGGGAACCCAACCTGCCTCTTCCATCAGTGCAAGTGCACGGCGCAGATTTCCACGATCAAGCTGTGCATCACCCGACGTATGGGGCATGGTTACTTCGTCCGTGAGGATCGACGGATCAATTTTATCTGCAACGGATTGAAGGATTTCCAGTTCGCGCCCTTCCGGAACGCCGTGCGCAGCGAGGTCGGAATTCTGCCAAAAGCTTTCCCGCTGGCTAAACAACCCGTACTGGAGTTCGTT
>JBNKUW010000094.1:0-10150 GCA_050298835.1 Marivivens sp.
CACAAGACCGTCGATCCGGTCCAGAACCCCGCCATGCCCCGGTATCAGGTTGGAGCTATCCTTGATCCCGACACGGCGTTTCATCGCACTTTCTGCAATGTCGCCCATTTGCGCTGCAAAGGACAGAACAACACCCAGCGCCAGCAATCCCGGCAAGTACGGGTAGCTCATGTTCAGCAATTGCGGGACGAAAAACGCACTAAACAACGCCGCGAAAACCCAGCCAGCAACCGTACCGGACCATGTCTTTTTAGGGCTGACACGCGGCCAGAATTTGGGCCCGCCAATCAATCGACCAGCGAAATAGCCCGCAACGTCGGAAATCGCGACGATCAGCACGAGTCCGATGACAGCGGCCTCTCCCGCAGTGACCCGCGCGATCAGTAGTCCGAAGGCAGACAGCGCCAGCATTAGGGAATACCCAAGCCAGATAACGCGCCCCTGCTTTAAAACGACGGTGCCCATGGCAACAGGAATCCACGACAGCAGGAACAGGGCAGGTATCGCATAGGCCGCCATCATCATAGACGATCGGGTCATCACTGCGAAACTTCCGTACATGCCCGATAAGACAAGCATTCCGATCAGAACCGTTACAGCCGGCAACACAGCCAAAAAGGTCCGCCGGTTCGCAGACACATCCCGTTCGCACAGTGGCGCCAGTTCCCAATGCGCGGCAATCATCGCCACCAGCACAAACAGTAGCCAAAGCACCCATGGCCCGTAAAGAGCGCCTAAAAGCAGCCCGAACAAGACCAATCCCGATGCGATACGCACCCAGAGGTCGCCCCATTTTCCGCTGTCTGCCATCAGGCATTCACGCCTCCAAAGCGCCGCTCTCGGTTGCCGTATCGGCTAACGACCTTGCCAAATTCCTCAGCCGTGAAATCCGGCCAGAGCGTGTCGATAAATTCGTATTCCGCGTATGCCGACTGCCAAAGGAGGAAATTTGAAATCCGTGCTTCTCCGCTGGTGCGAATGACCAGATCCGGATCGGGCAGCACATGGGTATCAAGGAATTTCGCCAGCGTTTCGGCATCCACGTCCTTGTAGCTCAGCCGCCCCTGCTCCACCTCATAGGCGAGCCGTTGCGCCGCGCGTGTCACCTCATCGCGACCACCGTAGTTGATCGCAATGGTCAGGTGACATTTGTCGTTTCCGGATGTGAGCAGTTCCAGTTCGTCCATCAGATTGACGAGCTTGTCATCGAGTTTGATCCGGTCACCGATAAAGCGAACCCTGACGCCTGCTTTGAACAGGTCTTGGGCTTCGCGCTGGATGTAGCGGCGGAACAGTTTCATCAGACCGGCAACTTCGGTCTGGGTCCGTTTCCAGTTTTCCGTCGAAAACGCAAAGATCGTCAGATACTTCACCCCGTTTTCAGGGCAAGCCTCAACGATTTCCCGAACACGGCGCGCACCGGCCTGATGCCCGAACAACCGCGGACGGCCACGCATCTGCGCCCAACGACCGTTGCCATCCATAATGATGGCGACATGTCGCGGACCCTCCGTGGTGATTTCGTCCTGCTTTTTCGTCATCCGAGCCCCCGGGCTAAGAAGAGGCTGATCAGACCTGCATAATCTCTTCTTGTTTGTGCTCGAGTTGTTCATCGATCTGTTTGATGAACTTGTCGGTCATGTCCTGAACTTCGGATTCCCAGTATTTGTGGTCATCGTCGGACATGCCGTCTTTGTGCTTTTTGATCTGGTCCATACCGTCACGGCGGACGTTACGAACCGCGATACGGGCGCTTTCGGCGTATTGACCGGCAACTTTGGTCAGTTCGCGGCGGCGTTCCTCGTTCAGTTCGGGGATCGGCAGCATGATGATCGTGCCGTTAAGCTGCGGGTTGATACCCAGACCGGATTCGCGGATCGCTTTTTCGACCTTGTTGACCAGCCCTTTGTCCCAGACGTTCACCGTGACCATGCGCGGCTCGGGGACGTTCACGGTACCAACCTGGTTGATCGGCGTCGGAGAGCCGTAGGCGTCTACCATGATCGGGTCCAGCATCGAACCGGAGGCACGACCAGTCCGCAAAGATGCGAATTCGGTGCGCAGAGAATGAATTGCACCGTCCATACGGCGGTGCAGGTCATCGGTATCAAGGATAAATTCGTCGGACATCGTCATGCCTCCCTTTGCGGGTCTTCGTTCGTCAGTTGACCTGCTATAGCCTTAGGCACGCACCGTTGTATAGGTGCCTTTGCCCGCCAAAATGCCTTTGAACCCGCCAGCGTCGTTCAAATTGAACACGATAAGCGGCATTTTGTTGTCCCGACACAGCGCAATGGCGGACGCATCGGCGACCTTCAGGTTTTTACGCAAAACATCATCATAGGTGATGTCTTCAAAGCGTTTCGCATCAGGGTTGGTTTTCGGGTCGCTGTCGTAGATGCCGTCAACCTGCTTGCCCATAAAGATCGCTTCGCACTGCATTTCTGTGGCGCGCAGCGCAGCAGCGGTATCAGTGGTGAAATACGGGTTCCCCGTACCAGCGGCAAAGATAACAACCCGTTTCTTTTCAAGGTGACGCACAGCACGGCGGCGGATGTAGGGTTCACAAACCTGATCCATCGGAATCGCCGAGATAACGCGGGTAAAGACGCCCAGCCCTTCTAGGGCGGACTGCATGGCCAGCGCGTTCATCACTGTTGCCAGCATCCCCATATAGTCTGCGGTGGTCCGTTCCATCCCCTGAGCAGAGCCGGACAGCCCGCGAAAGATGTTGCCGCCCCCGATAACGAGGCAGATTTCAACGCCAAGGTCGTGCACTGTTTTGATCTCGTTCGCGATGCGCTGAACGGTCGGCGGGTTCAGGCCGAACTGGGTGTCGCCCATCAGGGCTTCGCCTGATATCTTGAGCATGACCCGGTTAAACTTTACGTCTGTGGTCTCGCTCATTGGGGCGTCCTCGCTATGGTCTTTGATCGTGGGCGAAAATGTCGCAAAAGGGCGAAAGGTGCAATGGCGGAGTCCCGGAAAATGTCGAATACCGGCAAACTTCTGACCACCCGCACAACCGATGCGAAAGGCGTAAGGCAAGTTGAGCGAATTAGACAATATTCCGGCAGACAAACCGGTCCTGATTGCGGGGCCGACGGCCTCGGGTAAATCGGAACTGGCACTGCGCATCGCCGAATCCGGTGGCGGTGTGATCGTGAACGCCGACGCTCTGCAGGTTTTTGATGGCTGGCGCATCCTGACCGCCCGCCCCGACGATGCCGATCTGGCGCGTGCGCAGCATGCTTTATACGGGCACGTCCCCTTTGATGCGGATTATTCTGCTGGTCACTGGCTACGGGATGTCGCGCCTTTCTTACAAGGTCCGGAACGGCCGATCATCGTTGGCGGCACAGGGCTCTATTTCATGGCGCTGACCGAAGGGCTGGCCGAAATCCCCGCCACGCCACCCGACATTCGGGACAGGGCCGATTCGATCCCCCTGCCCGATCTGATCGACACGTTGGACGACAAAACCAAATCGCGGATTGATCTGAACAACCGTGCACGGGTCCAGCGGGCGTGGGAAGTTCTTCAGGCAACGGGGCGACCGCTCGCCGACTGGCAAGACGACACGCCACCGCCGCTATTGCCCGCATCCGAGGCGACCGCCCTTGTCATGCAAACCGATGTGGACTGGCTCAATGACCGGATTGAACGGCGGTTTGACCTGATGCTGGAGCAAGGCGCACTGGACGAAGCCCGCGCGATGCTGCCCCATTGGGATCCGTCCTATTTGTCCTCCAAAGCCATTGGCGCGCCGGAGCTCATCGCCCACCTTCAGGGACAATTGACGCTTGAGGACGCGCGGGACGCCGCCGTGATCGCCAGTCGCCAGTACGCGAAACGTCAGAGAACGTGGTTTAGGCGCAGAATGGCCGATTGGAGAGTTATCCACAGGCCATCCACAGCTTGATCCCCCACTGTTTACCTTTTTCTGCGAGTCTTTTCTTGATTTGTTAAGATTCGCCTGTAACCATTTCACTATTCGAACATTTCGAGGTGACCCATGGTTCAGGATCCAGTGCTGTCACAAGATCATTTGGACAACCGGTTGTTTATCCGGTCGATCCAGCAAGGTAGCAAATTCAACCGGTGGCAAACAGAAGCCATGCGGAGCCATGCGTCTCCGCGGTTGATGTATTTCACCAAAGGTCAGGGCCGGATCACCATCGCCGGACTGACGAGCGGTTACGGCCCGAACAACCTGATCTATCTGCCTGCGCATACGATGTACGGCTATGAGGTCGGTCCGATGGCCTTTGGCTATATGCTCAATATTCCCACGGCGATGGCTGCAGACTGGCCGGACGAACCGGTCCACATGCGCCTACGCGATGTGCTCGCCCAAAAGGAACTCGCCGGACAGTTCGACGCTCTTGAGAGGGAATTGAAATCTCAGCGGGACGGCCACAACCGCGCGGCACTATATATGCTGGGCATCCTGTCGGTATTCTTCGAACGCCAATTGATCGAAAACCCGCCGAACGACACCAAAGCACGCACGCGGACAAGCTCTGCCCGACTGGTCGCGGCTTATGCCGATCTGGTGGAACGGGACTTTGCTGCCGGAAAAGGCGTTGCCGACTTCGCAGCCGAGCTTGGTGTGACGCCGACGCATCTGACACGCTGCTGCAACCAGACCTGCGGCCGGTCTGCATTGGCATTGCTACATGACCGTATCCTGTACGAAGCACGCAAGCTGCTGCGTGAAACCAAAACGCCGGTGAACCGGATCGCCCAAGGTCTGGGGTATTCTTCGGCGGCCTATTTCACCCGCAGTTTCCAGTCGGAAACCGGTCAAACGCCGTCTGCTTTCCGCAAGGCACAACTGAACTGACGCCGAAGGGCACGCGGGGCGCTGCCCCGCACCCCGGAGTATTTTCAAAGCAAAGAAGGGCTTAGTTGCCCCAGATCACCTGCACGTAGTTGCGGGTTTCCCTATAGGGCGGAATGCCGCCATACTGCTGAACCGCTTCGGGTCCCGCATTATAGGCCGCAAGGGCAAGGTCCCAGCTTCCGAAGCGGTCGAACTGCTGGCGCAAATAGCGGGCGCCCCCGTCGAGGTTCTGGGTCGGGTCGGTCGGGTCAACACCAAGGACGCGCGCCGTTTCCGGCATCAACTGGGCAAGACCAATCGCCCCTTTGGAGCTGCGCGCGGCGGCATTCCAGCCACTTTCCTGTTGGACCAGCCGTAAAAAGAGGTCTTCGGGGATACCGTGTCGGGACGCACTGGCACGCGCCAACGCAAGGTATGGGCCGCTATAGGACCCGCTATAGCGCGGACCGCTGTCGATGATACCGGGGCGTTGCGGTTGCAAGCGGACAGAGTCCGAATACTGCTGGGACGCCCGACCGTCCAAAACGGAAAGCTGGCTTTGGAACAGGGACATGCGGGAAGACGTGGACACGCTATCTGCCTGAACAGAGCCCGCAAAACCCGCAATGGCGCAGCATAGAAACAGCAGACGTTGGGTCACGGACATTCCTTGAGTTTGGACACGGGCCCAACGCTATAGGACACAACGTCAAACCGCCAGCCTCCTGTTAGTCGGTCGGCACGTTTCCGCGATCCACAAGGGGCTGCCCCATCAGGTCTTCGACCAGCAAACCGACAAGGGCACCGCGACCAGAGGTTCCGGATTTGCGGTAGATCGCATTCAGATGCGCTTTGACCGTGCCTTCGGCGCTGCCTCTGAGGGCGGCAATTTCGGCGATATCCAGCCCCTTGATGGCAAAGGTCGCGACGTCGGCTTCGGAGCGGGTCAGTTTCCAATCGGCAAAGTAGCTCTCCATCAGGTCATGGAGCGCGCCTGACGCGATGGACAAACCGCGTTCGGCATGGGCCTTACGACGGAGAATCTGCATCAGCATCCGGGTTTCAATGATGATCCCGAAAATCAGGGACAGCGTTGCAACCACTTCGATCCAGAGATGAAGGTCGCCAAAAGCTCTTGTCCCGTTTTCAAGAAAATCGACAATCGTGTCCGCAAGGAAAAACGCACCGCAAGCCCCCTGAACAACGATCAATACCATGAGCGACATCGTCGTTTTGTCTGTTGTTTTACCTGCCTCAGTCATTCTTGCCGTCCGTTCGGAATAAGTTTGGTTCCTGTCACCATCGCGCGCGGGAGATTTACTTTCGTCCGTTTACTTTCCCAAATTACAGCCACGACATGCGCCACAACCGAAATCTCTGCAAACGAAACAAGGATTTCGTGGAGTTCTTCAACCCACTCTACCCCCCAGAACCGTAGTGTTGTCATCATATATCCGGTTATTGCAATACCTCCAATGGTCAGCAACAGGTTGTAGATCATCAACGCCCCAAGCGGCGTGTGCCCTTTGTGGATGCGCGTGCGGCCAGTTGCCAGATCGGTCAGTTGTTCAACACATCCTGAAAGACTGGGCCGGAAATCCCGGAAACGGGCGTGACGGGTTCCGACAAAGCCCCATAGAATACGAAAGCCGATCAGGGCGGCCACAACGTAGCCGATCTGCCGGTGAAGTTTGGAGTCCGGATTGGAAAGGAGCGCGTTGAAGAGGAACAGAGCCACCAACGACCAGTGAAAAATGCGGACCAACGGGTCCCAGACTTTGACTTTTTGCATGTATCTTTTCCACGGCTGTCCGGGCACACCGCGTGGTGTACCCGAAAGAGTTTGGCTTAGTTGTCGTTGTCGCTTGCACCTTCGATGATTTCGAAATTGGGGTTGAGGAAGATTTCAGCCATCTGACCGTCTTTGATGGTGTAGGCTTCGAACAGGCCGTCTTCGAGCTTTACCGAACGCACGTCGTAACCCTGTGCTGTCAGGATTTCGGTGACATGCGCGGCATCTTCGGCAGAGACGTCTGCGGCAAAAACAGAGGTCGCGGCTGCAAGGGTCAGGGTGGCGGCGGTCAGGATCGTCTTTAGGGTCATCATTTTCTCCGTATTTGATGTATTTGGACGCGAACGGGTGACGTTCGGTGCCCTTCTTTTGCGGCTGAGCCGGCGGCAACGGAATTGAACCCAGGACTCATTTTCCTGTTCTAGATCGGCAGGAATAGGCCTCTATGCCTCGGGTTTAGGCGGCTGACTTGGGGGAGTTTCCCGATATTGGGGTTTCATTAACCAATGAGGGATGATGTAACGTCTCGACAATAGACATAAGATTCGAGGGAGAGACGGCATGGCCGGTTCCGTGAATAAAGTTATCCTGATCGGCAATCTTGGCCGCGACCCCGAGGTGCGGACCTTTAGCAATGGCGGCAAGGTGGTGAACCTGCGCATTGCAACGTCCGAGACATGGAAAGACCGCAACACAGGCGAACGCCGTGAACGGACCGAATGGCATTCGGTTGCGATTTTCAACGAAGCGGTTGGCCGGATTGCAGAGCAATACTTGCGCAAAGGATCGACCGTCTACATCGAAGGTCAGCTCGAAACCCGCAAATGGCAGGATCAGTCCGGTCAGGACCGGTATTCAACCGAAGTTGTCCTGCGTCCCTTCTCCGGCAACCTCACTCTCTTGGGTGGTCGCGGTGACGGCGGTGGCCAAGGTGGCGGCGGTGGCGGCTATGACAGCGGCCCGGCTGGCGGCGGTTACGGTGGCGGTTATGACAGCGGTCCTTCGGGGCCCGCAGGTGGCAGCAGCAATATGGACGACGAAATCCCGTTCTAAGAAACGGTCGATATCGAAAAGAAACCCCGCCCTGTGGCGGGGTTTTTGTTTGCTGTGCTCGGGGCGCTGCCCCGAACCCCGAAGTATTTCGGGAAAGATGAAATCAGGCGAGCGCGTCTTCGAGCACCTTGAGAACCGCATCGCGCGGAACGTCAGAGGTGACAAAAGCATCACCGATACCGCGGGCAAGGATAAAGCGGAGCTTGCCGTCGATCACCTTTTTGTCCTGCCCCATCAGATCAAGCAGGGCGGCGGCGTCCGGCAGATCGCCGGAAATATCGGTAACATCGGTCATCATGCCCATATCCCGCAGGTGGGCACGGACGCGGCTGGGGTCTTCTTGGCTACACAGGCCAAGGCGGGCCGACAGTTCGAAAGCCAGCGCACAGCCAATAGCGACACCTTCACCATGGAGAAGACGGTCGGAATAGCCGGTGGCCTTTTCCAAGGCGTGACAGAAGGTATGACCGAGGTTGAGAAGCGCGCGGTCGCCCTGCTCTGTCTCGTCGCGCATGACGATGTCGGCCTTCATTTCGACAGACCGTTTCACCGCGTGAACACGGAAATCGACATTGCCTTTTGCCATATCGGGAGCGTTCTTCTCGGACCAGTCGAAAAAGGACGCATCCCCCAAGAGACCGTATTTGACGACCTCTCCGTATCCGGCAAGGAAATCACGGTCGGTCAGCGTCGCCAGTACGGTGGTATCGGCAAGAACGAGGCTCGGCTGGTGAAAGGCCCCGACGAGGTTTTTGCCGTGGCGGGTGTTGATGCCGGTTTTGCCACCGACAGAGCTGTCGACCTGCGCCAAAAGCGATGTGGGGATTTGCACGAACCGGACACCACGACGCAGCACCGACGCGGCAAAGCCCACCAGATCGCCGATCACACCACCGCCCAAAGCGATGACAATGCCATTGCGTTCGACCTTTTGGTCGAGCAGCCATTCAACGGTCTTTTCGAACTCTGCCCAGCATTTGGTGCTCTCTCCGGCGGGGAGCGTCAACGCATCAGAGGCAATACCGGACGCCGTCAACGAAGCTTGCAAGGCTGCCAGATGCAGCGGGCCGACGTTTTCGTCCGTCACGATCGCCACCCGTTTAACGCGGAGCATCGGATCAATGCGCGCCCCCGCTTGTGCCAGAAGATCGGGTCCGATCACCACATCGTATTCGCGTCCGGGAAGATCAACGTGAACGGTTTCCATCACTATTCCTCTTGTTCCAACACATCCGCGCGGGTCAGCAGGACCTCAATCGCGCGGTCTGTGGTTTCTTCGATGCTATAGCCGAGCTTTGTCTGGACGCGCAGGTTGGCCAGTTCATAGACCGGTGTGCGCTGGTCAAGCAGATCCGACAGGGTCTGACGCGGGTTGGCGGTTCTGAGCAGCGGGCGCGTGTCCTTGTGTTTGACGCGTTCCCAAAGGGTATCAAGCGATGCTTTGAGCCACAGGGAGACACCTTCGCGGGTGATTGCATCGCGATTCCGGTCGGCCAGAAACGCCCCGCCTCCGGTAGAGAGAATACACGGCTCGCTCTCCAAGAGGCGTTTGATCACCTCGGATTCGCGGCGGCGGAAAAACGCTTCTCCGTCGCGGGCAAAAATCTCGGGGATGGTCGCGTTCGCGGCTTTTTCGATTTCAGCGTCGGAATCGATGAAGTCTACATTCAGTCTGGCCGCCAACGCTTTGCCGATAGCGGATTTGCCGGATCCCATCATTCCCACCAGTACGACAGTACGTTTAAGGTGAAACGGGCCGGTCAAATGCGTCTCTCTCTCGGTGTTGTGATCGGCTGCGGTTTGCCGAGGTGTCATTTTCTATTCCGATTGGCGTGTTATTGCCTGCAAGGGCATATATAAAGACGGGCAAGGGTGCAAAGCCCATGAGGCAAACCGGGCAAGAAAGGCATAGAAAATGTTGTGGCGACTGTTCAAGGCTCTGATCGTTTTGGTGGTGCTCGCCGGGATCGGGCTTACGATCTATGCCTATCTGGGCCCGTTGATTTTCCCGTCGGATTTTGCGGCTCCGACTGAAACCATTTCGCAGCCAGTTACGCTACAGGTGGACTAGATAATGTCGCGGTCGCTGGTCACTTTGGCCTTTGTGGCCTGTGCTTTCGGGGCTTCGGCTCAGGAAACCGCGCCGCTATCGGCCATCGATTGGCTATCACAAAGCGTTCTGCCGCTCTCTACTGCTGTTCCCGTTTTACCCACCGAAACGCTCGGTCCCGTGCCCGATGGCGCGGCCCCTGCCGAAGTCACGGTAAAGCCGTTGGACACCGCGACCCCGGATGTTGTCGGCCTGTTGCCGTCGTCTGTGTCGGGGCTTCCGTCAACGCTCTGGTCGCATAGCCGCGAATCGGTTCTTGTCGAATTGGTGCAGACAGAGGCGGTTGAAACGCTGCCTGCATTGCAGGATCTGATCGTCATGCTGATGCTGGCCGAAGCAAAACCGCCGCTGGACGCAGGCAACGACGGGG
>JBNKUW010000095.1:0-9988 GCA_050298835.1 Marivivens sp.
ACCAACGACTGCACAGATGGGACGGACTCATTCTTTGATCTGCTGCAGGAAAAAGGGTTTCTCCAGCACCGCGAAAATCCGTTCAAGGGAACGGGCGTAAACCCTCAACACGCGGCGCTTGCGGCTGCGGGGAAAGAGCCGATCATTACAGAGGCCGAATGGGCCACCTGCATCGACGTTGATGAGTTTATCAACATTAAGGTCGGGGATGGCACGTTGGACGCACTGTTCCAGAAGGTGCCGGACGCCAACCTGATTTCGATGACGTGGCGGCTGTTTGGGAACGGGGACATTGCCGGGTTCACCGATGATATGATCCTTCGGACCTTTACCCGCTGCGCGCCGGAATTTGTGCCCGCGCCGCATCAGGCTTGGGGCTTTAAGACCCTGTTCAAGAACACCGGGATTTTCAAGAAGCTAGGCGTTCACCGGCCCAAGGGGCTGAAAACCCAGCTGCTGGATCACATCAACTGGGTGAACGGATCAGGAAAAAAACTGCCAGAGAGCATGTACCGAAATTCATGGCGTTCTACGCGGGATTCCTATGGCTATGATCTGGTGCAGCTCAACCACTATGCCGTTCGATCAGCAGAGAGCTTTCTGGTCAAGCGCGACAGGGGAAGAGTGAACCACGTCGACCGCGATCAGGGGCTGGCCTACTGGTTCCGTATGAACAACAACGTCACTGAGGACATCTCGATCCAGCGGATGATCCCGAAGGTCGAAGCCGAGATGGCCCGAATGTTGGAAGATCCCGACATTCGAGCCGCGCATGCGAGCGCGGTTTCCAAACATCGTGAAAAGATTGTGCAGCTACAAAAGGACGAAAGCAACGCGGCCTTTTTTGACGCACTGACCGGTGATCGTCTACGCAAACTGTCGCGCTTGCTTCCGCATTTCGGCAACAATGTTTTCCTTGCCGGCCCCGACTGTATTCCGGACGAAGTTGTCCAAAAATCTCCGGAGGAGAAGTTCTTTTTCGCGGTCAAAGCGGGCGAGACCCAGCATTGAACGATCCTGAGGGGGCTATCTCGCTTGTTGATCTGGAATACGGGCAATGACGGTCGAGTATTTCCTTTTCTTTTCAAGAATTTCGACAATACCAAATTCTTTCATCCCTTTGATACCGCCTGACTTTTTCCGAATGTCCAGAACGATCCCGCCGCCGGGTCGCATCTGATCCCGGAACAGGGTTTCATAGGTGTTTACCGGATAGTGGAAACCGCAAGACGCCAAACTAATGGCGAGGTCGAATTCCCCGAGTGTCACCGGATCTTCGGTATTCGGGTTGAGCGTGGTAATCTTGTCAGACGGCACGCCGTTCGCTTCGAGGAATTTGCGGGCACGTTGGAGGCTCGTGTAACCCGCGCCTTTTTCGGCAAAGTGGAAATGGCGGTCTTCGCTTGTTTCGATGTCAATAAGTGCAATGTCGCAGTTGTACCGGCGATAAAGGAGCAGATCAGCAAAGGCGTAGCCGCAGCCGATGTCTACGACCCGTTTTGGCGCGATCGTATCGGCGGCTTCAAGGAAGCAAGCGCATTCCCTTTCCGCAATCTGGAACGCTTCTTTTAGAACTTTGTCCTTGTTGTTACGAGCATAGGTCAGAAGCGGTTCATCATTCCCGTCCAGATATTTGCGGATCAGATGGCCACCCTTCGCGATCTCGGAGCGCTGGAGGATGATGTTCTCCAAATCCTTGTCATCGAACATCGAAAAATCGATCGTTTCGGGGTTTATACCTTCGTGAACGGGCGTTTTGACCTTGAACATGTGCCGCGTTCCTTCCGGATCGATCTCATGTCGCCGGAGTAATTCGTGGACATAGCAGCCTTCTGGAGCGATCCCGCCCCATTTCGCAGCGACATTGCGGAACCGCCGTCCCCAGAAATGGATCGAAAGTGTGTCGTCCTTGATAAAATCGCGGACGTAGTCGATGTGTTTGGGGTTCAGAACAGATCCCGCGCTTTTGAACGGCACCGGATAGATCACATGACCGGGTTTTGAATATTTGATTTCACCGGTTGATTTCAGAAACCAGCTGAGTGCGTCCGGCCCCCATACGCCCCACGGCAGCAGCGAAACATGAACACCGTCGCCGCGATCCTTGAGGGTCTGGAGCTTGTCGCGTTTTTCGTCACTCAACCAAGGTGGGATCGGATATTCGTCGCTGGTAAACTCCAGCATCGCCTTGAGCGTTTTCGACGTCTTGGGAAGCTGGAGAACCCCGTTGTTCACCTGCGAAACCTTGTCCGAAATCCAACCGTGGAAGTGTTTTCCGGTAAAGACCCATGGTTGCACACAGAACGCGTCGGTATCTGCCCAAACGTAATCGGTCTGCTGGATCATGTGCAGCCGGAACACATCCGCGTGGTAGGCGGGGCTGCCGGTTTTCGCGTGCCGGATGATTTTATCTGCGGGAAGGATGTCGTTTGCATCAGCAAGCGTGATACCTTCGGGCACGCCTTTGATGGTGTCATAGGAATAGAGGACGACCTCGTGCCCGTGATCGACAAAGGATTTCAGGCAGAGTTGTTCCAACCAGCTCAGTTCCGGTCCCACCCAAAGTGAACCGATCGTCGGTAGTGGCATGGGAAACGCCTCCTGTATTGCCCTTGTTACCCTGCTTTGCAGGCACGACACCGCCGCTTCCCCGGTTGCCGGTGAGAAAACCGACAATACCCCATTGCACTGGTGAGTGTTTCCCAGATTCTTTCACGTTCCCAATGGGCAATCAAGAAGCGATAGCAGACCTTGGACGGTTGTGGTCTATTGTCATTGGTGGGGCGGGTGTCTGGCAAACTGGTCGGCATCTGTACTGACAAAACCAAAACGACCGGAACGGACCACATGACCATCTGTGCGATCACCTGCGTGAAAAACGAAGGCCCCTATCTACTGGAATGGTTGGCCCATCACAGGGCGCTTGGCGTTGACCGGTTTATCGTGTTTTCCAACGACTGCGAGGATGGCACTGACGCGCTTCTTGACGAGGTGGCAAAGCAAGGGTGGCTGACCCATCTCCGGCAGGCTCCCGCCGGAGAGCAGACGATACAGTGGCAGGCGTTAAAAGCAGTCACGCGACACAAGGATTACAAATCCGCAGACTATGCTGTTTTCATGGACGTGGACGAATTCATCGTCCTTGATCCGTCAGTGGCGGATTTACCCGCGCTGATCGAACGGGGAGGGGCGGACGCAATGGTCCTGCCGTGGCGTCTGTTTGGAAGCAACGGAGCGGTGGACTATCAGGACCGACCGGTGACCGAGCGGTTCACGCGGGCGGCTTCTTCGTCTTTCGCGGCGCCGCTTGGTTATTTCTTCAAAACGCTCTACCGGCGCGAAGCCTTTGCGCGGCCGGGCGTGCACCGGCCCAAACTCCGCAAGGGAGAAACGGCCATTTGGGTAGACGCTGCCTGCGACGGTCTACCGGCAGCCATCGCGGACAACGACAAGCGCATCAATTGCTTTGGCCATTGGCCCGCAAAGCCGTTGGTTCAGCTAAACCATTACTCTGTCCGTTCGGCGTCCGAGTTCGTTGTGAAATCCGACCGTGGATTGCCGAATAAGATGCATTTGGAGATTGGCCTGAAATACTGGGTGTCCCGCAATTGGAACACTGTTGAGGACACCTCTGCCCAGCGTCACGCACAAGCCACCGCAGCGATGCGGGCAGAGATCACCACAGAGGTTGTCCAGCAGCTACATCGAGCTGCCGCGGATTGGCACCAAACGCGGTTTGCTGAGCTGATCCAGGCGGAAGAGTGGCTTGATTTGTTCTGGCAAATTAGCCTCGCCGGCGGGTCAGAAGAACCGTCACCGGAAATGGTTCGGCGGTATCTCAGGCTTCTCGGACAGCAATAATTTTCTGTGCATGGTTGATCAATCCACCTGCACTGGTTGCTTTGGGCTTGACCTTCGGGCTCCAAGCGCTTTGTTACAGGTCAGCGAACAGTAACTGACCAAAAGGATTTCTCCGATGGCTTTCGAACTTCCCGATCTTCCCTACGCACACGATGCGCTTGCTGACAAAGGTATGTCTGCTGAGACGCTCGAATATCACCACGACCTGCACCACAAGGCTTATGTCGACAACGGCAACAAGTTGATCGCCGGCACCGAGTGGGAAGGCAAAACCCTCGAAGAAATCATCGTCGGTACCTACTCGAAAGAGGCCGTCGCGCAGAACGGCATCTTCAACAACATCTCCCAGCTGTGGAACCACAACCAGTTCTGGGAAATGATGGGCCCGAATGGCGCTGCAATGCCGGGTGAGCTGGAAAAGGCTCTGGTTGAATCCTTTGGTTCGGTTGACGAATTCAAATCCCAGTTTTCGGCTGCTGGCGCTGGCCAGTTCGGTTCCGGCTGGGCATGGCTCGTTAAAGACACCGACGGTTCCCTGAAAGTGACCAAAACCGAAAACGGCGTGAACCCGCTGTGCTTTGGTCAGACCGCTCTCTTGGGGTGTGATGTTTGGGAACACTCCTACTACATCGACTTCCGCAACAAGCGTCCGGCCTACCTGTCGAACTTCCTCGACAACCTTGTAAACTGGGAAAACGTCGCCAGCCGTATGTAAGGCAGGCGCATCCGGTTAGGGGCCGCCCGTTTGGGCGGCCTTTTTCGTTTTTGGGCTAATAGAGCATGGACTAGTGACGTTAACGCGGGAGAACGTGTTCAACTGAAAGATGGCATACCTAATGTCCAGACTCCTGCGCTACATGGTCCTGAATTTCTCGACGCTACGGATTTATCTGTTGGTTGCAGGTGTTCCGTTCGCACTCGCTGTGATCCACGGGACATTATTCGTCTACGACCGCTATATGGCGCTCAACGAAGCTGTTTACACTCAGGAGCTTATCAAAGCCGCAAACGAGTCACGAGAGCTGGCGCACGAGTTGAACATCGAAAATTTAGAAGGTGCGGCCTATATCGTCACCGGCGATCCGGCCTATCTCGAATCCACTCAAAACCAGGCACGTTTGGTCTCCGAAAGACTAGAAGAGCTTACCGGTATCTGGGCGGGCCGTGACTACGATCCGGAGCTACGTCAGGTACTGGCATCTTTGACCGAAAAGATCGAAGCGCTGCCCGAAATACGGCGGCGTGTCGCGCAGCCGGGTGCAGATGTAAGCGAAATCAAAGCCGCGTTGAATGACATCTATAACCAGACTGAGAACATCCTTTTTCTGACCAATGGCAGCGACAATGATTCCGATCAGCGGGATTTGATTTCTGCCCTGCGCGCGTTGGAACGGATGAAATCTTTCGCCACTCTGAACCTATCGATCCTGCAATGGGCGAGCGACAACAGGTTCATGGACTACGATCAGTATGCGAATTATGTGCGCGCGGCTGCACAGGAAGACGCCTATCTTGAGGATTTCTCTCAAATTCCGGGCGATATGATCACCACCCAGATGTTCCAGATGCAAGCCTCTCCGGTGCGGGGAACGATGATTTCAATTCGCGACGCGCTTCAGAAGGGTGATACGATTGATATGAGCGTGGAAGAGGTTCGCAAGCTCGGGGTTCGGTGGGTGAGACTCCTTCGGAATTCGGAAAAGAACCTGTTCACCAAACTGACCGAACATGTTGCCGCGACAAAGGCACAAGCCTCGATTGCGCTCTGGGGATCGGCGATTGCCTCGACGGCTGCAGTTCTGATCTTTGCGGTTTTTGCGTTCTCTCTTGTCCGCAAACAAGAAGAGATCACCTCTGCGATTGTGAGCGCCTCGCAGCGTATGATCGACGGTGATCTGGATACCAAGTTGCCCAAGGCTGGCGCCAATCACCTGTCCGACATCATTCGGTCACTGGCCGTTTTCCGCGACAACACGCGTATCAGCCGTGACGAAGCGGCCGAGCGTCAGCGCAAGGAACAACAGGTGACACAGCGGCTACAGATCCAGAACGAAGAGCATACCGCCCGCACCGGACGTATCGCAGAGGATCTGGAACGCACCGCGCAAACCACCGAAGAGCTTGCCAATTCGGTTACAAACACCCTGAACACGACCGAGCTCGCGAATACTTTTGCAGGTGAAATGAGCACAAAGGCTGCTGAAGGAAAAGAGATCGTCAATGATGCGATTGACGCGATGAGCCGGATTCAGGCGGCCTCTGACAAGATTACGTCGATCATCCGCATCATCGACGAAATCGCCTTCCAGACAAATCTTTTGGCTCTCAACGCCCGCGTCGAAGCGGCGCGAGCAGGGCATGTTGGTCGCGGTTTTGCGGTCGTCGCAACCGAAGTTCAACAGCTCGCGTCACGCTCTGCCAAGTCGGCAGGCGATATCTCCGGACTGATCGAAGAAGCCGCTGTTGAGGTCGAGAAGGGCGTGAAAATCGTTGAAAAGAGCGGCTCGGCGCTCGAAGAAATCAACTACGGTGCGGGCGAAATCGCGAGCCTGATCCAGACGATGACGGACATGAGCCGTCAGCAGGCCAAGGCTCTGAATGACATCAGCGCAGCAACCGCCCGTTTGGACGACGAAATGAGCGGCTTTGAGCAATTGGAAGACGATTTCGATATGGTCGCGGCCAATGCAGACAGTGAACCACTGAACGCAGAGCGCGACGTCGGATAAAGCGCTTGCGCCTTTGCCAAAGGCGTGACCTATTGGGCGGGTCGTTTTCCCGTAGGTCCAGATGAGCAACCCGACGAAAGGCATTCTTGCACTTTTGGCATGCACCGTGATTTGGGGTATGTCATCGCTCTTTTATGCCCAGCTGAAACATGTTCCTCCGCTTGAGGTTCTGTCCCACCGGTCCCTTTGGTCGCTGATCTTTTTCTCAGCGGTCCTGTTGTGGCAGGGCCGATTGCATCACCTGTGGCAGGCGGTTGATAGCCCTCGAAAATTCGGTGTGATCTTTCTTGCGTCCGGCCTGATTGCAGCCAATTGGTTCGGGTTCATCTTTGCGATCCAAGCCGGATTCGCCGTGGAAGCCTCCTTGGGGTATTACATTTTCCCGATGGTCGCGGTGCTCTTGGGCCGCTTTGTTCTTGGTGAAACGCTGACACGGGGACAGTGGGTGGCGGTCGGACTTGCCTTGGCGGCCGTGCTGGTGCTGACCCTTGGGCTTGGTGTTCCGCCGTGGATTTCCCTCTGGCTGGCGTTCACCTTTGGCCTCTACGGTCTGGTTAAAAAACGGCTGATGCTCGGGCCGGTGGTGTCCGTTACTGCTGAGGTGCTCGTTCTTCTGCCGTTGGTGGTCGTTTATCTGGTCGGCTGGCATAGCACGGGGCTGGACTGGCAAACCTACGGATTGCTGGCGTTTTCCGGCATTCTGACCGGAACACCGCTGATCCTTTTTGCATACGCCAGCCAACGCGTGCGTCTTTCGACCATTGGCATTCTGCAATACGTCAACCCGACGCTTCAGTTCCTGATCGCAACCTTGGTATTCCTCGAACCGTTTACGCTTTGGCACCAGATCGCATTTCCGATGATCTGGGTCGGGATCGTGATCTATTCGGTAACAGCCATCCGTCAGGAAAGGGCGTCACGCAAGGCGCTTTCAAGCGCTTCGACAGTCGGGACGAATTTGGCGTAGGACAGGATATCCTTGTCGGCAAAGCCTTCTTCGACCACGTTCTCAAGCAAACGTTTGAGCGGTTGCCAGTAGCCGTCTACATCCAGAAGAAACATCGGTTTGATGTGCAGGCGCAATTGCCGCCAGGTCAGGACTTCGAAAAATTCATCCAGTGATCCGCCACCACCAGGGAGAACGACCACCGCATCGGCATTCATGAACAGAACCTTTTTCCGTTCGTGCATGGTTTCGGTGATGACAAAGGAATCGAGGTCGCGTTTGCCAACCTCACGATCCAGCAAGTGGGTGGGGATAACGCCAAAGGTCTTACCTCCGGCCTCTTGGGTGGATCGCGCAACGGCCCCCATCAACCCCACATCCCCCGCGCCATAGACCAGCCGCCAGTTGTTTTCGGCAAGCATTTGGCCGGTTGCAGTGGCGGCTTCTTTGTAAACGGGGCGTGCGCCGTCCCGTGATCCGCAGTAAACGCATACCGATTTCATCACTCGGACCCCCGTCTCATACTTTAGTTATCTTTGACCATGCATAGACCCGTTGCTATGGTCCATCAATGACAGATGCCGCAGGGCGGCAAAACGCTGCGGAGAAGGGGATAGCGTGGCGACTTTTCTAGGACTAAGAGGCGCATCGGCTGTGGTCGGTGCAAGTGCGACCGTGATCGCGGCAATGGTGGCTGGTGGGGTACTTGTCTACCAGAACACCCATTCCGGGGCGGACATACCCGCACCTGCGATAACGACGTCAACAGATGCAGTAGATGACACACCAGAGACCGTCGAAGAAACGGTCGTGGTCGTTGAGGACACACCGGCGGTATCCGAACCGGTTGTCGAAGAGACGACCGAGGTTGTTCAAACAGAACCTGAAGAGGTTCCGGCGGTTGCAGAGCCTGAACCCGAGCCGGAACCGAGTGTCATTGCCGAAGAGCCGCTGCGTGACGGACCGGAGTTTGACACTGTTCGTGTCGACCCCAGAGGGGACGCGGTCATCGCAGGCCGTTTTGATGGCGGTGGTGTTATCGAATTCCTCCTCGACGATGTTGCAATAGAGCGGGCCGAGGCTGGCGCTGATGGCAGCTTTGTCTCGTTCCTCACGATAGAGCCGTCGGACAATCCGCGTGTATTGACCATGGTTGGTGATCCGGATGGCGATCGCGTTATTTCGGCTGACAGTGTGATCGTTTCCCCATTTGCGGCGCCTGTTGAAACGGTCGTTGCAGCGGCTGAGGTTGAACCGGCTGCGTCTCCTGTTGAGGAGGAGGCGTCAGCGGAGGAAACGGACCCGGTCGTTGAACCGCAGGACGAAGCCGTAGAGGTCGCTGACACAATGGTAGAGGTTGCAGACGAACCGTCAGATGAGGAGCCGGCCACACCGATTGCCGAAGCCACCGCTGAAATGTCCGCCGACGGTGAAACGGAAACGGTTGAGGTTGAAACCCAAACCGCTGCACCACAGGTGTTGATCGCCAATGACGAAGGCGTTGAGGTGATCCAATCCGGTTCTACCGAAGCCACCACTGCCGTCGCCTTGGACACCATCACCTATGATACTTCTGGTGAGGTAGAGCTCGCTGGACGTGCAACTTCGGGCGAAGGGACCGTGCAGCTTTATCTGGACAACGAACCGGTTTCGACTGTTCAGGTGGACGAACAGGGGGACTGGAAAGCAAGCTTGCCGGATGATGTCGAAACTGGGGTCTACACGCTCCGCGTTGATGAAGTCACCGACGAAGGCGAAGTCGTCAGCCGGATCGAAACCCCGTTCCTGCGCGAAGAGCCGGAAACTGTTGCTGCCTCAATGGCAGATCAAGTGACCGAGGAAACCCGTGTTGCGGTTCGTACCGTTCAACCGGGCAACAGCCTTTGGGCGATTGCGCGCGAAACCTACGGTGACGGGTTGCTGTATGTCTATGTTTTCGAAGCAAACAAGGCCGACATTCGCGATCCTGATCTGATCTATCCGGGGCAGGTTTTCGTTTTACCTGAAATCAATCAGTAACCGCTCTGGTATTTCAAGCGGGCGGTGCATAGGTTTGGCGGGTTAGCCAACATGGATAGTCTATGCGCCGCCTTCCCAAGACCGATGCCAATCTGAACAATGACCAAATCCAAGCGATTAAGGTCATCCGGAGGGTTGCCCCCTATTTCTGGCCCAAAGACCAGACGTGGGTAAAACAACGTGTCATCGCGGCGATGTCCGTCCTGCTTTTGGCTAAACTCATCGCCGTCACCACGCCGCTTCTGTACAAACAGGCAGTGGATGCGCTTGCCCCTGATGGCGCGTCGTCAGCGACGTTCCTTGCGATGGGGGCGGTGGGGTTGACGCTGACCTATGGTCTTGCGCGGGCGATGACGGTCGGTTTCAACCAGTTGCGGGACGTGATTTTTGCGAAAGTGGGTCAACGGGCGCTCCGCCGGTTGGCGTTCGAAAC
>JBNKUW010000096.1:0-9953 GCA_050298835.1 Marivivens sp.
CGCTCTTTCGAGCCGGGAATGTACAGGGCGGAACGGAACGGTCGAACGGTCATGGCATTTCCTCGCAATAAAATTGCGCAGAGAAGAACCCATTTGACCGATTCCTTCAACGGGCGTTTTGCCGCAACGCAGCGACACTTTCGTCTAAATCTGAAAAATCCCGTCCCAGATAAGCTTCAGAGACACGAGAACCAACGCGCCGGTCACGATCCTGAAGAACGTCTTTTCCGGTAGGACTCGAACCAAACGCGCACCGACGAAGACTGACACTGTGGCGGGTATCATGAGCACCGCAGCAAGCTGAAGGCTGTGCGCGTTGATTTGCCCGAGCATCGCGTAAGGAACGAGTTTGATCGCATTGATATAGGCAAATACAATCGTCGATGTCCCTGCAAACACGAGCTTGGAAAGTTTCTGAGGTAGCACCCATACCTGATATGGCGGCGCCCCAGCATGGCTCACGAATGATGTAAACCCCGTCAACACGCCCCAGAACAGACCCGCCGGGGTATTCGCAGGTTTGGCTTCGACGGTCTGGTTGCGGCGAACAATAAGGTTCATTGCAAAAATGAACCCGATGGCACCAACTAATAGAGTTACCCAGCCCTTGGGCGTAACCCCTGCTGTAAGTCCACCTAGCGTCACGCCGACCGTTGCGCCCGCTCCGATCACAATTATCACTCTTAAATTGAACTCTTTCCGGTAAGTCCAAACGCCGAACACGTCGGACACTACGTAGACCGGCAACAACAATCCGGCCGCAACAACAGGATCAATGGCCAATGACAATAGCGGAACGGCCAGCATTCCAACCACCGGCAGACCGCCCTTGCTCATACCAACGCTCACCGAAGCAAGGACCGCAAGGATCCAGAATTCCCACCCGCTCATTTCGCCTCCCGGACAGAATCACTTGCGTGATTCCCTTTCGTATGCCGCCTTGGCACCTTCGTTTGCGACGTTATTTAGCGCAAACATACCAATGCTTACAGGCGAAACCATTTGCCGCGTCGCAGCGGACTTGATTGCAGCGCGCCAAAAGTCTACCCCTTGCGCCGACCACAACCCCTATCAAGGACGGAAAAATGGCTCGACCCAAGATTGCCCTCATCGGCGCTGGCCAGATCGGTGGCACACTCGCCCACCTCGCAGCGATCAAAGAACTCGGAGACGTCGTTCTCTTCGACATCGCCGAAGGCACGCCTCAAGGTAAAGCTCTCGACATCGCAGAATCCGGCCCGTCGGAAGGCTTTGACGGCTCTTTCAAAGGCTCCAACGACTACGCAGACATCGCAGGCGCAGACGTCATCATCGTCACCGCCGGTGTTCCGCGCAAACCGGGCATGTCCCGTGACGACCTTCTGGGCATCAACCTCAAGGTTATGAAGTCCGTTGGTGAAGGCATCAAAGCAAACGCTCCCGACGCATTCGTGATCTGCATTACCAACCCGCTCGACGCGATGGTTTGGGCCCTGCAGCAGTTCTCGGGTCTGCCGACCAACAAAGTTGTCGGTATGGCTGGCGTTCTGGACTCCGCACGTTTCCGTCACTTCCTCGCCGAAGAATTCGACGTTTCCATGCGTGACGTCACTGCATTCGTTCTGGGCGGCCACGGCGATACGATGGTTCCGTCGGTTCGCTACTCGACCGTTGGCGGCATCCCGCTCCCCGACCTCATCGAGATGGGCTGGACCACACAGGAAAAACTGGACGCAATCGTTCAGCGCACCCGTGATGGCGGCGCAGAGATCGTTGGCCTGCTGAAAACCGGTTCGGCATTCTACGCTCCGGCAACCTCGGCTATCGAAATGGCTGAAGCCTACCTCAAAGATCAGAAGCGTGTTCTGCCTTGTGCAGCCTACTGTGACGGCGAAATCGGCGTCAAAGGCATGTACGTTGGTGTTCCGACCGTTATCGGTGCAAACGGCATCGAAAAAGTCATCAACATCAAGCTCAACAAAGAAGAGCAGGAAATGTTCGACAAATCGGTCGACGCCGTCAAAGGCCTCGTCGAAGCTTGCAAAGGCATCGACCCGTCGCTGGCTTAATTGCCACCTGAAAAAAATTCCAAAGGGCGGTCTTCGGGCCGCCCTTTTTCGTTGGGTCATCCGTTGACACTGCGCCATTGCACGCCACAGTTCAGGAAAACGCAGGAGAGTCCGATGCCGACATTCGATCAAGAACTTGAAACCCGTCTGGTCCGCTACGCAGCGATCGACAGCCAGTCGAATATCGACAGTACCTCTACGCCATCGACTGAAATCCAGTATGACATGCTACATCTTCTTCGGGATGAACTGACCGAAATAGGTGCAAAGGACGTCACGCTCACGGATTACGGCGTTGTATTGGCGACCATACCTGCAACTGCTGACGGCCCGACAATCGGCTTTCTGTCTCATGTCGACACGACACCGCAGTTCAATGCCAGCAACGTCAAACCACGGGTTATCAAAGGATATAACGGTGGTACGATCACCTTCCCTGACGATCCTGCCCTGTCTATGTCCCCCGAAGACTATCCGTACCTCGCTGAAAAGATCGGGGATGACCTGATTACGGCCTCTGGTCTGACGCTGCTGGGCGCTGACGACAAAGCTGGCGTCGCCATTATCATGACGGCGATGCGCCACCTTTTGGATAACACAAATGTTCCGCATGGAGAGATCCGCGTCGCTTTCACTCCTGACGAAGAAATCGGGCGCGGTGTCAACGAACGCCTTCCTGAAGAACTCGGCGCCGATTTCGCATATACCTTTGACGGCGGAGCGCAGGGTGAAATCGAATACGAAACGTTCTCGGCAGACTTCGCGACGATCAAGATCAAAGGCGTATCCATTCACCCGAGCATCGCCAAAGACAAACTGGTCAACGCCACACATCTTGCTTCCAAGATTGTGCAGACCTTACCACAATGGTCGATGACACCGGAAACCACCGACGGCCGCGACGGTTTTGTCCATGTGATGGACATGACCGGTGACAGTTCCGAAATGCAGGTCCGGTTAATTACCCGCGATTTCGAACTCGACGGGCTTGAGGCGAAAAACGAAATGGTCCGGCAGGTCTGCGCAGCCGTCGCTGCCACCGAACCACGCGCAGAGATCACCTGCGAAATCACGTCCCAATACCGCAATATGCGTTACTGGTTGGAAAAGGACATGACTCCTGTTGACCTAGCGACCGAAGCCGCGCGTTCAATCGGGATCGAGCCCGTGTCTGTACCGATCAGAGGTGGCACAGACGGCTCACGTCTGACAGAGCTCGGTGTGCCTTGCCCAAATCTGTTCACTGGTATGCAAAACATTCACGGACCGCTGGAATGGATTTCGGTTCAGGATATGTCCCGCGCGACCGACCTATGCCTCGCTATTGTTCAGAAAGCAGCAAAGAGCTAGCGCATCCAACTTCAGGATGAGGGACCTTCCCCAAGGTCACTTTTGGGGCGATTACGAATCTAAACACGCCGCATAGCAGCATGAAATCGACATTCTGGATTTTGTGATCACAGATTTTAGGACTGTGATCACAAATGTCGGTTTTTACCGCAAACAGGAAAAATAAGCGTTCTTTCGTATTCTATCTTGTGTTTACTGGGATGAAACCGAAGCACAGCGAGGGATACTCGATGAACATTCATGAATATCAGGCCAAGGCGCTTCTGCGCAGCTACGGCGCACCCGTTTCCGACGGACGCCCCGTTCTGAAAGCAGAAGATGCAAAAAATGCAGCCGGCGAACTCGACGGCCCGCTCTGGGTTGTTAAGGCGCAAATCCACGCCGGTGGCCGCGGCAAAGGGTCGTTCGTTGAACCCGAAGCCGGCGAAAAGGGCGGTGTCCGCCTGGCAAAGTCGGTCGCAGAAGCTGCCGAAGAAGCCAAAAAGATGCTGGGTAAGACGCTCGTCACCCACCAGACCGGTCCGGCTGGCAAGCAGGTTAACCGCATCTACATCGAAGACGGTTCGGACATCGAACGTGAACTGTACCTCGCCCTCTTGATCGACCGCCAAACCTCGCGCGTTTCCTTTGTTTGTTCCACCGAAGGCGGCATGGACATCGAAGAAGTCGCAGCGTCGACTCCGGAAAAAATCCTCTCCTTCTCTGTCGATCCGGCAACGGGCTACATGCCCTACCACGGTCGCCGCATCGCTTTCGCTCTGGGCCTCGAAGGGTCGCAGGTCAAAGAATGCGTGAAACTGATGGGCATCCTCTACAAAGCCTTCATCGAAAAAGACATGGAGCAGCTCGAAATCAACCCGTTGATCGTTATGACCAACGGCTCGCTCAAAGTTCTCGACGCGAAACTCGGCTTTGACGGCAACGCGATTTACCGCCAGCCGGACATCGCAGAACTGCGCGACACCACCGAAGAAGACCCCAAAGAGCTCGAAGCATCCAAGCACGACTTGAACTACATCGCGCTCGACGGTGAAATCGGCTGCATGGTGAACGGTGCCGGTCTTGCGATGGCAACCATGGACATCATCAAACTCTACGGTGCAGAACCTGCCAACTTCCTCGACGTGGGTGGCGGCGCGACCAAAGAGAAAGTCACCGAAGCGTTCAAGATCATCACCTCTGACCCGAACGTCAAAGGCATCCTCGTCAACATTTTCGGTGGCATCATGCGCTGTGACGTTATCGCAGAGGGCGTTGTTGCCGCTGTGAAAGAGGTCGGCCTTCAGGTTCCGCTCGTTGTTCGCCTTGAGGGGACGAACGTCGAGAAAGGCAAAGAGGTCATCAACACCTCCGGCCTGAACGTCATCGCCGCTGACAACCTGTCGGATGGTGCAGAGAAAATTGTGAAAGCGGTGAAAGGCTAATCAAATGGCTATTCTTGTAAACGAAAATACAAAAGTCATCTGTCAGGGCTTCACCGGCTCTCAGGGGACGTTCCACTCGGAACAGGCAATTGCATACGGCACTCAAATGGTTGGCGGTGTGACCCCCGGTAAGGGCGGTCAGGATCACCTCGGCCTGCCGGTGTTCAACTCGGTCCACGAAGCCAAGGCAAAAACCGAAGCCAACGCATCGGTGATCTACGTTCCGCCGCCCTTCGCTGCTGACTCGATCCTCGAAGCAATCGACGCCGAAATGGAACTGATCGTCTGCATCACCGAAGGCATTCCGGTTCTCGACATGATGCGCGTAAAGCGCGCTCTGATGGACTCCTCTTCGCGTCTGATCGGGCCGAACTGCCCCGGCGTCATCACGCCTGACGCCTGCAAAATCGGCATTATGCCTGGCCACATTCACAAGCGTGGTTCGGTTGGTGTTGTGTCCCGTTCCGGCACCCTGACCTACGAAGCTGTAAAGCAGACGTCGGACATCGGTCTGGGCCAATCTTCAGCTGTCTGCATCGGTGGCGACCCGATCAAAGGGACCGAGCACATCGACGTGCTGGACATGTTCCTTGACGATGATGAAACCCAGTCGATCATCATGATCGGTGAAATCGGCGGCACTGCAGAAGAAGAAGCCGCAGAGTTCCTTGCCGAACAGCGCAAAAAAGGCCGCTGGAAGCCGGTCGCAGGTTTCATCGCTGGCCGCACGGCACCTCCGGGCCGCCGCATGGGTCACGCAGGCGCCATCGTTGCCGGTGGCAAGGGTGACGCAGAGTCCAAAATCGAAGCCATGAAATCGGCTGGCATCGTCGTTGCAGATAGCCCTGCGACCCTCGGTGAAGCTGTTCTGGAAGCGATCAAAGGCTAATGCGCCCACGCGCCTGTCATATGTGTTTTGTTAAAGCCGACTTTATGTCGGCTTCGCAAAACCGTTGCGCGGGCCCCATATTTGGCGGAGGCTGCTAGAATGCGCCGCCTCCGCCCCTTTCTGACCTTCGCAACCCATCGCGACACATTGGCCCCCCGGGTTTTTGTGATGCTGATCGCAGCACTCGGTCTGATCTTTTTCTCGTCGCTGGCATATGGAGCAAGTGACGATGATCGTCTCTCTCCCTCGTTTGATACCTGCTACGAAACCCGCAGTGGCAAGGCTGACTATGTGGCCGGCCTGAACAGCGAAGGCTGGCAGGATGCCAATGACCGATCTGGTGCGATTGCCCGTCTGATTGATGCCTTTTTGCCGATCAACGCGCCGCAACCGACGGATTGGGCTGGTATGATGGCTTACCGTGCAGGGGCCGCACTCTCTGATGCGGTTTCTCTGACCGACGGTCGTGCAATCCTCGAACAGGATGGAGCGACACTGCTGCTCGCCGGTTACGTCGATGTTGATGGCCGTTTGCTGGTGGAATGCTCAATCGCCCTGCCCGACGACAAATTGACGAATAACTTCTTCGAAGGCACCGAGGTCGAAATGGACCATGGTCTCTTGGAAGAAACCGACCCGACCTTGGATCACGATCACCAAGAATTAAACGGATTCCGTATGGTGAGCTACTCTGGTGCTCTGGACGATACCGGCGCCGAAGCCACGATCTATGTTATGCAACTGGTTCCCGAAACGGAGCCTGTCCCGCCTCTTGCCGCGTTCAACGGTGTTGTCACGCGCTTGACCCTTCCCGCCCCCTCGAACTGAGGTTCTGAAAATGAACGATCAATCCCCTAACGACGTTTTCCACGCATCGAGCTTCCTGCAAGGTCACAACGCGGAATATATCGAACAGCTTTACGCCCGCTACGCCGATAACCCCGGTGCTGTAGACGAAAGTTGGCGCGAGTTTTTTGCGGCCCTCGGGGACGCTCCGGTTGATGCCAAGGCCGAAGCTGCCGGCCCATCTTGGGCACGCACCGATTGGCCTCCGGTGGTCAACGACGACCTGACTGCTGCATTGGATGGCCAGTGGCCTGCAGACCCGAAAGCTGCAGGGGACAAAATCAAATCCAAGGCCGCCGAGAAAGGCGTTCAGATCAGCGAAGAGCAGGTCAAACTCGCTGTTCTGGACTCGATCCGTGCGCTGATGATCATCCGTGCCTATCGTATCCGGGGTCACCTGATTGCCAAATTGGATCCGTTGGGCATGCGTGATAACACTCCGCACCCCGAACTGGATCCCAAATCCTACGGCTTTACCCCGTCGGATATGGATCGCCCGATCTTTATCGACAATGTTCTCGGCCTCGAAGTGGCGACGATGAACGAAATCATTGCGATTGTGCAGCGCACCTACTGCGGCACCTTCGCACTGCAATACATGCACATTTCCGATCCAGAACAGGCGGGCTGGCTCAAGGAACGTATCGAAGGCTACGGTAAAGAGATCACCTTTACCCAGAACGGCCGTAAAGCGATCCTGAACAAACTGGTCGAAGCCGAAGGGTTCGAAAAATTCCTCCATGTGAAATACATGGGAACGAAGCGTTTCGGTCTGGACGGCGGCGAAAGCCTCATTCCGGCGATGGAACAGATCATCAAGCGTGGGGGCGCGCTGGGTGTGAAGGAAATCGTCATCGGTATGCCGCACCGTGGCCGTCTGTCGGTTCTCGCCAACGTGATGAGCAAACCGTACCGCGCGATCTTTAACGAATTCCAAGGTGGATCGTTCAAACCCGAAGACGTTGATGGATCGGGTGACGTTAAATATCACCTCGGCGCATCGTCGGACCGCGAATTTGACGGCAACAAGGTTCACTTGTCGCTGACCGCGAACCCCTCGCACCTCGAAGCGGTGAACCCCGTTGTTCTGGGGAAAACCCGCGCAAAATGCGATCAGTTGAACGATCCCGACCACCACTCCGTTATTCCGATCCTTTTGCACGGTGACGCTGCATTTGCGGGTCAAGGTGTTGTGGCCGAATGTTTTGGTCTGTCTGGCCTCAAAGGTCACCGCACCGGCGGCACCATCCACATCGTCGTGAACAACCAGATCGGTTTTACAACCGCTCCGCACTTCTCGCGTTCGTCGCCCTACCCGACGGACAACGCGCTGGTTGTCGAAGCACCGATCTTTCACGTCAATGGCGACGACCCCGAAGCCGTGGTTCACGCTGCAAAGGTTGCTACCGAATTCCGCCAAAAGTTCCACAAGGACGTGGTTCTCGACATTTTCTGCTATCGCCGCTTCGGTCACAACGAAGGCGACGAGCCGATGTTCACGAACCCGGCGATGTACAACCGCATCAAACGCCACAAAACAACGCTCCAGCTCTACACGGAACGTCTGGTCCAAGACGGCCTGATCCCCGAAGGCGAAATCGAGGACATGAAGGCCCAGTTCCAAGCCCAGCTGAACGACGAGTTCGAAGCTGGGAAGGAATACAAACCGAACAAAGCCGACTGGCTTGATGGTCGCTGGTCCCACATGGATCGCCAGAAAGAAGGCAACTACCAGCGTGGCCAGACCGCCATTAAGGCGGAAACCCTGCAGGAAATCGGCACCGCACTGACCACCATTCCCGAAGGTTTCAGCATCCACCGTACCGTCGCCCGTCAGCTTGATAGCAAAAAAGCGATGTTCGCTGGTAAAGCCGGTTTTGACTGGGCAACCGCAGAGGCGCTCGCTTTCGGTTCTCTCCAGACCGAAGGGTATCCGGTTCGTTTGGCCGGTCAGGACGCAACACGCGGGACCTTCTCCCAGCGTCACTCGGCCTTTATCGACCAGCAAACCGAAGACCGCTACTACCCGTTGAACCACATTCGTGAGGGTCAGGCGAACTACGAAGTTATCGACTCGATGCTGTCGGAATATGCCGTCCTCGGCTTCGAATACGGCTACTCTCTGGCAGAGCCGAACGCTCTGACCATGTGGGAAGCCCAGTTCGGTGACTTTGCCAACGGCGCGCAAATCATGTTCGACCAGTTCATCTGCTCTGGCGAAGCGAAATGGCTGCGTATGTCTGGTCTTGTAATGCTGTTGCCGCACGGCTTTGAAGGTCAGGGACCAGAGCACTCCTCTGCCCGCCTCGAACGCTTCTTGCAGCTTTGTGGTGGTGACAACTGGATCGTTGCGAACTGCTCGACTCCGGCTAACTACTTCCACATCCTGCGTCGTCAGCTGCACCGGAACTTCCGTAAACCGCTCGTTCTGATGACACCCAAATCGTTGCTCCGTCACAAGATGTGCATCTCGGACATCAAAGATTTTACCGACGGGTCATCCTTCCACCGTGTCCTCTGGGACGATGCCGACCGTGACAACGGCACCGGTCGCTCTACCGCGAAACTGGTTGAAGATGACAAGATCAAGCGCGTCGTCTTGTGCTCGGGCAAGGTCTACTACGATCTGCTCGAAGAACGTGACGCCCGTGGCCTGACTGATGTCTACATCATGCGTCTGGAACAGTTCTATCCGTTCCCGGCCCAGTCGATGATGAAAGAACTGGAACGGTTCAAGGACGCAGAAATGGTCTGGTGTCAGGAAGAACCGCGCAACCAAGGTGCGTGGACCTTTATCGAACCGAATATCGAATGGGTCCTGACCCGCATCGATGCAAAGCATAAACGCCCGGTCTATGCCGGTCGCTCCCCCTCGGCCTCGCCCGCAACGGGCCTCGCCAGCCAACACAAAGCCCAACAAGAAGCGCTCGTGAACGACGCGCTGACCATCGAAGGAAAGTAATATGAGCATCGAAGTCCGCGTGCCCACTCTGGGCGAAAGCGTCACCGAAGCCACCGTCGCTACCTGGTTCAAGAAACCGGGTGATGCGGTCGCTGTTGACGAAATGCTGTGCGAGCTGGAAACCGACAAAGTCACGGTTGAGGTCCCCTCTCCGGCTGCTGGTGTTCTGGGTGATATCGTCGCTGCCGAAGGTGACACCGTAGGCGTTGACGCCCTGCTGGCGCACATCAACGAAGGCGCAAGCGCTGCCGCCGCTCCGGCTCCCAAAGCCGAAGCAGCACCCGCCCCTGCCGCAGCACCCGCACCGGCGGCTGCCTCCAAGGACGTTGAGGATGCTCCGTCTGCCAAGAAGCTAATGGCGGAACACAACCTCTCTGCTGGTGACGTCACAGGCTCCGGCAAAGACGGCCGCGTCATGAAAGAGGACGTTCTGA
>JBNKUW010000097.1:0-9864 GCA_050298835.1 Marivivens sp.
GGCGAGAAAGTCGGTGAGGTAAAAGGCGGTGACTTCGCCGTGAGCGGCAAAGGTGTCGTTCCCTTCAAAGAAGGAATAGCAGTGCGGGCCTGCGATCATCTCAATGCCAAGGTGCTTGCAGGTGGCTTCCAGCATCCCTCCGGTGCCGCAATCGGCGTAGGCTACAAACACGCGGTCATAGTCGGATTGGTGCTCCAGAACGGCGGCTTCGACGGCAGCGGCAATGCGTTCCGGGTGATTGTGGAGGATGGCCGGAAGGCATTGCAGGTCCAGATGGTCCCAGCCGTTCAGACGTTTGAGCGCGAGGATTTCATGCGCCAGCGCACCGCATCCCACAATGAGAACACGGCCCCGCCCGGTCGGGGCGAGGCCGTCAACTGTTAACTCCTTATCGGAGAGATCAGCCATTGGGTTGGTTGTGACGGCGGGCGACCATTTCTTTGGCCATGTCCACAGCAACAGCCGCATCGCGGCAGTAGGCGTCAGCACCGATGGCTTTGCCGAATTCTTCGTTCAGCGGCGCGCCGCCGACCAGAACGATGTAATCGTCACGGATGCCTTGTTCGATCATCGTGTCGATGACCGTTTTCATGTAGGGCATGGTGGTGGTCAGCAGGGCCGACATGCCAAGGATGTCCGGCTTTTCGGTTTCCAGCGCTTCGATGTATGCCTCGACCGCGTTGTTGATGCCGATGTCGACAACTTCGAAGCCTGCGCCTTCCATCATCATGGAAACGAGGTTCTTGCCGATGTCGTGGATGTCGCCCTTAACGGTGCCGATAACCATCTTGCCAACGCGCGGTGCGCCGGTTTCTGCCAGAAGCGGCTTGAGGATGGCCATGCCGCCCTTCATCGCGTTCGCAGCAAGCAGAACTTCGGGAACGAAGAGGATTCCGTCGCGGAAGTCCTTACCGACGACAGTCATACCGCCGACCAGTGCTTCGGTCAGAACACGGTAAGGTGCCCAGCCGCGTTCCAGAAGGATGTTCACACCTTCTTCGATCTCTTCTTTGAGACCATCGTAAAGATCGTCGAACATTTGTTCGACAAGTTCTTCGTCGTTCAGTTCCGAGAGGATGATGTCGTCTTCGTCAGACATTGCGCTCGTTTCCCAATAAGCTCGTGATTTCACCCACATTTGCGCAGAATGTCGCAGATGGTCTGGGCCGATTCCGACTTGCACTGTACTGGAAACGACCGAAGGACGAAAAAAGATTGTTTTGCATGTTCTGCAAATGTTCTATTCTGTCGTTATGACAAAGTTGACCAGCAAAGACCATCGCAAGGGGCGGGCAGCGGCGTATAATCCGGCGCTGCGGTATAATCGTCAAAGATTAGAGGCGTTTGACGACGGTTGGGAACAGGAGCCTCTGGCGCTCTTACGGACAGAAGTTTCGTTCGAAACACCCCGACGTGTGATTTCGCGGAACCGCTCTCCGGACGTGCCATTCGACCGGTCGGTTAATCCGTATCGGGGGTGCGAACACGGCTGCATCTACTGCTACGCACGGCCGAGTCATGCCTACCTGGACCTCTCTCCCGGGCTGGATTTCGAAACCCGACTGGTGGCCCGACCGGACGCGCCGCAAGTGTTGGAACGGGAGTTGGGCAAAAAGGGATATCGTGCGGCGCCCATTGCGTTGGGATCAAATACCGACCCGTATCAACCCATTGAAAAGCGCCATGAAATCACGCGGAATCTGCTGCGGGTTCTGTCGGATCACAACCATCCGGTGATTATCATAACCAAGGGGACGCTGATTGAACGGGATCTGGATATCCTTGCCCCGATGGCAGCGCGCGGGCTGGCCGCTGTCGGGGTGTCGGTTACGACGCTGGATCCGAAACTATCGCGGGTGATGGAACCACGCGTTCCCCATCCCGCCCGCCGTTTGCAGACCATCGAACGTCTGACCAATGCGGGCGTGCCTGTTCGCGCGATGGTGTCGCCCGTTATTCCTGCTCTCACCGATCATGAATTCGAACCGATCATCGCCGCCTGTGCCGCCGCCGGTGCGCGCGCGGCGAGCTATATCACCCTCAGGCTACCGCTTGAGGTCGCACCGCTGTTTGAAACCTGGCTGGCAGAGCATTTCCCCGACCGTGCCAATCGCGTGTTGTCCCGCCTAAAGGAACTGAACGGCGGCAAAACCTATGATTCTGCCTTTGACCACCGGATGAAAGGGCAGGGGAAATGGGCCGAACTGATCGCCCAAAGGTTCAAGATCGCGTGCAGGCGCAACGGGCTCCACAACGATCATCCGCCTTTGCGGCGCGATCTGTTTGCGGTTCCGCCCAAAAAAGGGGACCAGCTCAGTCTGTTCTGAGCGGTCCCCGTTTCATCTTTCCAAAAATACTCCTGCCGGAGGCTTTGGTTATCCCCGACGGCGGGTGCGGCGGCGGGAGGCGCCGTCATCGTCTCCGGTGCCATCAGATGCCGAAGAAAAGCCGCCCAGACGGTCAGCAATGTCTTCGAGCGACGGACGTTCCCCGCGCGGACGGGTTTCCAGCGCGTCTTTCATGGCGCGCAGGTGCTCCGGAGTGGTGCCGCAGCATCCGCCAATGATCGTTGCACCGGAGTCGCGGGCAAAGACTGCATAGTCGCCCATCAGTTCCGGTGTGCCATCATAGTGGATGTGACCGTCGTGGTATTTGGGGATGCCTGCGTTGCCTTTGGCGATCAGGGGCAGGGTCGATCCGGTTGCGGCAAAGCCCATGACCGTCCGCAGAAGGTCGGCTGCGCCAACGCCGCAGTTTGCACCAAAGGCCAGCGGCGGATGATCGAGCTTGCCCACCACTTTGGCCAGATCGGCGCTGGTGATGCCCATCATGGTCCGGCCAGCGGTGTCAAAGCTCATGGTGCCGCACCACGGCATGTCTGCGCGTTTGGCGGCCTCGGCTGCGGCTTGGTATTCTTCGACGGCGGAAATGGTTTCGACCCAGAGGACGTCAACGCCGCCTTCTTTCAGGGCTTCGGCCTGTTCGTGGAACATCTCGGTCGCGAGCGCCTTGGTCAGCGTGCCCATGGGTTCCATGATTTCGCCGGTCGGGCCTATAGAGCCTGCGACAACGACCGGTCTGCCAGCCTTGTCGGCAAGGTTGCGGCCAAGTTCCGCCGCAGCGACGTTCAGTTCGCGCACACGACCTTCGGCGGCGTGCAGTTTCAGGCGCGACGCATTGCCGCCAAAAGTGTTGGTCAGAAACAGGTCACTTCCTGCGTCCACGGCACCTTTATAAAGGGCGGTGATCTTTTCAGGTTGTTCCACGTTCCAAAGCTCGGGTGCCTCACCAGAGCTCAAACCCATATTGAACAGATTCGTTCCGGTAGCGCCGTCAGCCAAAAGCCAGTCGCGGGTCTCAAGAAGACGGGAAAGCGCATTGTTCATTTCAGGACCCCAAGGTTCTACAGATTCGTTCTACAATCGCATCGCACGAGCAGCGTTTTTTTTCAAACCACTTATACGAAAGAAAGAAGGCGCACCCTGTTTGGCTGCGCCCGATAGCCACGCCAGAGCGATCACTTACATTTCAGCGATAAGCTCTTCTTTTGCTTTCGCCATAAGTTCGACCATTTTGCTGCGAATGGTGGTTTCATCCGCGCGGTCGCCCAGATCGCCCGAAAGTTTGCGGTAGACGTCTTCGTCGCCATCTTCTTCCAGGTCCGATTTTACGATTTCTTTTGCATATGCTGCAGCTTCCTCACCGGATTTGCCTAACAATTCAGCGGTCCATAGTCCCAGTAGTTTGTTTCGGCGGGCGGCTGCCTTGAATTGCACCTCTTGGTCATGAGCGAATTTGGATTCGAATGCGACTTCACGATCGTCAAATGTAGACATGGAGGCTCCTCTCACGATTGGGTCTTTCAACCAATATGTAGTTCAAATCTAGTTGCAACAAGACATAGCGTCATTGAGCTAGCGCATTTTCTCTTGGTCATCAGCCTGCGCCATTCTTGCAGCTTTTCAGGGCTTGCCCTATACGCAGCCCATGACTCACGCCGCGTCACGCGGCAGCAAGAGGGATTCCCGCATGGCGCGCCGCACTAAAATCTACGAAGGCAAGGCAAAGATTCTCTACGAAGGTCCGGAACCGGGCACGATCGTCCAGTACTTCAAGGATGACGCCACCGCGTTCAACGCCGAGAAAAAGGCTGTGATCGAAGGGAAGGGCGTGCTGAACAACCGCCTGTCCGAATTCTTTATGACCGGCCTTCAGGCTGTGGGTATTCCGACCCATTTTATCAAACGCCTGAACATGCGCGAACAGCTTTGCCGTCAGGTGGAAATCGTGCCTCTCGAAGTGATCGTGCGCAACTACGCCGCCGGTTCGATGGCGAAACGTCTGGGAATGACCGAAGGCACTCAACTGCCGCGCCCGATTGTGGAGTTTTCCTACAAAGATGACTCTCTTGGCGATCCGCTGGTTCCCGAAGAATACATCGCCGCGTTCGGCTGGGCCAACCAGCAGGAACTGGACGAAATCGTTTCGACCGCGCTGCGCGTCAACGATTTCCTGTCCGGCACCATGCACGGTGTTGGTATCCGTCTGATCGACTTTAAAATCGAATTCGGCCGTCTTTGGGAAAACGAATTCCCGCGTCTGGTTGTTGCTGACGAAATCAGCCCCGATAGCTGCCGTCTTTGGGACATCGAAACCGGCCAGAAACTGGACAAAGACGTGTTCCGCCGCGATCTGGGCAACCTGACCGATGCCTATACCGAAGTCGCGCGCCGTTTGGGGGTTTTGCCCTCGAACGTGACCCACACCACCAAACCGACCCTGATTAACTAAGAAGGAAACCGCCCGATGAAAGCACGTGTGCATGTCATGCTGAAAAATGGCGTTCTGGACCCGCAGGGCGAGGCTGTTCGCCACGCACTTGGCAACCTTGGTTTCGACGGCGTCGATTCCGTCCGTCAGGGCAAAGTGATCGAACTGGAGCTGGCCGACGGCACCTCTGAGGACACTGTGAAAGAGATGTGCGAAAAGCTGCTCGCCAACACAGTGATCGAAAGCTACTCGGTGGAGCTGTCGTAATGAAAGCCGCCGTCATCCAGTTTCCGGGTTCCAACTGCGACCGCGACATGGTGGTTGCACTGGAAAAAGCCGGAGCCGACGTCACCGTCGTCTGGCACAAGGACGCAGAGCTGCCCAAGGTGGATCTGGTCGCAGTGCCGGGCGGTTTTTCCTTTGGCGATTACCTGCGCTGCGGTGCGATCGCTGGCAAATCTCCGGTTTGCAAAGGTCTGGTCGATCACGTGAACGCGGGCGGTTATGCCATTGGCGTTTGCAACGGGTTCCAGGTTCTGACCGAAACCCACCTTCTGCCCGGTGCGCTGATGCGCAACGCCGGTCTGAAATTCGTTTGCCGCACCGTTGGACTCAAGGTTGGGACCGCTGACAGCGCGTTTACCTCTGGCTATCAGGCCGGTCAGGTGATCGACGTTCCCGTCGCCCACCACGATGGCAATTACTACTGCGACGACGAAACGCTTGCCCAGTTGCACGATCAGGACCGCATCGCGTTTACCTACACGGAAAACGTCAACGGTGCCCGCGACAACATCGCCGGTATCCTGTCCGAGAACCGCCGCGTTCTGGGAATGATGCCGCACCCCGAACGCGCGGTTGACCCGATCCACGGTGGAACCGATGGACAGGCGCTTTTCCGCTCTTTGCTGGACCAGATGGCCAGCGCCTGATTGAGCCTCGCGTGGGGCGCGCGTAACATCGCCCCATGCGCCAGAGAATTATGAACCGTGCAAATACGATCAAATTAGGCCGCTGGTTAAACCGGCTGGCCTTTGTCGTTTTTGTGGGCGTCGCTGTGACGCTGGTGTATTTCACCAACCTTCTTCTGACAGAGCGTTTTACCGAAACCACCCGCAACCGTGCGGAAGTACGGATGACGCTTTATGTCGGGAACCTGATTTCCGAACTCCAGCGGAACTCTATCGTGCCGCAACTTTTGGCGCGGGACCCCGAATTGCTGCGTGCGTTGCAAGAGGGAGAGTATTCGCTGTCCAGCCAGCATTTGCTGTCCTTTGTGGACGAAATCGGCGCTGCGTCTTTGATGCTGCTGGATCGGGACGGGCGGACGGTGGCTGCAACAGACCGGAGCCGTCTGGGCGAAACACATCGCAGCGCGCCGTACTACGTGAATGCGCTGCGGTCGAATGCGACGATATTCACCACTGCCCAAACCGAAGCGGGTGGTTTCACCTTTGTCTATTCCCGCCGGATGGACGACCCGAGCGGTGGCGCCTTGGGTGTCATCACGGTCGAGGTTGACCTGCAAAAGCTTGAACGCAGTTGGGCGAGCATTTCGGATGCTGTGTTTGTCGCGGACAGCAGCGGCACGATCATCCTGTCGACCGAGCCGCGCTGGCGGGGATCGAACGAAGCCGCCGCTATGGAGCGGCAAACAGCGGCCTCTGCCATTGAACGCGCGATCCAGACGACCCGTGACTGGGCGGTGATCCCGCTGGACACCTACCTGCGGGGCGAAGCGGTGCTCCGTCGTGAAACCCGTGTACCGTTCCAAGGCTGGCAAATGGTGAGCTTTACCACCTATGCCTCGGTGCGGGAAAAGGTGAACGGGGTTCTTGCACTCGAGATTATGGGCTTTGCGATCCTGTTGGCACTGGCCTTTTGGGTGTCCTCGCGAAAATCGGCGTCACGGATGGTGTTCTTCCAGCGTGAATCGGCAGAGCTTCGCGCGCTAAACATGCGTCTTCAAAGGGAAATTGCCGAACGTGAAAAGGCCGAAAAGAACCTTCAAGTGGCCGAACAATCGCTCGCCCAATCGTCGAAACTGGCGGCTTTGGGGGAAATGTCAGCAGCGGTCAGCCACGAATTGAACCAGCCGCTGGCGGCGATGAAAACCTATCTGGCGGGGGCAAAGCTCTTGTTACAGCGTCGCCGTCCGGACGAAGCGCTGTCATCGTTCCAGCGTATCGACGACCTGATCGAACGGATGGGCGCGATCACGAAACAGCTCAAATCCTATGCCCGCAAGGGTAAGGACGCGTTCGAACCCGTGGACGTGCGGGATGCGGTTTCGACCGCCTTGTCGATGATGGAACCGCAGTTGAAATCGCGCAAGGTAGCCATCACCAAGAACCTGCCCACCGATCCTGCGGTGATCTTCGGGGATCGGCTGCGGCTTGAACAAGTGCTGATCAACCTGCTGCGCAATGCGCTCGACGCGACCAAAGGCGTTGCCGATCCGGCGGTTGATATCCAGCTATTCGTGGGCGACACCATTCGCCTGACGGTTCAGGACAACGGGGCAGGGGTTGATGACCTCGATGCGTTGTTCGAACCCTTCTACACAACCAAACAGCCCGGTGACGGTGTGGGGCTTGGCCTTGCGATTTCATCGGGGATTGTGAACGACCTCGGGGGACGCCTGACGGCGCGAAACGGGGCAAACGGGGGGGCTGTATTCGAAGTTCAGCTCCCTATCTATCAAAGTGACGTCGAAGCAGCGGAGTAACACCATATGTCCAAGGCCATGAAGATTGCGGTCGTCGATGACGAAAAGGACATGCGCCAGTCCATCAGCCAGTGGCTGGCCCTGTCGGGCTTTGACACCGAAACCTACGCCAGTGCCGAAGAGGCGCTCAAGGCGCTGACGCCGGATTACCCCGGTATCATCGTCAGCGACATCAAGATGCCCGGCATGGACGGAATGCAATTCCTGCGCAAAATCAAAGGCGTGGATAGTATGCTTCCGGTAATCATGATCACCGGCCACGGGGATGTGCCCATGGCGGTTGAGGCGATGCGCCTTGGCGCGTTCGATTTCCTTGAAAAGCCGTTCAACCCCGACCGGATGACCGAGCTGGCCAAAAAGGCCACCAATGCGCGTCGGCTGACGTTGGATGCACGCGTGTTGCGCCGCGAACTGTCGGACGGGACCGCATTGATGAAAAAGCTCATCGGTGGGTCGCCGGTGATGGAGCGTCTGCGGGAAGACATCCTCGATCTGGGGCAATCCGACGGGCATGTGTTTATTGAGGGCGAAACCGGCACCGGCAAAACCCTGATTGCGCACGCGCTTCATGCGGTGAGCGCGCGGGCGTCGAAGAAATTCGTGCTGCTGTCCTGCGGTGCCTTTGACGAAGACAGCCTGACCCGCCGTCTGTTCGGCCCCGCGAACGAAGACGAGCCGATCCCCGCGATGGAAGAAGCACGTGGCGGGACGCTCGTTCTCGAAGATATCGAAGCGCTGAGCCCGACGCACCAGACCCGACTGATGACCGCGATCAATGAACAGGGGACGCCATCGGAAACGCGGATCGTCGCGATCTGCAATCTGCAAGAGCAGGACAAAACCTGCGAAAGCGAACTGCGCCCCGACCTGTTCTACCGTCTTGCCGCGCTGCGGATTACCGTGCCGCCGCTCCGCGCTCGCGGAGAGGACATTCTGACGCTGTTCACGTCTTTCAGTGAACAGTTCGCAGATGAATACGGGTGCGATGCCCCGAAGGTTGCCGCACAAGAAGCCGCGCAGTTGTTACAGGCCCCGTGGCTGGGCAACGTGCGCCAACTGATTAACGTGGCCGAACGTGCGGTGCTGCAATCGCGCCGTGGATCGGGAACGATCGCGTCGCTGCTGATGGCCGACAGTGACGAACAACCGCCGACCATGACCACCGAAGGCAAGCCGCTGAAGGAATTTGTCGAAGCCTTCGAACGGATGCTGATCGACAACACGATGCGCCGCCATAAGGGGTCCATCGTGGCGGTGATGGAGGAACTGTGCCTCCCGCGTCGGACGTTGAACGAAAAAATGGCGAAATACGGTCTGCAACGGTCTGACTATTTGGGTTGATCGGAACCTGTGGAACCTCTCTTTCGGGTGGTTTCGCAGTTTGCCATTGTAATTTATCCCCAGCCAGTCTTATGTAGACGGTACGTGATGGCGTCCGCGATGGTGCGGCCGACACCGGAAAGTTTCACTGTCCCAGACCCAAGGGGAACGACCCCGGTCTCTGACAGATGTGGATTTGGCCCCTTGTTGGGTCGATAGGATGCCCTGGCAGCGCGAGGTTTTCGGACGCGCCGGGCTTGTAACAGGTGCCCCCAGCGGGCGCTAAGGAAGAACCGCGATGCAACGCGCGTTGGATACAGGCAGACGTTTGACGGCCCCGAGGGGCCTCTCTGCTTGCCCCGTGCACCTCGCCCCTGAAAGACACGATTTACTGACGGCCGCGCCTCCGGGCAGGACGGCTTTACGTCGTGCAATTGGAAAACATGGCAAAGAAGATGCTTATCGATGCCACCCACGCGGAAGAAACCCGCGTCGTGGTGGTGGACGGCAACAAAGTCGAGGAATTTGATTTTGAGAGCCAAACAAAACGCCAGCTTGCTGGAAATATCTATCTCGCAAAAGTAACGCGCGTCGAACCGTCCTTGCAGGCGGCCTTCGTCGATTATGGCGGAAACCGCCACGGGTTCCTTGCGTTCTCGGAAATCCATCCGGATTACTACCAGATCCCGGTTGCGGATCGTGAGGCCCTTCTGGCCGAGGAAAAGGCATATGCCGAAAGCCTCGCTGCGGAAGAGGATGACGAAGACAAACCCAAAAAGGTGTCCCGTCGTCGTCGGTCACGGTCCAAAGCGGCCGCTGCAAAGTCCAACGATCCGGTTGCCACGAAAGAGGTCAGCGATGGCCCCTCGGGCATGGAGACCATCGATCTGGGCGACGAAGAAACCAACGAAGCCGAAGGTGCCGCAGACGAAGGTCTGAGCCCGATGGAGACGGTTGCGGAAACGCCGGTTGAAGAACCGAGTGATGAAGCTCCGGCAGAGGCTGCTGAGGTTCCGGCAGAGGAAACTCCGGCAGAGGAAACTCCG
>JBNKUW010000098.1:0-9856 GCA_050298835.1 Marivivens sp.
CCCGCGAAGACGTGCTTGGTGCCGACCTCGCGGTTCCGCATGGTGAAGAACTGGTTGATGTAAGCCGTCTCGCCTTGCGGCCCGCGTTTGATCACGCGCTCGCCGGCGTCGTCGTATTTGTAGGTCTTGGTGTGGCCGTTGTCGGAGACCTCCTGAATGCGGTTCTCCTCGTCCCAGACGATGGTGCGGCGGGTGCCGTTCGAGACATGATCCCAGCCGGTCTGGTTGCCGTTCGCGTCGTAGCTGTAGGCGCGGTCGCCGATCAGCGAGGGCGCGTGGGGCTGCGGCGATCCGTAGGTGTAGGTCCAGTCGTAGCTGGTCTTCTTCTGCGTCACCCGCGTGCCCGAGGGCTGGACGCGCTCGTGCAGCAGATCCTTGCCCACGATGTTGTGGATCGTGTCATGGGGCATCTCCCGAAAGAACTCTTCCGTCTTTCCCGGAATGCGCATCAGCGCACAAATACCTCTCTTTCTGCACAATTAGTGCGAAAGGTTCGGATATGTATTACATCGGTATTACGTCGGTGCGGGGATCGGTAAAGGCGCGCAAAAAGTGCGGATGTACCCTTGACGAACCGTCAGGATCGGCGGACGTACATGGGTTCGTGCAGTTTTTGCGCGTGTTGAGGGAGGCGGGCCTACCGGTTTGTACGCTATTGCGCACAGTGTGAAATCACCAGAAGAGCGATCACCCGATAACTAAATTAATCCAACAGCACGGCGTCCGACGAGCTAATTTGGAAATTCGGTGCACCGCAGCATTGGACGTATAGAATTTTCGAATCCTCCAATACAAGCACTTCGCCGGAAATCGTTTCAAATTCAGTGGTCATTCGGATGTCGAGCGGCCCGCGATCCACATTTGCTAGAAGCATCGCGGCAAATCCAGTGCTTGCTTCTTTTTCTGGAACAGTCAGCGTCCCACTAAACACCAAGCGCTCCTGAAGAAACAAATCAACTCCAATATCTTTGAACTCAAGAAAAACGACCTTTATTTCCATTTTTCCAATTTCAGCAGCGTCCGAAGACAAAGGAAGCGCGACCAGGAATGCAATAAGCCTACTTAAATTCGTTATAAATCGCATCGAGTTGATCCTTTGTGACATCGTGTGATGGTGAAAGCACTGTTTGTGACATCAGATTATTCGTAGGCGTGCCAGAAATTGGGTTTGCCGGGTCATTTGGATGGCGCAGACCAGCGATATGCCCAAACTCATGCGAACCTGTTCGCTCGAAACTTACATTGGGGTGTGCCTTAGGTGTAGCTAGTGTCAGGTCGCTAATGAAGAAGGTATCACCTGTAGCGAAACCCGGTGCTTTTCCAACAGGTGAATTTGTGCGTCCCGGCGCTGGAGCCAACTCCCCAGTGCCGTGTGCCAGCACCTCGACACTGTGGCGGCTGCCGATTGTCGTGCTGACGAAGTTCCCTACCAAGCCCTGAGCCTTTATGTCCGCATCTGTCGTGTATACTGTGACATTTCCGGCACCGTCAGTAAATGAGCGCGTGTAATCGTTCTCAATTTGTGTTTCTAGCCTCGATGCTAGGTCTGCTGGAGCCACCCCCGAAGGTAAAACGCCACTTACATTTCTCAACGAAGCAGTAAAGCTAATGTTTCGCTCTGTGAGGGTTCCGCCAGACGGAAGTTTTGTCACCGTTTCAGAAACGGAGATCTCCTCACCATCTTTGTCAATAAGGACCAACGGACGTTGCTGCCCGTAACCGAACAGGTTCAGATTCAAAGGAGTATATACACCACTGCCGGATCGTTCGCCCTTCATGTAGCTTGCCAAAATCGGATCCGGCGACTGCCACACGCTGGTCCGAGGGTCGTAATACCGCGCGCCGAAGTAGTAGAGCCCGGTCTCCTCATCCAGTTCCTTCGCGGTGAAGAGGTACGGGGTTCTCTGGGTGTTGGAATGCTCCTCCACCCAGGTCTCGCCGAAGGGGAAGTATTCCAGGTGCTGGAAGATCTCGCCGTCGAGATCCGTCACATAGCTCGACGAGCCGAGGTGATCCGGGTGGTAGTAGTACTGGTCCTTTTCGAAGACCTCGGGGCCTGAGCCGCCGTTGCCGTTACCGTTTCCACCACCGTTTCCGTTGCAGATGCCGTTACCGTTGGTCCAGCCCCAGGGCTCGGAGCAGGCGTTCGGCATGTCGTCGGGGATGCCGTCGCCGTCCAAATCCACCACGTTCGGGGCTTTGACCAGCTTTGAGACGAGCCGCGTGCCGCCCGCGAAGACGTGCTTGGTGCCGACCTCGCGGTTCCGCATGGTGAAGAACTGGTTGATGTAAGCCGTCTCGCCTTGAGGCCCGCGCTTGATCACGCGCTCGCCCGCGTCGTCGTACTTGTAGGTCTTGGGTCGTGGTCGTTGTCCGAGACCTCCTGAATGCATTCCGGCTATGATTGATCCACTGGATCAATCACTTAACGCCTCCATTCTTCGTTCCAGACGGTGGTCCGGCGCGTTCCGTTCTGGACGTGATCCCAGCCGGTCTGGTTGCCGTTCGCGTCGTAGCTGTAGGCGCGGTTGTACCGTTAACGAACCGTCAGGAGCGGCGGACGTACATCGGTTTGTGCACTTTTGTACGTGTTTCGAGAGGCGGGCTGACCGGTTTGTACACGTCACCGCGCGGTGTGCCAAAGAATAAGTTAATCACCTTGGTTTGAGAAGCGGGCGGTATGTTGGGGGCTGAGACGCTTTGCTTACAATTATCCCACGGCGTCGGTGAAATCACGCAACTCAGGCTTGCCCTCACGGCTGCCATCCGACTTTTACCCAACCCAAGAGTTTATCTTCGCGGTCAAAAATCAGAATGGTGTCGCGGGTTCGCCAGCTACCCACGAAACCACTGTACAGAACAACTCTATTAGCAACCATTCTGGACTCTACTGAGATCAGGTCTGGCAAATTTTCCGGGTAGCAGGCATTTGCTACCCCGCATGCTGAAACAAGCTCCGACCTAGATAGACGCCAGCGAGCAAAAACTGATTCCCGGTCGACGGCGTATCGGTCTTTGCGGTGCACAAAGAATGAGAACGGCTGACCAATCTGAAGGCTTTCAACAAATCTTTCGTCCGAAGCTCGCGTCGGATCCAAGTATGATGTGCAACTGGTCACCAATGAACACGATAGTACAATTGCCAACCAAAACCGAAATGGGGATGCCGCGATCATTCCAGAGGTGCCTCATCAACAAACGGACTAAGGGGAATCAGAAGTATTCCCATGTGGCCTGACACGCCGCTTCTATTGCCACGTTCATCAACACTCAATCCAGGCCATGCAGTGAGAGGGATATTTTGATCAGCCCCACGTCTTGAACCTCAATCTCCTCCTGTCTCAGCGATATCATCAGGGAATGCGTTCGGCACGCGCGCGTCCTCAGGAATGAACATGTTTATCCAGCGAGTATCAGGGTCCTTGACATCTTGTCTGTTCCACCACCGCGACACCGGATCAAGAGTGACCACAACATTAACCTCTACGCCTTCGGCCGATAGTTCGTTGGCCAAACGCGTTGCTGCCGCCCCTCCCCAACTGTGTCCCATGATATTGACTGGTTCGTCGTCAAACTCGCCGACAGCAGTCGTTATCTCCTGCGCCAATGGTGAGCTTCCACGGCTTCCATCTTCCAGTTGCGGTCTGTTCGCTTCGCTCCACCGGGCGGTGATGTTGGGCAGGTCGTTCAGAGACTGAAGAAAATCACCACCGGCAGCAGTTTGCACCTGCATTCCGCGGTAAATTGGCGAACCGGGCTGAGCATTATCCGCCGCACCTCCAATATAGACGTTTAGATTGCCGTCAGGATCAATATTCGCTGTAGGACGCAAATACGCGTACGCATATAGGGACAGGTTCGCAGGCGCGTTTACGCCTTCATTGGGATCACCCAACATATATTCTGATAGCGACGGATCCGGGCTCTGCCACACTGACGTCCGCGGACCGTAGTACCGGGCACCGAAGTAGTAGAGCCCGGTCTCTTCATCCAACTCCTTCGCCGTGAAGAGGTACGGGGTTCTCTGGGTGTTGGAGTGCTCCTCGACCCATGTTTCGCCGAAGGGGAAGTACTCGAAGTGCTGGAAGATTTCGCCGTCTAGGTCCGTCACATAGGACGAGCTTCCGAGGTGGTCCGGGTGGTAGTAGTACTGGTCTTTTTCGAAGACCTCGGGGCCTGAACCTCCATTGCCGTTTCCACCGGCATTGCCGTTGCAGATGCCGTTGGCGTTCCCCTGCCCGCCGTTGCCGTTGGTCCAGCCCCAGGGCTCGGAGCAGGCGTTCGGCAGGTCGTCGGGGATACCGTCGCCATCGACATCGACGACGTTGGGCGCCTTGACGAGCTTGGGGACCAGCCGCGTGCCGCCGGCAAAGACGTGCTTCGTCCCGACCTCGCGGTTGCGGATGGTGTAGAACTGGTTGATCCCGTGTTTCGGCTACCAGAATAAAGACTCGGAGATCGCGTTCGAGCCGCAGGCGAGAGGCAGCGTTTTGCGCTTCAAATGCCGAAATGCGAGGGCGGTCTCGCCCTGCGGCCCACGCTTGATGACGCTCTGTTAGGGAATTAATACGCGATCAGATACAAACTCGGCCAGAAAAATTGTCAAAACTCCGGCTGCTACAAGTATCATCCAAGCGTGCAAATATTTAGTGTCAAACAATCCCGACAAGAACACAATAAAAATAGAAAACGCAACGAATAATAGGGTTCGAAAAGAAACTCTGACGAAGTAAGTGCGACCATTAGTCAAGACTACAACCAGGATAAGGCCGACGATGTACAAAAAGAAGATATAAAAGAAAACTACAAACCCCACCGCGCCCCGATACAGTCCGAAAAAGCTACCCTCCATCGACCTTGGAAAAAAACCTTCCGCAGGACTTGTTGCCAAGATTAGCAGAGAAATTAAAGCAGATCCGATAACAAAGTCACAAAGAATCGCTGATAATAATCTGCGCTTTGCCTGGCCCATATTTCTTACTCCGGCATGCCATTCTGTCTGATGTAAGAAGCCACAGCATTCCCGATAACCTCTCGGTCGCTTTGCCTCGCAAAATCGATTGGTCGTCCAAGATCTTCTCTTACGCCGTCGAGTATACCCAGATAGATCGTATCCCATGCAGAACCTTGTTCAACTATGAATCTTTCAGTTGCCGTCGGACTGAGTAATCTATTGGACACCGACACTAGATTTTCATAAGCCTTCGGGTCCGTCTTTTTCAGGTTGTCCAAGTAACCTTGTACAGCTGTCTGCTCTAGGTTCACCATTCTCCTATCGAGAGCTTCGCCTCTTAGTGCCACTTCGCCATTTCGGATTCGTTGGAATTCCCGCGTGTTGATAGGCTCAAGCATAGCGCTAATCCGCTCCAATTGCACTTCCGCACCATCATCGACGCCGCCGAAAATCCCTTCTCCCCATCCTTGAGTCGTGCCCAGCATATTTGTAACCATTGAAGCAGCTCCAAAAAAACCGCGTGTCACTCGAAACGACGGAGTCAAAGTAACGGTAAATGCGCGATCTGCGGCAATAGTCCGAGAAATATGCTGTAATGCATGCTTCACCGCTGGGATCAATTGCCCCAAGTGGTCGCAGATGCACGTAACCGTAGAGGTTCAAGTTAGGAGGAGTGAATACACCGTCTCCGCTATCGGCACCTTTCAAATAACGATCCAATGCGGGATCCGGGCTTTGCCAGACGCTCGTCCTCGGATCATAATACCGCGCACCGAAGTAGTAGAGGCCTGTCTCCTCATCCAACTCCTTCGCCGTGAAGAGATACGGCGTGCGCTGGGTGTTCGAGTGTTCTTCGACCCAGGTCTCGCCGAAGGGGAAGTATTCCAGGTGCTGGAAGATTTCGCCGTCGAGGTCGGTCACATAGCTCGACGAGCCAAGGTGGTCCGGGTGGTGGTAGTACTGGTCCTTCTCGAAGACCTCGGGGGTGCCGGTGGTGTTGCCGTTGCCATTCCCGTTCCCTCCGGCGTTACCGTTGCAAATCCCGTTGGCGTTGCCTTGGCCGCCGTTGCCGTTGGTCCAGCCCCAGGGTTCGGAGCAGGCGTTCGGGATATCGTCGGGGATGTCGTCGCCATCGACATCGACGACGTTCGGGGCTTATACCAGCTTCGACACCAGCCGGGTGCCGCCGGCGAAGACGTGCTTGGTGCCGACCTCGCGGCCCCGCATGGGTAGAAGAACTGGTTGACGTAAGCCGTCTCGCCCTGAGGGCCGCGTTTGATCACGCGCTCGCCGGCGTCGTCGTATTTGTAGGTCTCTGGTCGTGGCCGTTGTCCGAGACCTATGGCATGCATTCCGGCTATGATTGATCCACTGGATCAATCACTTAACGCCTCCATTCTTCGTTCCAGACGGTGGTCCGGCGCGTGCCGTTCTGGACGTGATCCCAGCCGGTCGGGTTGCCGTTCAGGTCATAGCTGTAGGCGCAGTCGCCGATGAGCGACGGTGCATGCGGCTGGACACAGGCGCAGGTGCCGTCGAAGTCATGCAACTTCTACTTCAGTGTGACGTCGCCACAGCATTACGTGCCAGACCCATGCGTAGTTGCATATCGCCTAACAAAATCTCGAAAATCTTTCTCCGGAACTCCACCACGAACGATCAACTCATCATCTAGACCTGAAATATGTTCTTGGATTTCCCACGCGTCTGGCGAAGTACTCAATTGCCCAATAATTGAGAAAATGGAAAGCAGAGCCTTTTGATCGATAGCCTCAAACTCGGCCCTTTTTTCTTCGGCAGAAAGGCCCCACCACTTCAAAGCTGCTGCAATAATTTCTTTTGGACTGTCTGGTTGCTCATGGTCGTCAAAAAGCCTGAATCTCTCCACGAGAGCAGCGCAAAACTCCATAGCCCGCAAACGACACATTGGCAATTCACTCGGTTTTTTCATTGCGGGCTTGGTAAGGCCCACGATGAACTCATGAAAATAATGTCCGCTCAATCGAAAACGACTCCTAGTCCGGGAATGAAGTCTCCGCAGCTACTGCATCCCTCTCGAACAGTGCCGTGTGGGCTGAAGCTGCCGTCCTTAATTCGTCCACCCACTTGTACCGCAGATATCGAACCGCCTTCTAACTTAGACATATCTCCATCATAGAAGTCTAGTGCCTGTTGTAGGGCATCGACCTCAGCGCAATTTGCACCATAGCCACCGCATGCGCTCCTTGAATTGTTTGCGCGGTCAATGATCGCTCCGGTTGTTGCTCGATTGGATCCAGTCGCCTTGGCTGCAGCAGAGTTCATGCCGGGGAATACTCTTCCATCGGGTGCAATGAACACAGCAACCATGCCCGTTGTATCGTCTGGATCAACATTGTTCGCTCTCATCACGCCAGCAACTTCGTCAGCTCGTGTGCTCGCGAGTTGCCTTGTGGATCGACGCCATCCAAGACCCAATACTCTTCCGAGCCCTCCAAGTTTCGGTTTTACGGTTCCTGGAAGGACCGACATTGCCAGTGCCAACGGCGCTCCATCACGCATTGCGTTTGCGTTATTTTGAATTGCTTGCTGACGCGCGGCGTTCATTTCTGCCTCTGCAGAACCAATGTCACCATCTGCGACAGCTTGCAGCCCGGCATTTATGGCCGCTGTTTCGCCTTCTACGATTCCTCCAATGCCAAAGAAATCCAAGAGGTTCCATGCAGTGTGTGCATCTTGGCTCTCGGCCCCATTTGGATCAATCAAGCGCGTCGGACGCTGTTGTGAGTAACCATAAAGATTGATGTTTGGAGGCAGGAATACACCACCATCACTGCCTTGGCCCTTCATATAAGCGCCCAAAATCGGATCCGGGCTCTGCCAGATGCTCGTCCGCGGATCGTAATACCGCGCCCCGAAGTAGTAGAGCCCCGTCTCTTCATCCAGTTCCTTCGCTGTGAAGAGGTACGGCGTTCTTTGCGTGTTGGAGTGCTCTTCCACCCAAGTCTCGCCGAAAGGGAAGTATTCGAGGTGCTGGAAGATTTCGCCGTCGAGGTCGGTCACGTAGCTCGACGAACCGAGGTGGTCCGGGTGGTAATAGTACTGGTCTTTTTCGAAGACCTCGGGGCCTGAGCCTCCGTTGCCGTTACCGTTTCCACCACCGTTGCCGTTGCAGACTCCGTTGGCGTTCCCCTGCCCGCAGTTGCCGTTGGTCCAGCCCCAGGGCTCGGAGCAGGCGTTGGCGATGTCGTCGGGGATGCCGTCGCCGTCGAGGTCGACGACGTTCGGCGCCTTGACCAGCTTGGAGACCAGCCGCGTGCCGCCGGCAAAGACGTGCTTCGTCCCGACCTCGCGGTTGCGGATGGTGTAGCGGTTGCGTCACGGACCTAGGTTTTCTGGAGTGTAAAGGAGACAGAGAGGTGACTTGTCACTGGCTACACCAACCTAAACCAACCTGCGTCTACTCCGTCTTCTAGCCTGTAGTTTCCCGCACTCTTTCCTATTTGGCTACGCCTCTTGGCGATGTGCTCGTCCTCTGGAACAACTCTCGATATTCGGAAATAGTAAAACTCTCGTTCTAGCTCTCCATTGCCGTCGAGTGTCGCGATCGTATGGTACACCCCCCCACGTTTAAACTCCCCCACATCTTCAAGACACTTCAATCCAAGTCCTGCAATGTCTTCGCGGTTAGCATCGTGTTTGTTGAGATACGCGAACTCAAATGCCACTTCTTCTTCGACAACTTGATCGGCAGAGGAAGCTGACTCTTTTTGCCGCGTTAGTATTATTCTCAATTGTCTTTACTCCGGTGCAAGTGTTGGTATCACGATGATATTTCGAATTACACTCGTCGGATTGACGCCCCGTCGCACCAATAACTCGTGCGCGCCACCCTCCAAGCGTATTGGAAAGTTCTCAGGTGGCCAGGGCAAGGCTTCTCGGTGATCAAAATGCGTTTCTAAGTCCTCTCTTCTTACCCAGCCGATGGTCACGTAGCCCATGTCGTTGACGCCTCCAACATCGGTTTCGGATGTTCCAGGCAATTGACCATCCGGTATGCCGTAGACGTTTCGAATTTCGTCCAATGACATGCCCATGATATCCTCTCCCAACATCCAGCTTGCCCCGATCGGCCTTGAGTGGTCGTCCTTCCATGGCTCTCTATCAGAAAACCTAGCAACTGATACCCAAGAGCCAGGATCTCTTCTGCGGTCTTCGGCAATCCAATGTGCGTCAGCAGCGGCCCGAAGAGATTGACCCGCGTTTTGCGCCTCGTAGGCCAGACCCAAAGCAACCAGCGCTCTTAAGTAATTCGCTCGCGGTGTGTTCCCCCGAGGAGCTCGATTATCGTTTGCTGGCGCCCCCGGGAAAATTCTGATCTGTGGCTTCGAGTAGTCGATCCAACTCGGTCCCGCCGGTTTGGGCAAAGCTTCTCTGCCATCAGGATCGACAAGCACCAAGGGGTTCTGATGTACGTAAGAGAAAACGTTTAGATTCTTCGGCGTAAATACGCCCTCTCCGGAACCTTGCCCCTTTAGATAACTCGCCAAAATCGGATCCGGCGACTGCCACACGCTGGTCCGAGGGTCGTAATACCGCGCGCCGAAGTAGTAGAGCCCGGTCTCCTCATCCAGTTCCTTCGCGGTGAAGAGATACGGTGTCCGCTGAGTGTTGGAATGCTCTTCGACCCACGTCTCCCCGAACGGGAAGTACTCCAGGTGCTGGAAGATCTCCCCGTCGAGGTCCGTCACATAGCTCGACGAGCCGAGGTGATCCGGGTGGTAGTAGTACTCGTCCTTCTCGAACACCTCGGGGGTGCCGGTGGTGTTGCCGTTGCCATTCCCGTTGCCCCCGGCATTGCCGTTGCAGATGCCGTTGGCGTTGCCCTGGCCGCCGTTGCCGTTGGTCCAGCCCCACGGTTCC